>JBGTKD010000090.1:0-4885 GCA_041744795.1 Acidimicrobiia bacterium
GAACCAAGATCGGGCGCTGTCGACCAACCCGATGAGCGGCAATCCGAGGAGGCGTTCACCCGGGTCCGGCAGAGACGTGAGTCCGGGTATCTCTCGCCATATCGCCCACACGGTGGCCTGCCATACGCCGAGGAGTCCCAAGACCCAGGCATAGATCCACTTCCGATAGACGACCAGCGCCGCCAACGCCATCAGCGCTGTCGATTCGCGCGTGAGGGCCGCAGCACAGAAGAGAGCTACCCCCACAGCGTGTCGTTCTATGAGGACGAATCGGATTCCGCCGAGAGCGAATGCGATCGCCACGATCTCTGCCAGGTTGAGTCCGAGCGAGAAGATGAACGCCGGCCAAGCTAAGAGCAACAACCCAAACATCGGTGAGCGTTGGTAGTGCTGGGCTATGCGAGCCGCGAAGAAGACCATCAACCCGACAGCTGCGACGTTCACGAGAACCAATGCTTGAGTGGTCGAGGCCGGCGTAACGGCCGCAACTGCGTAGGCGATCAGCGGATAACCGATGCGCTGCTGACGGTAGGCAGGGGCATCGAATGCGACGCCGTCGACACGATGGGCGGTGCTGAAAGGCTCAAGCGCTAGGCGATAGAAAAACTGGCCGTCGTAGCCAGCATGGTCGTATGTGAAGACCGATGTGTCGACGGCGTTAACCGATCCAGCGGCAACAAAACCTCCGAAGTCGACAGCTGCCACGCGGACTGCAGCCAGTGCGGAGGCCAATCCGAGAGCGACAGCGGCTACGAGGAGGGCCCTCCTGCGGTCTGTCATTCAACCATCCTGCCAGCCGCGTGCTGTGATTCCTGCTGCCACGCTGGCCCAGGATACGGCGTCGAATTGGAGATCCTCGGTGTTGGACAGCCGGAGCAGTAGAAATGCGTCGGACCCGTGTTCATGTAAACCTGTGTCGAGTTTCGTCCGATAGGTAGAGAGATGTCCACCCACTCCGAACACGCTTCACGCGGCCGTCTGTCGGTGCTGATGCCCGTCTACAACGAGTCGCGCACCCTCCGCACGATCGTTGAGCAGGTTCTTGCCGCCCCAGTAGAGATGGAGATCGAGCTCGTGGCGGTGGACGACTGCAGCCGGGACGACTCGGTGGCGATTCTCGAAGAACTCGCAGCCTCCGATCCCCGCATCAAACTATTCCGTCACCCGGTGAACCGTGGCAAGGGTGCTGCCATCCGCACGGCGATCGCCCACATGACCGGCGACATTGCCATAGTCCAGGACTCCGACCTGGAGTACGACCCACAGGACTACCCGAGAGTTCTCAAACCGATCCTCGACGGTCGAGCCGACGCCGTATACGGATCTCGTTTCGCGGCCAGCGACGAGAGGCGGGTTCTCTTTTTCTGGCATTCGCTAGGCAACAAGGTCCTGACCGCTCTGTCGAACATGGCAAACGACCTCAATCTCACCGACATGGAGACCTGTTACAAGGCAGTGCGAGCCGACGTCCTGAAGAAGCTGCGGCTCACATCCGAGCGGTTCGGAATCGAACCGGAGATCACTGCCCGTCTTGCCCAATGGGGGGCACGGATCTACGAGGTGCCGATCAGCTATCACGGCCGGACCTACGCAGAAGGCAAGAACATCGGTTGGAAGGACGGCGTCCAGGCGCTGTGGCTGATCTTCAAGTTCCGCTTTCTCGACACCGGGGCGACAGATGACAAGTCGATAGGTACAAGACAGAGCCTCGGTCGCGCCCCTCGATTTCGCCGCTGGATGCTGTCTCGATTCGAACCGCACCTCGGTGCTGAGGTACTCGAAGTGGAGGCTGGTCCTGGTCATCTCACTTCGTTGCTTCTCGACCGGGAGCGGGTGGTGGCCCTGGAAGCCGAACCGCTCCACGTGGGTGGCCTGAGACGTCGGTTCGGGCACCTCGAGAATCTTGAGGTCGAGCAGATTGACCTCGAAGACACCGACCTTCCCGGGCACCTGTGTGAGCAGTTCGACTCGGTGCTGTTGGTCGATGTACTGCAGCGGGCAGCCGAGCCGAAGCTGGCTCTGCAGCGAGCCGCCCGAGGATGTCGGTCCGGCGGGACAGTGCTCATCCAGGTACCGGCTGGCCCGGAGCTGTTCGGACCTACGGATACCGGAGCGGGTCACCTGCGTCGTTTCGACGAGGCCGCCTTGACCGATGTGATTCGAGCCGCAGGACTGGAGTTGGTGTCCATCGAGGGATTCAACGCTCTGGGTCGGATCCTCTGGCGAGGGCATCATGCTCTTGGCGCAGGTCGGATCACGTCGGCGCAAGCCCGGCTCTTCGACCTGCTGGTTCCGGTTGCTCGCAAGGTTGACGCCACGGGTGCCCGATCAGGTCTGAGCCTCGTCGCCGTCGCCCGGGTGCCGTGACCGGAGCGGCATCGACTTCATCAGTCGACAAGACCCGGATAACCTCGCGGTTGGTTGGCCTGGTCTCTTCACTTCTGGCTGTCGCATTCATCGTTCGTAACCTCATCGCCTTCCAGGGCGATCCGACTGTCTTCCTGATGATCGGAGTCGATGACGTCCCGCTGCGCGACTTCGTCATGGGTCTGCTCGGATCTGACATTCATCTCGTGTCCAGCGTCGGACACGACGGTCGCTTCTTCTTCGTTCAAGCCAACGATCCGTTTCTGTTGGATCCGTCCACCCACGCTGCCCTGCTCGACCGCCCCGTATATCGGTCCCAGCGGATGCTGTTCCCCCTTCTGGTCGGTCTAGGCGGTCTGTTGCCGCCGTGGGGAATCGTGTGGGGGATGCTCTCCATCTCAGTGCTGGCTTTCGGTCTGGGCGCCTATGCGACCGCCCTCATCTCGGTGCGGATGGGCGGTTCGCCGTGGTGGGGTTTGGCGTTCACCCTGAACCTCGGTGTCGTGAGTGAACTCCTGGTTGGAGGCTCCGGGCATCTCGGATTGGCCCTGGCGCTCTCATCCGTGGCTGCTCTCCAGCGCGGCCGTGGTCGTCTGTCAATCGGTCTGCTGATACTCGCCGTTCTGACCAGGGAAGTGCTACTAGTGGGGGCTCTCGGGATTGCTTTGTGGCTATGGCGAACGGGTCAGCGTCGCCTGGCACTCGCCCATGTGTTTCTCCCGGCTCTAACCGCGGGGCTTTGGGCACTGTATGTGCGGAGTCGGGCCGGTTGGACCGAGGGGACAGACCTTCACGAGATCTCTTGGCCCTTGCAGGGACTAGTCGAATCGATGGAACTCTGGCCCCAGTACCCCATGAGCATGGTGTTCGGTGTCGCCGTTATCCTCATACTGACGCTGTTCACCTACCGATTCGTGCGCTCCAACTGGCTAGTGGGATACCTGGCCGTCGGCTTTGTCCCACTTGCAGTGGTCCTGACGATTCAGGTCTGGTTCGACTACTACAACCTCTCCCGTGCAATATCCCCAGTGATCACCGCCTATGTCCTCATGGCGTTCGCAGCGAAAGGAAACCCCGAGCTTGAACGGATCGCCCTTCGATGATCGAACACTCGACCCTCGGCGTCCGATCGTCTCTGTCTGCGAGTCATCTCATCGAACAGTTCACCCGGAGTCGCATGCCCCAGCGTGCGGGCCATCACGCTCGGCGGACCGGTTCTCTCGCAGGAAGACGATCACCGGATTGATCCTGGCGAGGATCATTGCTGTCGAGCGATGACGACGCAGTGGTTGTAGGGGACCCGAAGCCAGCCTGACTCGATCGTGGTTGCGACCGAGTCAGGTGGAAAAGCAGTTTGCACGATCGTTCGGTACTCATCCTCTCTCCGAACGTATCTACCACGGTCTAAACGAGCCAGCATCGACGCAACGGGATGTTGGCCAGCAAAGAGAACAGGATCGATCGTTACGAACCGTCCGCCGGATGCCAGTTGTGATGCAGCGAACTCGGCGAGTTCTACCGCAGACTGGTCCTCAACGTGGTGGAGGACGCCCTGCGCGACCGCCAGGTCGAACGGGCCGCGGATCTTGTTCTTGACATCTGACACGGTTCCCACATGAAGTTCGGCGTCGGGGAAACGCCGTCGCGCTTTGTCGATGTACTTCTCGTTCGGGTCAAAGCCGACGTAGGTGAATTCACCGATATGGGTATAGGCAGATAGAAGTGCCGCCGGACCACATCCCAGATCGAGTACTCGGAGTTTCCGACCATCCAGGTCAGGAAAAAGCTGAGATCGCACAAGCTCAGCAGTCTCGGGACGAGCGACTCCAGACTGGAACGCTGAGTAGATGCGAGAAGAGTCAAGCAGCCGGTGTAAGCCGCGTCTCTCAGCCATGAGCAGTGGTCATTCGGCTACGACCTGGCGTAGATATTCGCCGTAGTCGCTGTTGGCGGCTTCCAAAGCCAGACGCTCCAGATCTTGTCTTTCGATGAAGCCCAGCCGGTAGGCGACTTCCTCGGGGCTGGCAATCAGCAGACCTTGGCGCTCTTGGACGGTTTGGACGAAGCTGGAGGCGTGATGCAACCGGCTCGCGGTTCCCGCGTCGAGCCACGCGAAGCCACGATGGAGGACTTCGACGTGGAGTTCGCCGCGATCGAGATAGCCGTGGTTCAGGTCGGTGATCTCCAACTCTCCTCTATCTGACGGGACGAGATTCCTGGCGGCCTCAACAGCTAACTCGTCGTAGAAGTAGAGACCTGTAACTGCCCAACCGCTGGACTTGCCAGCGGGCTTTTCGGAGATCGATAGAGCCTGGTATGCCGAGTCGAGTTCGATGATCCCGTAGGACTCGGCGTCCTTGACGTGATAGGCAACCACTGTTGCGCCATGCTTTCGGGCGGCGGCCCGCCGGAGGATGTCTGCCAGTCCGTGGCCGTAGAAGATGTTGTCGCCCAGGATCAGAGCGCTCGGATGCCCGTCGAGGAACGACTCGGCTATCAGGAGGGCCTCGGCAATCCC
>JBGTKD010000091.1:0-1665 GCA_041744795.1 Acidimicrobiia bacterium
GCCCGACGCCCATGTCCGGGTCACCTTTTCAGAACGCACACTCGTTCGCGGCTTCAGCCGGCTTCGAAAAGAGGGTCTCATTGCGTCTGCCCGGATCATCGCCGACCCGCGCACCGGAAAGCCCTTCGAGGGAGGATCACGGTTGCTCTACCAGAACAACTTCGACGATCTCCGGCCCGGGTTCGAGGCGCGAGTGCCGTGGGATCTCGTCAACAAGCTCCGCTAAAGCGCAGCGAAGCGGGAATCAGGGACCGTTGGCGATCTCTGCAGCGCCCTTCTTTAGTTGAGTCGCGAACCGATTCAGATTCGATTGCCCACCCTGCTCGTGGCGAAGGACCATTCCTGGACCAAAGCCGTTGTAGTTCGTCCGATTCGGCGCAAGAACCAAACGAGTGGCGGCGAACGCCGTCTTCGCAGAGAGTGACGTGTGGGCAATCCGGTTTCGCACGACGACCATGTGCTTGAGATCGGGCGTCAGAGCGAACCCCGCCGCGAACACAGCATCCGACCTCAGCCAGTGTGCAGCTCGGTCCTTCACAACCTGTGCCGATGTCCACGTGAGGTACTGGTGGTCCCCGCGCGCCACGTCCCGCGCGATGGCGATCGACTTGGGCTTGACGAGAGGGGAGAACGACTGTCCGTTGATGCCCGGGCGGCCTGTCAAGAAGTGGAGGAAGACATCCTCAAGGAACGCCTCCCATCCCAGCAAGATTCGCAAGAAGGCTGTCTCGAATACGAGGTTTCGCTGCAGCGGAGGGATCATGGTCCCCGTCGGGGTCCTGGCGCTCTCAACCTGCATCACTAGGGCGAGCGCCCGATCGGCCTGCGAGACGAACGCGTCGTTGAGCTCCTTCGCTCCCATGCGCCCAGATCATGGCTCATGCAGCAGGTCGCGTGAGGACGCCGTGACTGTCCCAAGGTTGTTCCTCTGAGCTGGTCAGCAGTCTCCTAGTCGAAGGTCGAGCCGTCATAGCGCAGTGCTGAGTCCCAATCCGGATTCTCGGCATCTACCGTTGGCGGCTCACCATCCACAAGGGACCCGTCCGATTCGAGCCGACTCCCGCTGATGACCGAGCCTGGGACCACAGCAACCCCGGGCGCGAGCGGTCCCTCGATGATCCCAGCGAGACGGACATCAGCCGAGGGGCCGATACTGAACTCCATCCGCCCGCAGGCTCCTGAGATGCGAACAACCGCACCGTCCGCCGTGGCGATCGCCTCAACGTCGATCGCACCGTGTGCGAGAAGAGTTGCGTCACTCTCCAGCTCGACAGTCCCCCCGGAGAGCGGCCCTCTGGTTCGAAGTGTCACACCGCTCTGCACCTTCAAGGGGGCGAACACGAGCCCTTCCATCGTGCGATCGCTGGAAACGTCACCAAGCGGCTCCGTTGACGGAAACTCCATAGCCCCCCTGACACCCAAGGTCGTCCTGACCCTAGACGAACATGCGGCGACAACGCCGACGGCCTACGTTGCCGCCTCTGCTGGCCAGATCGACCGGGCCGAAGTGCTCCGCCTACGACCACTGACCCCTTGGAACCAATCATCTAGCGGAAAAGATTCTGTCATCTCGTCGATGCAGCTCAAGGTTCGCAGTGGTGCGTGTCGATGGAGCGGCCACAGTTGCCTACGAGGGAGATGGTATGGCGGGTTCGGGTGGACGAC
>JBGTKD010000092.1:0-34176 GCA_041744795.1 Acidimicrobiia bacterium
TCGCCCGCGCGTCTGCGTCGCTTCGTGACAGGCCACGATGAATCGAAAGAGGCTCACCCAGTTGACGACCGACCCTCATCAGCGGATTCATCGCCGACATCGGCTCCTGGAAGATCATCGACATCGCATTGCCCCGCAGCACGGTCAGCTCCCGGTCGGGCCGGTTGAGGAGTGGTTCGCCATCAAGCAGGACTTCCCCTTCCGCTTTGAGGGAATCCGGCAGCAAACCCATGATCGAAAGAGCGATGAGAGTCTTTCCCGAACCCGACTCTCCGATCAGTCCGGTGCGCTGGCGTCGGTCCACACTGAACGAGACGCGGCTGACGAGAGGCTTGTCGTGACGTGTGGACACGGTCAGGTCTTCAACCGATAGGAGCGTCACGATCGACGCACCTCGAGCCGCGGATCGAGAGCGTCACGCAGTCCGTCACCGAGAAGGTTGAACCCGAGCACCGTCAGTCCGATGGCGAGACCGGGCCACAGTGCTAGGCGGGGTGCAAGCTGGATGAACGTCTGTGCGTCACGCAGGCTGCGGCCCCACGAAGGTCGCGGTGGCTGTGCTCCGATACCGAGGAACGAGAGAGCAGCCTCGGCGAGAATCGCCAGCGCGAACAGAACGGTGACTTGCACGATCAGTACCGATGCGATGTTGGGCAGAACGTGACGGACGAAGATGAAGGTCTTACCCCGTCCGTAGGTCCGAGCTGCCGAGACGAAGTCGAGTTCGAAGACCGACAGGGCCGCACCGCGGGTCACTCGGGCGACGATGGGAACGTAGGCGATCCCGATGGCGATCATGGCGGTGGTGATTCCCGGGCTCACTGCTGCAACAAGCAGAATCGCGAGGAGTACTGGCGGGAATGCGTAGATCACGTCTGAGATTCGCATCACCGCATCCTCGGTCCACCCCCGACGGGCGGCGGCGACACCACCGAGCGGGATACCAACGGCAACCGATATGCCGACGGCGAGCAGTCCGACAAACAGGGCGGTCTGGGATCCAACCATGATCTGGGACAGGAGATCCCGACCGAACTGATCGGTACCCAACACATGCCCGTTGACGCCGACGCCCAACAACCTTTCCGTGGATGAGACTCTGGCCGGGTCGAATGGTGTCCAGACGAAGGACACGAGAGCGGTGAGCATGACGAGGAGAACCAGGCACGCTCCGACGATGAGGTTGAACCTTCGCCAGCGGCTCATCGTCTTGCCACCCGAGGGTCGATGAACCGGTAGGCGAGATCTACGAGAAGGTTCACGGTGAGGATGAAGGCAACGATGACGAACGCTCCGCCTTGGACGAGAAACAGGTCGCGACGAGTGATTCCTTGGAGCAGCATCGAGCCGAGCCCTGGAAGTACGAACACGCTCTCGATGACGACCGTGCCCGCCAACAGAGCCGCGAACTGCAAACCGAGGATTGTCAGGACAGGAATAAGGGCGTTACGGAACCCGTGCTTCCAAAGGGCCGCCGATCTAGAGAGTCCCTTAGACCGAGCGGTTCGGATGTAGTCCTCCCGCATGGTTGCCAGCACGGCGGACCGGACGTAGCGCGTGATGATCGCCCCCTGCACAACTGCGAGCGACAGGGCGGGAAGGAAAAGCGCGCGTAGGGCCTGGCCGACGGAACCCCATCCGGGAAACCCGCTCGCCGGGAACCACCCGCGGTTCACCGCGAAAGTGCTGATCAGGAGAAGCCCGGCCCAGAATGCGGGGATCGCCAGGCCGATCTGGCTGATCGTCGTGACGACCGTGTCGCCAAGGCGTCGGTGGCGGACCGCGGCATACATGCCGGCAGGCACGGCGATGAGCATCGTCATGACCATCGCCATGACCGCCAGAGGGAGGGTTATCCGAAGACGACTAGCGACCTGGGGCGCGATCTCTTGGCCGCTGAACACAGATATGCCCAAGTCGCCTCGGAGCGCCCCGGATAGCCAGTCGAAATACTGAACCGGAATGGGCCGATCGAGCCCCAACTCAGCGCGCAGGGCTTCCACGGCGGCCGGAGTGGCCTGGGTTCCGAGCATCACCTGCGCCGGATCACCCGGTAGCACCGACATGACCGAAAACACCAGCATCGAAGCCACAACCACCGAGAACAAGTAGATCCCGACCCGCCGCAGCACATACATACCGCTGTTTGATACTTGTCCCCCCTCGCCCGAGCAAGCGAAGGAGTCTGGCCGAGGGGGGTGGTGAGCGAAAGTTTGTCCCCCCTAGACTGAGCGCAGCGAGGGAGTCTGGGGGGACCGGCCGGCGAAGCGGGCCGAGGGGGGCGGTGAGCGAAGCGACCCCGTAGACCACCTCTGAAACGGCCCGGCCTGCCGGCCGGCCTGTTTTCTTTTTCGTTCCCTTCGGGACCGCCCCCCTCGCCCGTCACATCGTGCCGGGCCCTCCCCCCAACACTCGCTCGCCTGACGGCTCGCTCCCGAGGGGGAGAGATTGGCGAACAGTCAGTCTGTCCCCCCTCGACCGAGCGCCAGCGAGGGAGTTTGGGGGGACCGGACGGCGTAGCCGGCCGAGGGGGGCGGTGAGCGAAGCGACCCCGTAGATCACATTGAGCGACTTACCTCACGTGCTCTGCCAGGAACTCACCCGCCGCGCCGGCTACCCGGCGGCTGCGGGTGGAGTTGACTGCGTCGAAGGCGTGTTGTGCTCCTTCGACTTCCAGATACCTCACCTCCTGGCGTGAGACCTCGGCCAACGCTTCGACGAAAACGCGGGCTTCGGTGGGAGGGACCAGAGAGTCATGTGTTCCGTGGATGACCAGAAACGGCGGTGCGTCCGAGTGGACCTGGTCGAGTGGAGAGGCGGCACGAAACAGGTGCTCATCGGCCACGGGGTCTGCCTTCATCACGAGGTCGGGAATCAGCGGCCAGTTCTTGCGGGTTTCGTTCCGGTTCAGAAAGTCGTAGATGCCGTATAGGGACACGCACGCCGCGACGGTTGTGTCTCCTTCTTCGAACCCGGGCTGGTATTCAGCTCTGTTAGCGGTAAGCGCAACGAGCGAAGCCAGATGGCCACCGGCAGAACCCCCCGCAACAGCTATCCGTGATCCGTCGACCCCGTGTTGAGTGCCGGTTGTCCGCAGCCAGTGGATAGCGCGCTTTATGCCGATGAGGTGATCAGGGAATGTTGCCTGCGGAGAGAGGGGGTATCCGACCGTGGCGACAAGCCAGCCATTGAGGGCGAGGTGATGGATCAGGGGCCGGGACTGGGCGTGCGGGTCGCCCCCGGTCCAGGATCCTCCGTGCAGATATACGAGTGTGGGAGCGGAGAGCGCCGACCGGTCTTTGCGGTGGTAGAAGTCGATGGTGACGTCTTCGGCTGGCTGGAAGGTCCCAGTGATCTCCAGTTCGGCGGGGAGGCGCCTGGCCCAGCCAGTGAGACGGATGTGGAGAGCTCCGCGAGGGATTTCGCCTTCTGTGAATTGTCGGTTGGCTCGGCGGGTGCGAAGCGAGAGGATCGGTATGCCCAGGAGGGAGGCCCCAACGAGCCACAGGCCCCACCGGCCTACGGGGTTTTCGAGTGCTCCGGCCCACCAGGCGATGCCGGTGACAGCGAGACGACTCACGACCGTGAGCAGCGTGAGTTCGGCATTGAGCATCGCCAGGATCCAGATCGCAGGAAGGCGCGAAGAGGGCGGCGACGGACGGCGCAGCGCATTGACGGTCGTGAACATGACGAACACGCCGTAGGTGAAGTAGAGGCCAGCGATCACTGGATGGTTCTCGGCTCGATGATGGCCGGAGTGAAGCCTGGCCTGGCGTCAAGTGTGATTCGTGTACTGAAGTCTCACCCTGGTTAGCGTGCGGCGGTGCTCTCGAGGTCTTCCCGGGTCCTCTTTGCGACCGTGCTGGCATCCACGATGGGTGCCGCCACTTTCGCTCTCACTTGTTATGCAGTTCTCGCCGCAGACCTGATTGACGAGTTCGAAGTCGATCGCTGGCAAATCGGTGCCCTCGTGACTGCCATGGCCCTGGGTGGTGCGGTCATCTCGCCACGGGTTGGGTCGATCGCTGACGCGTTGGGAGCGAAGAGGGCGACGACGACAACCATCGCGTTTTCCACTTTCGCCCTCGTGGGCTTGGCGATTGCACCTCGGTTCTGGGTGATCGTTGCTGCGGCTCTTTTCGGCGGTGTCGCCCAGGCGATGACCAACCCGGCAACCAACAAACTCATAGCTCTGCACATCGAACCGGGTAGACGCGGTGTCATCACCGGTATCAAGCAGTCAGGGGTGACCGCGGCCTCCGCCCTTGGCGGAGTCCTATTGCCACCCGTTGCGATCTTTGCCGGGTGGCGCTGGGCGGTCGGGCTGTTCGCTCTCATTGCAGCCGGCGCCGGGTTTCTTTCATTGAGAGTGCCCGCCGACCCGGTGGACGCCAACCCGGTCGCCGCTCCGGCATCGACGTCAATCGACCCCTTCATTCTTCGCCTGGCCGTGTACGGGTTCGTGCTCGGCGCGGCCGGAAGCGCCATCCACACTTTCCTGCCGCTGTTCGCAGTCGAAGCTCTCAACTTGGGCTTGCCGGCCGCTGGGTTGGCTGTGGCGGTCGCGGGTGTCTCCGGAGTCGTAGGGCGCGTGCTGTGGGGGAGGGTGGCCGAGTTGTATTTCGGGACGGCACGGTCACTGGAGTACATCGCCGTACTGGCGGCCGTCACGGCCGCGTTGCTGGTTGCCGCCCCCGCGATGCCGTGGCTTGTCTGGGCTGCAGCGGTCTTGGCCGGCCTCTCCGCCAGTTCCTGGAACACGGTCGGGATGCTGGCCGTGATCAACACTTCGACGCCGGCCCAGGCCGGACGGGCTTCCGGAGTGGTGCTCTTCGGATTCCTCGCCGGGCTGGGTCTCGGTGCACCCGCCTTCGGCTATTCGATCGACCGGCTGGGTACTTACGGCCCTGGCTGGGTGGCGGTTGGCGTGGTCTTTTTGTTCGGCTTGGTTGTGATGCGGGTCGGCACTTCCAGCTATTCGGAAGTCGCCACCGGCGGCTGATCTCAGCTTTCGGCCGCGCTCGAAACCGCAGCCAAACGCGAATCAGCCCCGGTCGGGAGGAGACCGGGGCTGATTCAGATTCGAGACTTGATCAGGACTTGGCGGCCTGGACCTCGAGCTCGATCGTGATTTCTTTCGAGACCAACAGGCCGCCCGTTTCTAGCGGAGCGTTCCAGGTCAGTCCCCAGTCCTCACGGTTGATCTTCGTGGTGGCCTCAAGCATTGCTTTTCCGTTCCCCCACGGATCCGAGATGATCCCGAGGTAGGTGGTATCGAGGCTCACGGGGCGAGTTGTTTCGCGGATGGTTAGGTCCCCAACCACTTCGAACTTTCCTTCGCCCAGGTCCCGGATGTCGGTGGACACGAAGCGCATTGTTGGGAAGTTCTCGGTGTCGAAGAAGTCTCCCGAGCGGAGGTGGTTGTCCCTATCGGTGGCGTTGGTATTGATCGACGCAGTCTCGACGGTCACGTCGATTTTCGACTGGGTCAGTTCCTCAGCGATCTCGATCGTTCCTGTGAACGACTCAAAGTTGCCCCGAACCTTGGAGGCGACGAGGTGGCGGGCGACGAACCCGATGCGGGTGTGGGAGGGGTCGATGCCCCAAGTGCCTGCCTCCGGCTTGGTGAGAGTCTGCTGTGTGGTCATGTTCCGCTCCTATTGGTTGACTACTCAAACAATATATCGATCAATACTTGACCTGTCAACTATTGATCCGGCAAGCATTGCGGGGTAAGGTTGAGGCAATGACGACCGACGCCCTGACTGACATCGCATCGGTATGCGACGACACAGCGATCCACTCCTACGGCGTGGCAGTCGAAGCACTTGCGCGCCTGAACCGTCGTTTCGACCGGCGCCTGCGGGAGGAGTGCGGCATCTCTATCTCCTGGTTTGAAGCCCTGTTGCGCATAGGGCGGACCGGCGGGTCTATGACCATGAGTCAGTTGGCCTCTCAGCTAGCGCTCACCAACGGTGGTATCACCCGAATGATCGACAAGATGGCAGAAGCCGGTCTCGTGGTTCGGGAGGCGTGCGCCCATGATCGTCGCGTGTCCTACGCCACGATTACCCCGGCTGGGGTGGCGAAGTGGCGTGAAGCGAGTTTGGTCCATCTCGATGACCTGAGAGCCGAGTTCACCGGCCAGATGACACCTGAGGAACTTGCCACGGTGGTGACCGTCATGGACCGCATACGCCAGGACTGATCTGTCGACTCACTCGTAAGCGATGGCCTGAAGGACGTCTTGACGGGCGGCACGGCGGGCGGGATATGCGGCTGCAAGGATGCCGAGCAGCGCGGCGATGAGTAACCACAACCCGAGCTGTCCCACCGGGAGCGAGAGGGTCAAGTTGTTGCCGATTGCCTGGACGACAGACACACCGAACAGGATCCCGATGGCGGTCCCGAGAAGGCCGCCGAAGACGGCGATGATGATTGCCTCGGCAGTGATCATTCTGCGCACCTGACGACGACTCATGCCGATCGCTCGAAGCAGGCCTATCTCTCTGGTCCTCTCGACCACGGAAAGCAAGAGCGTGCCGATCACTCCGAGGGTTCCGATCACTATTGAGACCGCCAGCAAGGCATAGAGCAGGTTCACAATGCCGCCGATCTGCCCTGTCGCTTCCCCGCGGAAAGCCTCCTGATCCTGGATCTGAATCGAAGGGAAACCGTCGAGGGCAGCCTCCACGGCCCTGCGGCCAGCCTCGAAGTCCGTTCCCGGCGCCAGGCGGACCAGCACCTGAGCGTCGAGCCGCTCGGCGAAGACCTGCTCGTAGGTGTCCATAGAGATGATGAAGGCGCTCGGGTTTGACTCATAGATGGCGACGACTTGTAGTGACCTCGGCCCGCCCACAGGGAATGTCATCTCGACGGTGTCGCCGATGCGCAGGTCGGCGTCGCTCTGGCGGACGGCTACTGACTCGGCGTCGAGGTCGGCGAGTGAGCCAGCCTCGACCTCGTAGGCCACCAACCCAAACAGCTCTGGCGTCCCCGCAGTGATGAATCGCGTGTCGCCGTCCACCCGTACCTCGCCTTGCCGCAGCCGGCCGACGACACCGACTTCCGGGAGTGCACTCACCGTCGCCGCTACCTGCGGGCTGAAACCCAGCGAGCTGAACCCACTGGGCGCGATTATCAAATCAGCGCGAAACCGATCCTCGATGAGAGTGTCTGCGGTGGTCCGGGCGCTATCGGCGAGGATTGCCACGAGTCCGACGAGGGCAAGGCTGATCATCAACGCCGACGCCGTCAGTCCAGTGCGTCGTGGGCTTCGCATGGCGTTCTCTCGAGCGAGCACCCCTGCGATGCCGCCACTGGCCGCAACGGGTCGTCCGAGCAGTCCCGCGACAGGGCGGGCGATGACGGCGGCCAGGACCGCTACGCCCACGAAGATGAGCACAGCTCCTGCACCCACGAACCAGATCGCATCTGGAAAGCCATCGGGTCGAGGTAGGAATAGCCCGGTGATCAAAGCCAGTATGCCGGCGGCGGTCATCGGCCCCCCGACCAGGATCCGGTTGCGCAGAGCGTGTGCGGCCGGTGGACGAAAACCCTCGCGCATGGCCTCGACCGGTGACACAGTTCCAGCTTTGAGGGCGGGGATCAGAGCGGCGACAGCGGTCACTACGAGCCCGGTGAGTACGCCTGCGGCAATGGAAGCTGGCGTCACCCGCAGAGGGCTATCGGGAAGCGAGATGGCGGCTGCCTCGAAGGCCGAGCGGATCAAGGACGCCAGTCCGACGCCACCCAGCGCACCGAGACTCGACGCGACCAAGGAGATGACAAAGGCCTCAGCAAGCATCAGGTTGCGGATCTGGGCTGCCGTCGCCCCGATGGCTCGCAGCACGGCCAGTTCGCGAGTGCGTTGTGCGATCGTCACGCGGAAGATGTTCGAGATGACGAATGTTCCGACGAACAGCGCGACACCGGCGAACACGAGTACGAAGGTCCGAATGAACCCGATGGCGTCTTGGAATCCTTCGACCTGCTGGCGGGCGAGATCCTCGGTTGCTATCGCTTCGTAGCCCTCGCCCAGCGCTGTCTCGATGGCCAATGCTGCAGCCTCGCGGTCGCCATCGACGACGACTTCGAGGGTCGAGTATCGACCGGCCAGGTCAAAGAGTTGCCGTCCAAGTTCGACACTTGAAAAGACGGTGATCGCTCCGCCGAGCGACTCTGCGCCTGAGAAGCGGACGATGCCGGACACCGTCACTTCCACGGGATCGCCGAAGCCGACGACGACAACCTTGTCGCCCACCCCGATGGCCGATCGGCTGGCGGTGGCGGCGTCAATCGCTATCTCTGTCAGACCCACTGGCGGGAGACCTTCGGCAATGTCCGCTACCGAAGGGACTTCGGGCCAGGTAAGACCCAGGATTGGGGGACCGGCCGACTCGATTGGTTCTCCGTCCGGACCGCGCATCTGCAGCAGGCCAGTGACCGAGCCCTGGGCCTGCCGCACGCCGGGCACCGCGCGGACCGTGTCAAGTATCGAAGCCTCGAGCGGCGCCGGGACTGCGAACGTCAGGTCAGGGTCGATTTCACTGCGGACCTGGATGTCGAATCCGGCGAAGCTGTCCTCGAAGATCGTCTCGAAAGACTCGCTCAGGGTGTCGGTGAATACGAGGGTGGCTACCACGAACGCCACCGAAGCGCTCACGACCAGTCCGCTAATGATCAGCCGCGCTCGATGCCCCAGGGCGCCCTTCCAGGCGGCTCGCCACATCAGGCGTCGAGGATCTTGATGCGGTCGAGAACGGAGTCGACGGTCGGGCTGACGAGATCGTCCACAACCCTTCCGTCCTTCAAGAACAAGACGCGATCGGCGTAGGAGGCGGCACTGGCATCGTGGGTGACCATCACCACGGTCTGGCCGAAAGAGTCCACCGCTGACCGTAGAAAACCGAGGAGCTGGTTACCACTGCGGGTGTCGAGGTTTCCGCTCGGCTCGTCTGCGAAGACGATCTCCGGTTTCCCGACCAGCGCTCTGGCTACTGCCACCCGTTGTTGCTGGCCCCCGGAGAGTTCGGAAGGTCTGTGATCTAGGCGGTCGCCCAGTTCGAGAACGGATACGACCTCTTCGAGCCAGGGCCCGTCGGGGGATCGCCCGGCTATGGCTGAAGGCAGAGTGATGTTCTCGCGGGCATCGAGGGTCGGGACGAGGTTGAAGGCCTGGAAAACGAAGCCCATTCGATCCCGCCGCAGTCGGGTGAGTTCGGCATCCTTCAGAGTGCCCAGATCGGTCTCGCCCAGCCAGACGCTCCCACCGGTCAGCGAGTCGAGTCCCGCCAGACAATGGAGAAGAGTGGACTTGCCCGAGCCAGACGGTCCCATGATCGCGGTGAACTCGCCGCCCAGGAATTGAGCGGTTACGCCATCGAGGGCACGCACAGCCGTCGGACCGGAGCCGTAGATCTTCGTTGCATCGACGGCCCTGGCCGCCACCTGGATTGTCACTCGGAGCAGGCTAGGAAGGAATCAACCGCTACCAGCGCCCAGATTTTCCGCTCCAGCGAAACCGTTTTGTCGCCATGCCTCATAGAGAACAAGGGCAACGGCATTGGACAGGTTGAGCGAGCGGACCTCTGGTCGCATCGGGATGCTGAGAACGGCATCCAGCCTGGCGTCCGCCAACACTTCCTCGTCGAGACCCACAGACTCGCGTCCGAAGATCATGGCGTCGCCGGGGCCGTACCGGACCGTCTCGTAGGACACAGCTCCCGACTTGGCCAGAGCGAAGGTTCGGACAGGCCGAACCGATTCGAACCAGCTGTCGAGATCGGCATGTCGCTGCACGGTCGCCTTGTCCCGGTAGTCCATGCCCGCCCTTCGCAGGCGGGCATCGTCCATCTCGAACCCAAGCGGCTCGATCAAATGCAAGATGGCGCCCGTGTTGGCCGCCAGTCGCATGGCGTTTCCCGTGTTGGGCGGGATCTCAGGGTTGTGAAGGACGATGTGGAACACGTCAGAAGAGGGTCAGGTCGTCGGATTCGATCTCCCGCAGACCGTCGTAGTCGACTTCGATGACGGTCAGCCCGCGTGAATCGCCCAGAGTCCGCGCCTGGGGCGTGGCCGACTGGGCGGCCAGGATGCCGCGAACCGGGGCCAGTCGCGGGTCGTGGTTGAGACGCTCCACGTAGCGGGTGAGTTGTTCGACCCCGTCGATCTCCCCCCGCCTCTTGATCTCCACAGCCACGGTCGCACCGGCGGCATCGCTACACAGCAGGTCCACCGGGCCAATGTCGGTCGGGTACTCCCGACGCAGCAGCGTCAGGCCCGGTTCGAGCACCCACGGACGTTCGGCGAGGAGCACCTGGAGATGGGCTTCGACGCCATCCTTTTGCAGTCCTGGGTCGATGCCGAGGTCGTGGCTCGTGTCGAAATGGATTTCGTGAAGGGTGATTAGCAGTCGCTCACCCTTGGGGTTGGTTACTACCCACGCCCCTTCGCTCTCCGTCACCGCGTTCGGGGCGTTCATCCAGTTGAGGGGTTTGTAAGCTCCACCGTCGGCGTGGATGGCGATACATCCGTCTGCCTTCACCATGATCAACCGGGTGGCACGCGGCAGGTGGGCAGTGAGCCGTCCGGCATAGTCCACCGTGCAGTCGGCCACGACGAGCCGCATCAGCCGAGGGCGTCGATGGCGAGGACCTGAGCGAGGATGGAGTTGCGCAGTTCTCCGAGATCCTGGCTTTCGTTCGGAGCGTGGATTGCTGATGTCGGATCGCCTGCTCCTGTGAGGAGAATCTCCGCATCGGGGAAGAGTTGGGAAAAATCGGCGACGAAGGGGATGGAACCCCCCTGACCCATCTCGACAGGATCCACGCCCCACACTTCTTGCATGGCCGACTTCCAGGCTTCGGCTGCCGGTCCGCTAGCGGCCAGTTGAAAAGCAGCACCCTTCTCGGTACCGGTCACAGTCACGTCGACACCCCAAGGCGCGTGGTCGATGAGATGGGTGCGGAGCGCATCGAGAGCCGCGCCTGCATCCTGACCAGGGGGGATGCGAAGGCTGACCTTCGCAGACGCCACCGGCACCAGCTGGTTTATTGCCTCCGACACCCGCGGTGCATCGAGGGCGAGAACCGAAATCGCCGACTTGAACCACAGGCGGGTGGTCAACGTCCCCGTTCCGATCTGCTCGAGGCCGGGGGGCGTGCCCATGATCTCTCGGATCTCATACTCTGTCAGGTCCAAATCGGGTGCTTCGAATTCGGCGAGACCTGCAACCGCCACGTTGCCTTGTTCATCATGCAATGTGGCGAGTAGCCGGGCGAGAGCGCTGATCGCCTCAGGAAATACCCCGCCGAACTCGCCAGAGTGAACGGCATGTCGAGCGGTTCTCACCTCGACCACGCAGGCGGCCAAACCACGAAGGCTGGTGGTGAGCCCCGGCGTTCCCACCCGCCACACGCCGGCATCCGCGATGACTATCACGTCGGATCTGAGCAGTTCGGCGTGGTCTGCCAGGAAGTCGGCGAGATGCGCCGAACCCACTTCTTCTTCGCCTTCGATGAATACCTTCAATGTCACGGGTGGCGAGCTTGCGAAAGCGCGCAGCGTCGCCAGGTGCATCACGACCCCAGACTTGTCATCACTAGCGCCCCGCCCGAATACACGGCCATCTCGTTCGAACGGCTCGAAAGGACTCGTCTCCCACTCCTCGGTCGGTCCAGGAGGTTGGACGTCGTGATGGGCGTACAGGAGCACGGTCGGGGACCCCTCGGGGCCTGGCACTTCGCCATAAACGGCCGGATGGGCACCCTCGAGTTCGAGCAGCCTGACATCGGAGGCGCCTTCCTTCCTCAAGAGCTCTGCGATGTGCTCGGCCGAGCGGCGGACCTCGGCGGCGGGGTAGCCGCCCGCTGAGACCGAGGGAATGCGGACTAGGTCTTCGAGGATGGCTCGCATGTCGTCGAATTGACCGTCGACTGCAGCACTGAGGGTGGCCTTGTTCATGTGCCGAGTATGACGCGTCCGGTCATTCTTCGGAGAGTTCGTACAGCGTCAGCGGAAAGACGGTCCGGCTTCGCCGACTATTCTTCTGTTTCGCCCGAAACAGCTTCGCTTTCGGGCGAGAAGCCGACGGATGGGGCTCGCACACTCGCCCAATCCGTGTGGCTTCGTAGGATCCGCTCCGTGCGTTTTTCGATCTTCGGCATCCCGATCCACATCCGGCACTCCTTCTGGCTGGTGGCGGCCATCATTTTTCCTTTCCAACTGAGTGTTCTGAGCCGCTCCGAGAGCTGGCCATTCTTGGCGGCTTGGCTGGTCGTGGTCGCCGTTTCTGTGATCGCCCACGAACTGGGTCACGCCCTGACAGCTCGCAGGTACGGGGCGACCGTCGACATGACTCTCTACGCGTTGGGCGGCTTCACTCGGTGGTCCTCACCGAGCTCGATCGGGCCCTGGAAGAGAGTGTTGGTGGCGGCCGCCGGGTCTTCGGTCGGCTTCGTACTGGGGGGCGTCGTCTACCTGGCGCTGAGGAACGATCTCGTTCTGACAGACTCGCGGGTAGTCATCTTTGGCCTGGAGAGCTTTTGGCAGGTGAACATCCTGTGGGGTGTTCTCAACTGGCTCCCGATTCGACCCCTCGACGGGGGTCACATTTTCCTCGGCACGATGCAGGCGCTCTTCGGTCGGGTGGGCGAGAGAATCTCCGATGTCGTCTTCCCCGTTGTGACCGTCCTAGGCGGTTGGTTTGCTTTCACCCGCGATTTCTATTTCGCGGCATTCTTTGCCGCGTTCTTGATGATGGATGAGGTCCGCCGGTGGTCAGCTACCCGAGCAGCCCGCCGTCCGAGTCCGCATCGGCCCGAAACAGAGGGGCCGTTCACGCTCTTCGGTGACGACTGATTTTCCTCCTTGTCGCCGCTCTCGGCTCTCGGGGGACTGCGGTAGGTTGACGTACATGGACTTCGCATACACCTCCAAGGTCGAGAACTACCGGTCGCGGCTCCTCGAGTTCATGGATTCCCATGTATATCCGGCCGAACCGCTGTATCGAGATCAGGTGGCCGAGTTGGGCGACTACTCACATCCGCCGATCATCGAGGACCTCAAAGCCGAAGCGCGGTCTCGGGGACTGTGGAATCTTTTCCTACCGGACCCCGAAGACGGCGCCGGTCTGTCGGTACTCGAGTACGCCCCCCTCGCAGAGATCTCTGGGCGCAGCATTCATCTTGCTCCCGAGGCGATGAACTGTTCCGCACCGGACACGGGCAACATGGAGATCCTCCACATGTTCGGATCGGCCGAACAGAAGGAGAGGTGGCTCTATCCGCTGCTGGAAGGCGAGATTCGCTCCTGTTTTGGGATGACGGAGCCAGACGTTGCGTCGTCGGATGCGAGGAACATCAGGACCCGCATCGAGCGCGAAGGTGACGAGTATGTCGTGACTGGGCGGAAGTGGTTCTCTTCGGGTGCTGGAAACCCGCGGGCGAAGGTGGCGATCGTGATGGGCATTACGAATCCGGACGCCGACCCTTATCACCAGCAGTCGATGGTGATAGTGCCTATGGACGCCGAAGGCGTGACGATCGAACGCGATCCCAGCGTGTTCGGCTATCACGATCGCGGAGGCCACCCGCAAGTGCATTACGACCGCGTACGGGTACCGGTCACCAACCTCCTTGGCGAGGAGGGCGGCGGGTTCGCGATCGCCCAGGCAAGGCTCGGACCAGGACGCATCCACCACTGCATGCGCGCCGTCGGAGCGGCCGAACGCTGTTTTGACCTGATGGTCCAACGCTCCAAGGCGCGGGTCGCGTTCGGCAAGCCTTTGGCCGAACAGGGAGTTGTCCGTGAGTGGATCGCAGAGTCCAGGATGCGGATCGAACAAACCCGCTTGCTCGTTCTAAAGGCGGCGTGGATGATCGACAACGTGGGCGTGAAGAACGCCAGGGTCGAGATCGCGGCGATCAAAGTGATCGCTCCCCGAACTCTCACCTACGTTGCCGATCGGGCGATGCAGACTTTCGGCGCCGCTGGCTTCACCGAGGATTGGCCCTTGGCCCAGGCCTATTCGATGGGACGCTGGCTCCAGATCGCCGACGGACCCGACGAGGTTCACCTGCGTTCAGTGGGTCGCGCTGAGATTGGTCGCTACGAACCTGGCGCCGTACCGGATAGCTACGAGTTCGACTGAAAGCCCGGGAGCAGCTTCTTTAGAAGACCTTTATCCCCATCCAGCCAGGATGGATTCACATGATCGACCGAACTCGAGCCAGCGTTCTGGAGCGAAGGGCGCGACGGTTCAGGTGGCGATGTGGAGGAGGGCGTCGCCCTGTGAGACCAGAGGATTCTGGTTGACGGCGATCACATGACCAGCTGTGGTTGTTGTGATTCGGCTAGCCCGATTGCCGTGTGCATCCGAGACGCGACCGAGTTCGTCACCCTTTTCGACGGCTGCACCGAGTTCGACATCGAGTGTCATCAGACCCGATCGTCGCGCCCTGATCCACCGAGTGGAGTAACTCTCGACTGGAGGTTTGAATTTCGGAGTGTCCCAAGAGCCCATACCTAGCTTTGCGAGCACCCGCAGCACTCCGTTCACACCCGTCTCTACGGCATCTGTGTCGAAACGCTGGGTTTGGCCGGCCTCGTAGACGAGCACTTTGATCCCGTTCTTCGTGGCTGCCGCTCTGAGGGATCCGTCCCGCAGGCGGGCGTCGATGACAAACCGTGCCCCGAACGCGCAAGCCAGGTCATGGGTTTCGGCATCGGAGAGATTGGCTCGGATCTGCGGGATGTTCTTTCGGTGGGCGGAGGCCGTATGGAGATCTATGCCGAGGTCGCACTGCATCACGACCTCCTTCATGAAGAGAGCCGCGAGCTGGCTGGCCATGGAACCCCGAGTCGAACCTGGGAATGACCGATTGAGGTCTCTGCCGTCTGGCAGGTAGCGGTTCTGCTCTACGAACCCGAACACATTCACCACCGGCACCGCAATGATGGCGCCACGCAGCGTGCGCTGATCGATGTGAGGGAGTACTCGGCGGACCACTTCGACGCCGTTGAGTTCGTCGCCGTGTACCGCCCCGCTTAGCCAAATGGTCGGTCCCGGGTGCTTGCCGTTTATGACCACTACGGGCATCGACAGTCGGGAGCCCGTAGGAAGTCGTGAAACGGGTACCTCGTACCGGCTCCTGCGACCTGCGGCTGTCTCTTGTCCCCCGCACACGAGTTCGGGCTTCTTCTCAGCTTTGAGGGCCACGTGTCTTCCGGGTGCGTTTCGCCGTGTTGTCCTCGATGAACTCGATCACCCGCGACGCGACGTCGATCCCGCTCGCTTTCTCAATGCCCTCCAAACCCGGTGAGGAGTTGACCTCGAGAACAAGGGGTCCACGGTCGGACTGGAGTAGGTCGACGCCGGCGAGATTCAGGCCGACAGTTCGGGCAGCCTTGACGGCGGCGGCGCGCTCGGCGGGTGTGAGACGGATGGCTTCTGCCGAGCCCCCCCGATGGAGGTTGGATCGGAAGTCACCCGGTGCTCCTGTGCGCCGCATGGCGGCGACGACCTTGCCAGCGATGACAAACGCCCTGACATCGGCACCTTTTGACTCTTTGATGTACTCCTGGACCAGGATGTTCGCGTCCAACTGGCGAAAGGCTCCGATCACGGACTCTGCCGCCTTCCGGGTCTCGGCGAGAACCACTCCCAGACCCTGGGTGCCTTCTAGAAGCTTCACGACGACCGGCGTGCCACCAACGACGTCCAACAGCCCTTCGATATCCATCGTTGCGTGGGCGTATCCAGTTACGGGTAGCCCTACATGAGCGCGGGCCAACAGTTGTTGGGCGTGAAGCTTGTCTCGTGAACGGGTGATTCCCTGGGAGGGGTTGATCGAGTACACCTTTGCCATCTCGAACTGGCGGACAACCGCTGTTCCGTAAAACGTGTGGCTCGCTCCGATACGCGGAACGATGGCGTCGAAAACCTGGGGTTCACCGCGTAGGAGTACCTGGGGCTTGGCCGAGGTGATGTCCATGTAGCACCTCAGGTAGTCGACCACCGAGACCGAATGGCCCCGTTCCTTGGCGGCCTCGACGAGGCGCGCCGTCGAATACAAGTGGCGGTTGCGTGACAGAATTCCTATGTGCATGACTCTGTTCTAGTCGATTTGCTCGGGAGCCTTACCAATGAGGAACGATCTGCCGGGGTCGACGACGAATCTCCTTCGGACAGTTTGTCTGCCGAGAAGCATCGGCATGCCCATCATGTCGCGTCGGGTCAGGTTGAGCTCAGCTACGAATTTGTAGGTCCCAATGACGAGCCGGGTCTTGACCACCGGACGCTCTTCGCTTCTGCCTCCCGGATTGCGGACAGACCTATAACCGAGAACCGGTAGCTCGACGATTACGGCCGGACCGGGAGACCGGTGATCAGGGTGGATTGCGAATCTGGCGTACTCGCGATCTGACTTCTGGAATATCTCCAAACCGAAGGCGTGCAGCGACGCGGTGTGGGCTCCGGTGTCGATTTTGGCCCGCAAGACGGTCCCGCCCATGTCGGGTAGGCCGACCCATTCCCGCCAGCCGATGACGGTGGGTGGTTTCTTGGGCTTCCTAGGTGGCTTGGTCGCCGTCACTGTGGACTCTCCGAACGGGTGGCGATGACCGCTGCAAGATAGGTGGTGAGAGGCACGGCCAGCACCAACCCTATGGAACCGACGAGGGTACGCACGATCTCGACAGCCACGACTTCGCTGTTGGCGACATCGGAAAGACGAAGACCCGAGAGGGAGAACAGCAAGAGCAGAGGCATCGAAGCACCGGCGTAGGCGAGGAGGAGGGTGTTGACTGTGGAGGCGATGTGATCTCTCCCGATCCGTAGTCCGGCTTGCGTCAGATCCTTGACGCCCATCTGTGGCTGGGCGCGGCGGAGCTCCCACACTGCTGATGCCTGTGTGACTGTGACGTCATCGAGGGCTCCGAGAGCACCCAGGACGATTCCCGCCAGCAGCAGGCCGCTGATGTCCACGTTGCCGGCGATGGCCAGGTAGAGGCTTTCTTCGCTGGCGAAGCCGCTGAAATTGGCGAGTGCCAGCACAGCGGTGGCGAGACCGAAGGTGGCAAGAAGCGCCAGCGAGGTTGCCGCAAAGGCAACGTGGGTGAGATCTCGGAATCCATGAGCCAGGTATAAGGCGAGCAGGGCAACTGTGCCTGACCCGACGATCGAGATGAGTACGGCACCCGAGCCGGCCGCTATCGCCGGGACGATGTAGCCGATGACGACGCCCACGGACAGCACCAGCCCCGCCAGGGCAGCCAGACCACGAAGCCTGCCGAGAGCCGCCACGGCCACGGCGAAAGCTAGGAATACTCCGATCAGCATCCCCCGCCGCTCTCGATCGGCGAACTGGTAGTCGAATCCCGCCTCGGCTTCCGGGATGTAGGCCAAAACGACCTTGTCGCCGGGCAACAGTTCGGGAGTGGATGGCGAGGCGCTGAACTCCTGTATGAAATCTCTTCCGGTACGCGGGCCCTCTTGGAGTTCGAATACGACCAGTCGGCATTCGATGTCGGGCGCAAAGCTGCAGGCTCCGTCCGCCACCCTGGTTACCTCGGCTTTGTGAAGCTCGCTCGCCAATCCCAGACCGTCGATGTCGGGAATCACGGCCTCGGTGGGCCAGGTGGCGAAAAGGGCAATGGCAAGTAGCACGGCCGAGACGACGGGAATCCAGCCGAGTCCGAGGCGTCGGTCTGGTCCTGCCAGTCGTTCTAGGTCGGTCATCTCGGGTGGAGGCTATCGGCCGCTGAGGTAGCGTCCGACTCATGTCACTCGATGTCTCTCGTCTACGTCACCAGTTCCCTGCGCTTGGGACCATGTTTGAGGGTCGCCCAGCGGCGTTCTTAGATGGTCCGGCGGGCACCCAGGTCCACGAGTCTGTTATCGAAGCGGTGGCTTCAACACTGGTTCAGGCAGCGTCGAACGTCGGTGGCGGATTCGCGGCCAGCACCCGTTCAGACGAAGTGGTCGCTTCCGCCAGGACGGCCGGCGCGGACCTATTTGGTGGAAGAGCCGACGAGATCGTGTTCGGCCCCAATATGACCACTCTCACATTTGCGTTCAGCCGCGCGGTGGCTCGCACATGGTCGCCGGGAGATCGGATCGTATTGAGTGGCCTCGACCACGACGCCAATGTGACTCCCTGGGTGATGGCCGCTGGCGATAGGGGAGTCGAAGTGGACTTCGCCGACATCCATACCTCGGACATGTCCCTTGATGTCGACCACCTAGAGAGCCTGCTGACAGAGAGGACGAAGCTCGTAGCGGTAACCGGCGCCTCGAACACATTCGGAACAACCGTCGAGGTCAAGAGGGTCGCGGCCGTCGCCCGCAACGTCGGAGCCCTGTGTTTCGTCGACGCCGTTCACCTCGCTCCTCACATGAGGATGGACGCCGGGTCTCTCGGTGTTGATGCAATGGTTTGTTCGGCCTACAAGTTTTTCGGGCCTCACGTCGGGGCGCTATGGGTAAGGCGGGAACTCCTTGGCGAGCTCGAGCCGTACAAGGTTCGTCCCTCTCCTTCCGAGGGGCCTGGCAAGTTCGAGACCGGGACCCACTCGTTCGCCATGCTCGCCGGCTTCGAGGCAGCAGTGAACTATCTGGCGTCCCTCGGATCGGGATCAGATCGTTCGTCCGCCCTCGACTCGGCTTTCGCCCAGATCCGTGGCTGGGAGGAGACCCTGGGCCAGAGGTTCCTCGACGGATTGGGAGATCGAGCCACTTTGTTTGGGCGGGGGTCCATGGACGGAAGGGTCTCGACTTTTGCCGTGAGAGTCCCCGGCGAGTCGCCTGAGGCCACGGCCCGACGCTTGGCGGCCGCGGGGGTGTTTGTGTGGTCGGGTCACAACTACGCGTTGGAACCGGTTGGTCGAGCAGGGTTGCTGGACGACGGTGGCGTGGTGAGGGTCGGCTTCGTACATCCGAACATCGAAGCTGAGGTGGATCAGGTGCTGGAGGCGCTTGTCGGATGAGATACGACAGCCTGGTCGTCTTCATCCGCTCAGCCGATCTCGATCGATCCGAGGAGTTCTATCGCGAACTGCTCGGCCTTGAATTGGTTCTCGACCAGGGGCAGTGCCGCATCTTCCGGGTCTCGGAGTCGGGCTTCCTAGGGGTGTGCAACGGCCAACCGTCGCCGGATGGCGTAATTGTCACTCTTGTGGCAGCGGACGTGCGGGAGAGGTGTTCGGAGTTGGAGCGGCGAGGGGTGATTTTCGAGAAGCCGGTCACCTACAACGCCGACTTCGACATCACCCATGCCTTTGTGCGTGATCCAGACGGGCATTTGGTTGAAATTCAGCGTTTCGAGTCTGCTGACTGGGACCGCGCTGTGCGAAGACCTGAGGCCTGACACATCGGATCGAGGCGTCCTGACCGCTGACACAGGCTCTGCGCGTACCGGTACTGTCCGGTCGATGAGTCGCGACTATGGATTCAGTACCCGGGCGGTGCACGCCGGCCAGCGACCTGATCCTGAGACTGGGGCGAGAGCCCTTCCGATTTACGCCACCACCTCGTTCGTCTTCGAGAGTGCCCAAAACGCAGCAGACCTCTTCGCCTTGCAGACATACGGGAACATCTACACACGGATCGGCAACCCGACAACGGCGGCCTTCGAAGAACGCATGGCGTCTCTTGAAGGCGGTCTCGGATCGGTTGCCACAGCTTCCGGGCAGGCAGCGCAACTGATAGCGGTGCTCACCCTCTGTCAGCAGGGTGACGAGATTGTGGCCAGTCGCAGCCTTTACGGCGGCACCTTTACCCAGTTCGACGTGACGTTGCGCCGGATGGGGATAGACGTCACGTTTGTCGATGCGACCGATCCGGCGAAGGTAGAGGGCGCGATCACCGACCGTACGAAGCTGGTCTACGGCGAGACGATCGGCAACCCGCGAGCCGACGTGCTGGACATCGAAGCGGTCGCCGACGTGGCCCACCGAAACGATGTGCCGCTGGTCATTGACAACACCTTCGCCACGCCCGCCCTCTGTCGACCGATCGAGCACGGCGCAGACATCGTGGTGCACTCGGCGGCCAAGTTCTTGGGTGGCCACGGCGTGGCTATCGGCGGCGTGATCGTCGAGTCGGGCCGGTTCCCGTACGACAACGGCCGCTTTCCTGTCATGACGGATCCGTCCCCCGCCTATCACGGCTTGCGGTTCTGGGAGAACTTCCGGGAGTTCGGCTATCTGACCAAAGCTCGGACCGAGCTGTTGCGAGACATCGGAGCCTCCATTTCGCCCTTCAACAGCTTCCTTCTGATGCTCGGCCTTGAGACTCTTCCGCTGCGTATGGCGCGTCATACCGAGAACGCCGCCGCGGTTGCCCGCTTCTTGGCCGACCATCCGGCGGTGGCTTGGGTGAGTTATCCGATTTTCGACGATTCACCCACCAAGGCTCTGGCTGACAAGTACACCCCGGACGGACCGGGGGCCGTTTTCACTTTTGGGTTGACCGGCGGTTACCAGGCTGGAGTGAACTTCATCGAGCGGGTCGAACTCGCCAGCCACCTAGCCAATGTCGGGGATGCGAAGACTCTGGTCATCCATCCCGCGTCCACCACCCATCAGCAGGTTCCGGTTCACGAGCGCGAGGCTGTGGGTGTAAGCAACGACATGATCCGGATCTCGGTGGGAATCGAAGACAGCGACGACATCCTGTGGGATCTGGGCCAGGCGCTGGAGGCTTGACGTGGCGACGCTTGTAGAAGCCTCTCCCCTTGATCGACTGCGCATTCTCTCCGAGATGTCCTCGGTCGCAATGGTCGGCGTGTCCAGCAATCCCCTGCGCAGTTCGAACTTCGTCGCGACCTACCTCGTTCGCACTCCCTACCGCATGTATCCGGTCAACCCGAACTACGACGAGGTGTTGGGAGTGCGGTGCTACCCGTCGCTTGCCTCGCTTCCCGAGGTTCCCGATGTGGTCGACTGTTTCCGCCGGTCAGAGGATCTGCCCGGCGTCGTCGATGAGGCGATCGCCGTTGGCGCCAAGGTCGTCTGGTTCCAGTTGGGTCTGCGAAACGACGCGGCTGCTCAGAAGGCGGTCGATGCCGGGCTCTCCGTGGTGCAGGACAGGTGCTTGAAGATCGAGCACGCCCGTTTCGCCGGGGGGCTGCACCTCGCCGGTTTCGACACCGGAGTCATCTCGTCGCGGCGGCGTCGGCCCGTTTGATACGCCTGGCATAAGCCCCGGCTCCGATCACACCGCCGACTACGACGCCGACATACGGCAGAGCAAGCGGGATCACCGACAGTTCGCCGTCCTGGATCACGCCAGAAGCCGCAAGGTTCCCGAGTCCCGCGACAAGTAGGACCGTTCCCGCGATGGGCCGCCAGGCTGGTGGTCTCGGGCGAAGATCTTCCTGCGGCCTCTCAAAGCGCCGGAAAGCCCACAGCAGGAGGAACGTCACGATCGCCAGTACGGCGATGAATGGCAGGCGAGTCACCCACCACGTTGGCGTATTGACCGCGTATCGCAGGCCGAATCCATCGAGTCCCAGCTGGGCTGCCACCACCGCTACTAGGGCGGTGAGATGCCAGAGGTAGAGAGTCATGATCGTTGCCGACACCGCAATTACTGCCTTCCAGAGCAGCTTGTTTTCGAGTAGCCGGCGGGCGGCCCCCTCGATGGCGGTCAGGAGACCGAATTGAAAGAGCCCGAGGAAAATGAGCGTGATCTTGGGAGGGTTGGAGTTGGTCACGGCCGCGGCGTCTAGGCCGACCATCGCCAGGGGGTATGAAAACGTGGCCACCAAGGCCGCAAGAACCGCGAAGGCGCCCACTCCGATGCCGAGCCTCGTCCTGATACCGCCGATGCGACCATCGGCCCAGGCGTAGCCCAGTGCGTGGACCGCATTCCAAACGAACAGATAGTTGATCCAGCGGACGACCTCGATTCCGAAGCTCAGGGTGGCCAGGTCTATCGCGGCAGCCGCCAGCGCCAGTCCAGCGATCAGACCCCATCCGTACCTCTCCCACCATGAGAGCGTGAGCGGGGCGAGGGCGACAGCGAGGATGTATGTCGCCAGGAACCAGACGGGCACGAGGGCTGCCTGGGAACCTGCTCGGATCAGCCCGGGGTCGACTCCCATCGACGAGGCGGCCACTCCGGCAATCGCCCAGATGACCAGGAGGGGAAGGACTGGCATCGTCAGCCGCCGAAGCCGGGCGCGCAGCCATTCCGGGTACGACTCGTTGCGTTTCCGGGCACTCCGCCATCCTGCGGCGTTGGCGTACCCGCCGACGAAGAAGAACACCGGCATCACCTGGAAGATCCATGTGAGGGACTGGATCACCGTTGACTCGGCGACCAGGTGTCCTAGCCGCAGCGATCCGTCGGCGAGCATCTCCGGGCCCGCCATCAGCCAGTGGCCGAGGACCACTACGAGAATGGAGGCGGCCCGCAGCGCGTCGACGTACCTGTTCCTCGTATCGGGTGTGGTGTCGGCGAGGGTGTTGAGGTTCATGGGGAGCAGTATCGATGAGCAACGGGACGAAACCCATCAGGGAGTCCCCTGAACGTCGACCGGGAGATCATCAGGGTGACTAGATACCTCGGATCGAACTTCTATCACCCGAAGGTTTTGGCCCCGCCGGTGCCGATGACCCAGATATGAACATGGGCTGGAATCCGAGTGGCCGGGCTCCCCGGTGTCGACTCTGTGGCGAAGCAGCCGCAGCAAAGACGCCGGGGGGTCTGCGCTGCCTCAAGCACGCGATCGAGGAGTTCGCCTCCGATACCAATGACTCGTGGGCGCCGCTGCTCTTCACGACCGGCCGTGAGCGGCTACGTGTCGGGCACTAATCTCACCGCGTGTCGTCTGAGCCGATCCGTCGCGTAGGCGTCTATGGCCGTTGCATCACAGACTCTTCCATCCTTCTAACGCGCCTGTCCAGCAGCGAGCCGGACGCCGGCATGTGGACACTTCCTGGCGGGGGGATGGACCCAGGCGAAACCCACCACGAGACGCTGGTTCGTGAGTTTGTCGAAGAGACTGCACTGGTTCCCGAGATCGGACGATTTCTTCAGTCCTTTTCCCACATCAGGCCGGCGAACGATCGGCGTGGTCCGCTCCATGTCATCCAGTTTGTGTACGAAGTGGCAGCCGCTGGGGAGCCGACTGTTATCGAAGTCGGCGGGAGCACGGCGGAAGCAGCCTGGGTTCCTCTTCGAGAAGCCAACTCTCTGCCGCTGGTGGAGATCGCAGCCTGGGCGGTCGCTGCGCCTGGTTCTGTACAGTCCCAACGATGATTGACTCCGCTCGAACTCGCCAGGTCTTGGAACACCTGATCGCGATTCCGTCGGTTACAGGCGACGAGGAGGAAATCCAGGCGGAGTTGGCTTCGATGCTGGCGGACGAAGGTTTCGAGGTGGATTGCTTCTACGGCGACCTCGCGGTGCTTCAAGCCGATCCTCGGTTCCCTGGCATGGAAGTGGAGCACACCACCCTGCCTGTCGTCGTAGGGAGGTTCGACACCGGTCGCCCCGGACCGAGGATCCTTCTCGACGCTCACGTCGACGTTGTCCCACCTGGTGAGGCGGACACTTGGATTACGCCCGCTTTCGAGCCCTCGTTTCGGGACGGGAACGTCTACGGCAGAGGGGCCTGTGACATGAAGGGCGGTTTGGTCTCTGCGTTCGAGGCTATGCGAGCGATTGCGGCGAGCCCGGATGGATTGTCCGGTGAGATCCTGTTGGCGCTTGTCCCAGGGGAAGAGGACGGTGGTTCTGGAAGTTTCGCGGTGATCAAAGCCGGGTACGAGGCGGACGTGTGCGTGATCCCCGAACCGACTCGACTGGATGTTGTGGTGGCGCACGGCGGGGCGATCACGTTCACCCTTGACGTTCCAGGGAAGGCCGCTCACGCCTCGATGCGACGCGACGGTGTCTCCGCTCTCGACAATCTCAGCTATTTGATTGAGGCCCTCCGGGAGGACGAGCGAGTGAGGAATAAGGCGGAGACCGACCCTCGCATGGCGGCGGTGGGCCTGCCCTATCCGACGATTATTGGTCAAGTTGAAGGCGGAAACTGGGCCTCGACCGTTATGGATCGGGTCCTGGCGCATGGCCGTTACGGGGTCACTGTCGACCAGGACGCGCAAGGGGCAGCGGCTGATCTGCGCAGAGCTGTTGCCGAGGCCTGTGCTGTTCATCCCTTCCTTGCCGAACATCCTGTCGAGGTTTCTGTGTGGGGGGGCAGGTTCGATTCAGCCAAGGTGGCCTCTGACCACTCGTTGCCCGTCGGCCTGGGCGAGGCGCATGAGCTCGTGACCGGGTCGAGACTCGAACACATCGGGGTTCCCTACGGCGCCGACATGCGGTTGTTCGTTCAGGAGGCGGGTATTCCGACGGTCATGTACGGGCCGGGCAGTGTGCGGATGGCGCATGCCGCCAACGAATACGTACCGCTGGCCGAAGTGGTCACGTGTGCGGAGGTGTTGACCGCATGGATGCAAAAGACCCTCGCCGTCTGAGCGACGACTCTCGGTTGAGGGCGCGGCTGGGCCGCTCACTGACCTTTGCTGCCGATCCCTCTCGCCTGCCCGCAACGATCACTGCCGCACTCGCCGTCGGCTTGTTTGTGATCGGCGGTATCGGACTGGTGGATTTCGCCCTCAACCGGAACGTGCCCACCGCGATCCAGCCCGCGGCTGCTCTTGGGCTCGGGGCGTGGGCGGCAGTGATGAGCCGCAGCCGGCACCCGCGACCTGCGCTCCTACTCGCTGTCGCGATCACTTTTGCGTTCGGCTATCTGATCTTGGTGGCAGTCGACCCAGCGCTCGGCGCCGTCACCGCCACGACCCCGGTCGCCGTCATCGTCGGAGCAGGTGTGGTCGCTTTGGCGGCGGGTGGTCGGGACTCTCTGTGGGTGGGTCTCTACTCGGTTGTAGTCGCGGGGGCCGCAGCGGTCTTGATTCAGTCGAGTCTGCAGTCCGACGGAATGTCCGTCGCGACTGAAGCGGCAACCACAGTCGTCTTGATGACGGTGGCCTTCGTGACGGTGGGGGCGATACGCAAAGCGGTTGACGACGGCTACTCCCGCTACGTCGGACTGGTGGAGTCCGCGCCTGTGGCTGTTGTCGAGGTCGACTTGGCGGGCTATTTGCGCGGCGATGACCCCATCCACATCCGCCTGATGAACTCCACAGCCTCCACGTCGCTCGGTTTCGTGGACGGGAGACGAGAGAGTCTGGTCAAGCGGCGCTACCTCATCGATGAGTTTCTGGAGGTACTAGATAGGGCTGCGGTATCGCCTACCGGCTCAATGGTGAGCAATGCGGCTGATGGACGGACATTCAAGGTCGGCTGGCAGGTTGATGCGGCTACCGGATCTGTCGCGCTCACCGGAACAGACATCACCGTCCAGCGTCGGGCGGAGGAAGAATTGGCCGACCAGATCTCTGCTCGAGACCAATTCATAGCAACCGTGAGCCACGAGCTTCGGACACCGCTTACCGGCGCCCTCGGCATGCTGGAACTGGTCTCTTCAGGAGAGATTGACGATGCCGAGCGCGACGAGATGGTCCAACTCGCTCTGCATCAGGTCAAAGACATGGCGGACATCGTCGAGGATCTGCTCGTGTCCGCTCGGGCAGCTAGCGGGTTCTTGACCGTCAATCCCGAGACGATGAACGTGTCGGACTCCGTGGAGCACGTGCTGGCTGTAACGGGCGAGCCCTTTCAAACCGACATCCAGCCTCATGTAGTTGCCTGGGCCGACCCGGTCCGGGTACGCCAAATCGTCAAGAACCTGGCGACTAATGCCGTCCGTTACGGGGGCGCCGAGAGACGTGTGGTTGTGTCAACATCGAATGGTGTGGTCTCAGTCGAGGTGCGAGACAGTGGCGAGCCTCTCGACCCCGACTTTGTTGCCCGCATATTTGAGCCGTATGAGCGGGCCGTTTCGCCGAGGAGACAATCTGTTGGTCTCGGATTGACCGTGGCGCGAACCCTCGCTCGCCTCATGGGTGGCGATGTGACCTACGAGCACGTCGGACAGGCGATATTCCGACTCACGCTCCCTGCCGCATCGTTAGCGGACTAAGCGATCTGGTCGAGGATAAAGGCGATGACTTCGGCCTCGTCCCGCCAGGCGTCGTATCGCCCCGACTTGCCTCCGTGGCCTGCTCCCATCTCGGTCTTCAGGATGACCGGGCCGCGGCTTGTCGTCTTTGTCCGGAGAGCTGCCACCCATTTGGCCGGTTCCCAGTATGAGACCCGCGGGTCGTTCAATCCGGCCGTCACAAGTAAACCCGGATACTCGGTCCCAGTTTCGATGTTCTCGTATGGGGCGTAGGACCTCATCCATCGGTATTGATCTTCCAACTTGGGATTTCCCCACTCCTCCCATTCGATGACGGTCAGCGGGAGGGACTCATCGAGCATCGTGTTTATGACGTCGACGAAAGGGACCTCGGCGATGGCCACCCTGAAGAGTTCCGGCCGGAGGTTGACGACCGCGCCCATGAGCAGCCCGCCCGCCGATCCGCCCCTGATGGCCAGGCGATCGGGAGACGTATATCCGGTATCGATCAGCGTCTCGGCTGCCGCGACAAAGTCGGCGAACGTGTTGCTCTTTTTTTCGAGCTTTCCCGCCTCGTACCACAGCCGGCCCATCTCGCCGCCTCCTCTCGGGTGGGCGATGGCGAAAACGACCCCTCGGTCCAGGAGCGACAAGCGGGGAATCGAGAAGTAAGGATCGATGCTCACCTCATAGGAGCCGTACCCGTAGAGCATTGCCGGCGCCGGCAGTGCGAGGTCGCGGCGTCGCACCAGCGATATCGGAATACGGGATCCGTCGGCGGCCACCGCCCACAGACGCTCTGCGATGTAGTCGCTCGGCTCGTATCCACCGAGCACAGGCTGCTCCTTCACAATCTCTCGCTCGCCTGTGGTGAGGTCGATGTCGATGATTTGGCGAGGGGTGGTGAGTGACTGGTACGAGATTCGCAAAGTCGATGACGAGTACTCGTAGTTCGTGCCGAGTCCCACGGTGTAAACGGCCTCGTCGAAGTGGAGCCTTTCGACTCCGTCGTCGTCAATGACCGTCAACGAAGTGAGGCCTTCGGTTCTGCCACCGACCACCACGTGAGACTCGAAGGCCTTGACTCCTGTGACCTTCCTGAGCGGATCGTGACCGATCACTTCGTGGAAATCCGACGATTCGTCGAGGGCAACCGAGAGGAGTCGGCCGTTCGGAGCGTTCTCATCGGTGACAACCAGCCAGCGGCCGTCCCGGTGATCGACGCTGTACTGGACTCCGTGCACCCGGGCCAGGACCGGCGCGAAGTCGGTCTCGGGTGCTTGCGCGTCGATGAAGTGGACGTCGGCGGTGACCTGGGAACTGGCCATTATCAGGACGAAGCGACGATCAGTCGTGTTGGCGACTTCGAGAAACATTCGGTCGTCACGTTCTTCGAACACGACCCGATCGGTAGCCGGATCGGTGCCGAGCACGTGGGCCCAAACTTTGTCCGACCGGTGAGCATCGTCGAAGGTCGTATAGAAAGCGACGGTCGAATCGGAGGACCAACCTGCCGAGTAGTAGGTGTTCGGGATCTCGTCGGCCAGATCTTCCCCGGTCTCGAGGTCTCGGAACTTCAAGAGAAATGACTCGCTTCCGTCTACATCAACCGAATAGGCGAGGCACCGCTGGTCTGGCGAGATTTTGAACACGCCTATCGACAGGTAGTCCTTGCCTGCGGCGATCTCGTTGGCGTCGAGCAAGACCTGCTCAGGCCCTTCAGAACCCCCCCGCATTCGCACGTAGACCGGGTACTGCTTGCCCTCCTCGGTTCGAGTGGCGTACCACCACTCTCCCCAACGAGACGGGGCGGAGATGTCGGTCTCCTGGGTGCGGGAAACGATCTCGTCAAAGATCTCATTACGCACCGACTCGAGCGGCTCCAGGACGGATTCGGTATAAGCGTTCTCGGCGGCGAGGTGAGCGAGGGTCTCCGGATCCTCCCGATTACGCAGCCATCCGTAGTCGTCGACGACCGTTTCACCGAAAAGGGATCGTTCGATGGGAGCCCGGCGGGCGACAGGTGGTGTGTTCACGGCGCCACAACCTAACCGAGACGCGGACGCAGGTGGTCGCTCGGCTAGACGGCGGTGCGTCGCTCAAGGAGGGCGCACCACTAGCGTCAGATCCAATGGACGGAATCGCCGACTGGTTTAGTGACGGGGACTTGGCCGGTCGGTTGGTCCTAACCCTCCTTCTCTTCGGGGCGCTGTTCGTCGTCAGGTCGTTGGTGCTCCGAACCGTCCGCAGCAGGGTCGAGGGCGGTGGCAGCGGCTACTTCCGCACGAAGAAGTGGGTCGCCTATGTAGCCACCATCGTCGCTGTCGTCGGCTTGGTTCAGATTTGGTTCGGTGGCGGCGGAGGTCTCACGACCTATCTGGGAATCCTCTCGGCCGGTATCGCAATCGCCTTGGCCAGTGTCCTGGAGAATCTGGCGGGGTGGGTGTTCATCGTCACTAGGCGACCGTTCCGCGTCGGAGACAGGGTGGAAGTCGAGGGACGATCTGGCGACGTAGTGGACATCCGGGCGTTTCGGTTTTCGATGCTGGAGATTGGTAACTGGGTCGATGCGGACCAGTCGACGGGCAGGCTGGTCCACGTTCCCAACGGGAAAGTCTTTTCAACTCCTGTAGCCAACTACACGGAGGGCTTCCCGTATATATGGGATGAGCTGTCGGTCATGGTGACCTTTGAGTCTGACTGGAAGGCGGCGGAACGGATCGTCGTTGCTTCGCTGAAGGATCATGCCCCCGACAGCACTGACCCTCAGATCGTGAATTCTATCCGCGAGGCTGGCGAGCAGTACCTGATCCGGTATCAGCACCTGACTCCCACGACCTATGTCTCGGTGAAGGACTCCGGGGTGATGATCAGCGGTCGCTATTTGGTCGGCGTGAGAACTCGCCGCTCGGTCAAGGACGCCCTATGGCGGTCCATCCTCGAAGCTCTCGCTGAAGAGGCGAAGGTCGACCTGGCCTATCCGACAAGTCGCATCGTGTACCCGGACGACTTCATCGTTCGCCGGTTGCCGGGAGAATCCCAGGCCTGAGCCGTCGCGAGCCGTAGCCTCACCAACCCGTGGCTTCACTCTTCTCGCTCATGCCGGCTGGCGCCGGTCCAATCCCGCTAGAACGGCTTGAGGCCGCCGCGGAGTCAGAGGACGTTCTCGTCGACTGTCTCATCGACGAGGAGTTGTATTGGCTGCGGATGGGTTTGGCGACCGACACCGTCTACGACGAGCCATATCTCTCCCGACTCTCCAGCGATGCTCGCGACATTGCTCTCGATTCTGGTTTGCGGGCCCTGATCGCAAAGGGAATGGTCGATGTCGACCCTGACGACCCCACGACGATCGAAGTCTTGGGGGTTTACGGACTCCTCGGCGAGTGTCGCCGTGGTGCGGTGTCGGTGACGAGGGCACTTCTCGAGGTCCCCGATGAGCCGGCGGTGCGGTTCGCCTTCCACCGCCTGAGCGAGACATTGGTCCTGTTCGAAGAGGTTTCGGACGACGGTTTCCACGACTTCGCGTTCCAGTCTCTCGACTCGTCGGCTGCGTCGTTGTCGTCGATCTTCGACCGCCGTAGGTCGGCTGGCTCCGACAGCGGCCAGCACATGCGGGCGCAGTCGTCAGCCGAGTTGGATCCCTCTCCCGAGACATTGCGTCGCTCAGCGGCCCACATGGTGTCGGTCCTCTCGACCGACTTCGCAGGACTCACGGTGTACGGCATGACTGACTCGGTCTGGGCGCACTGGGTGGATCCCGACTCGAACCATGTGATGGCTCGCACAGGTGCTCCCGACCTGTTCGTACTTGCAGCTGATGCCATCTCCGGACGCGCCTCGACACACTGATATCGGGCTCAACTTCCGGCGTTCGACTAAGTTCGCATCGATCGACTAGGAGCTGACTGTGCTTGGACTTCTTTGGTTGCTTTTGATCGGCTTGATCGCTGGTGCGCTCGCCCGGGCGTTGGTGCCGGGACCGGATCCAATGGCGTGGTGGCAGACAATGTTGCTTGGGGTGGTGGGCTCTTACGTTGGTGGCCTGATTGCTGGCATCCTGCCGGGCGGACGGGCGATCACGGACATCGGACCCTCGAATATCATCTTGTCGGTGATCGGGGCGGTAATCGCTCTCCTCGTGTTCCGGAGGGTTCGGTCCAATTCGTAAGTTGATCTCCCAAAGTGGTGCGGGTCGCCCCCCGCCCGACTGGCTGATTGGTCTCGCCATCGCCGTCGTCATCGTGATTCTCGGCGCGCTCGTTCTTTCGTACTTGGGCGCAGGCGACGACCCCACCTTCAATCCGCCCGAGAGCGCCCCCGCAACAGCCCCCCGCTGAAAAGGCGTCGGGGGTGGGGGCCTATATTTGGGGGACTTGAGTTAGGGAGTTGTCAATGCGTGAAGCCGTGATCGTTTCTACCGCCCGTACCCCCATCGGGAAGGCTTACCGGGGTCTGTTCAATGACACCGAGACACCGACGATGGGTGGCAAGGCGATAGCGGCGGCTGTCGAGAGGGCGGGGATCGAAGGTGGCGAGGTTGACGACCTGATCATGGGCGTTGCCATGCAACAAGGAACCCAGGGCATCAACTCGGCCAGGGTTGCGGCCATCGCAGCCGGACTCCCCACCTCGGTTGCGGCGATGACCATCGACCGTCAGTGCTCATCGGGTTTGATGGCAGTCGCTACTGCCGCAAAGCAGATCGTCCAGGACGGAGCACCAATCGTTGTTGCCGGCGGCATGGAGTCGATCAGCCTCGTGCAAAACGAGCATATGAACATGTATAGGGCGGCCGACCCTGCGGTCCTCGAGACCCATCCCAACATGTACATGCCGATGATTGACACGGCCGAGGTAGTCGCAGAGCGCTACGGGATCTCCCGGGAGGCCTGCGACGAGTACGCCTTCCAGTCCCAAATGCGAATCGCAGCCGCTCAGGAGAACGGTCTCTTCGACGACGAGATCATCGAGGTGACCGCCACCAAAGTGATCGTCGACCGAGAGACCGGCGAGACATCCAGAGAACAGGCCACGCTCCGTCTCGACGAGGGCAATCGTCCGGGAACGACGCTCGAGGGACTGTCCCAGTTGCCGCCTGTGCGTGGGCCGGGCAAGAACGTGACGGCAGGCAACGCCAGCCAACTCTCCGACGGAGCCGCGGCTCTCGTCCTGATGGAGGCGGGTGAAGCAGACAAGCGCGGGCTGGCTCCCCTCGGCTACTACCGGGGGATGGCAGTAGCTGGAGTCGACCCCGATGAAATGGGTATTGGACCGGTCTTCGCTGTCCCCAAGCTTCTCGAACGCACCGGACTCGGCATCGACGACATCGGCCTGTGGGAGCTCAACGAGGCCTTCGCAGTCCAGACCCTGTACTGCCGTGACACCCTCGGCATCGACAACGAGATCTACAACGTCAATGGCGGCGCGATCTCGATAGGTCATCCCTACGGGATGTCAGGTGCCCGGATGGTCGGTCATGCCCTCCTCGAAGGCAGGCGGCGCAACGCCAGGTACGTGGTTGTCACGATGTGCGTCGGCGGTGGCATGGGCGCGGCCGGGTTGTTCGAAGTCGCTTGATGCGGGCACTCCTCTGCACAGAACTCGGTCCCGCCTCGAAGTTGTCGGTCCGTGACGTCGAAGACCCGACACCGGGTGAGGGCGAGGTGGTTATTGACGTCGAGGCAGCCGGGATCAACTTTCCTGACACGCTGATCATCGAGGGCAAATACCAGTTCAAGCCCGACTTGCCGTTCACGCCGGGCGGAGAGGCGGCGGGGGTCGTCTCGGCGGTCGGCGAAGGCGTCTCTTCGGTGTCAATAGGCGACAGGGCGATAGCCCTATCTGGTCATGGTGCTTTCGCCGAGAAGTGGTTGGTGCCTGTCAGTTCGGTGGCGCCGATTCCGCCGGGACTCGACTTTGTCTCCGCGGCTGCGTTCGGCCTCACCTACGGAACCTCGTACTACGCGCTGAAAGATCGCGCTCGTCTCCAAGCCGGCGAGACCCTGCTTGTCCTGGGAGCGGCCGGAGGAGTGGGTTCGGCGGCAATCGAGCTTGCCAAGACAATGGGAGCAACCGTCATCGCCGCCGCGTCATCGGGCGACAAGCTGGCATGGGCCACGGAACTGGGGGCCGACCACGTCATCGACTATTCCACCGAGGATCTGCGGGACCGGATCAAGAGTCTGACGGAAGGCAAGGGAGTCGATGTCGTGTACGACCCTGTCGGCGGTGACCTCACCGAGGCGGCCGTGCGTTCCACTGCCTGGAATGGCAGGCTCCTGGTCGTGGGGTTCGCGGCGGGCGACATCCCTGCCATACCTCTCAACTTGACGCTCCTGAAGGGCATGTCGATCGTTGGGGTCTTCTGGGGCCGGTCGATGTCCGAGGAGCCGGCGCTCCATCGCCAGAACTTCGCAGAGATGGCCGCGCTGATTGCCGATGGCCGCATCCGCCCGCGAGTTTCAGCCGAGTTCTCTCTCGATGACTACGAAGTGGCCTTCGCCATGTTCACAGAACGGAAAGTCATGGGGAAGGCCGTCTTCCGAGTCCGGTAGGTTCATTCTCAGATGCAATTTCCGGACGACTTCGCTTGGGGTGTCGCCACCGCTGCCTATCAGATCGAGGGCGGGTTCGCCGAGGAAGGTCGGGGCGAGTCGATCTGGGACCGGTTCTCGAAAACTCCCGGAAAGGTCTTGGGAGGCGACACCGGTGATGTTGCCTGCGACCACTTCCACCGTGTCCCTGAAGACGTGGCTCTGATCGCCGACTTGGGGGTGTCCGCCTACCGCTTCTCTATCTCGTGGCCGCGGGTGATACCTGAGGGAATCGGACAGGTGAACCACGCCGGACTGGACTTCTACGACCACCTGATAGACGAGCTGCTCGAAGCCGACATCGTTCCCTACCCGACCCTGTACCACTGGGATCTCCCACAAAAATTGGAGGACCGGGGAGGCTGGCGTAGTCGGGTGTCCGCCGAGGCCTTCCTGGACTACGCCGCGGCCGTCACCGCGCGGCTCGGAGACAGAGTCCCGCGCTTCATGACGCTCAACGAACCGTGGTGCTCGGCGATCCTTGGCCACGAGACCGGCGAGCATGCTCCCGGCTCACAGAACATCGAAGAGGCGCTCGCCGCTGCCCACCACTTGATGCTCGGCCATGGGCTTGTCGCCCAGCACCTACACGCGGAGGGTCTGGGAGTTGGCTACGTCGTAAACCAGAACACCATGATCCCCGCCTCCGATCATCCCCGAGACGTGATGGCGGCGCGGATCGCCGATCAGAAGATGAGTGGTTGGTTCCTGGATCCGGTTGTGGGTCGCGGCTATCCCGAGGACGCTGCTCGCGACTACGGCTGGGATTTCAGTCCGGTTCTGGCAGGCGACCTCGATGTCATCGCAGAGCCGGTCGACTTCATCGGCCTGAACTATTACACCGCCTCGGTAATAGGCGATCCTGACATAGAGCAATCGCAGCGTCGACAGGATGTAGACGAGCGCACAGCCATGGGCTGGCCGGTCGTTCCCGGTGGTCTGACTATCCAGCTCCGGCGACTGGCAGACGACTACGGGTTCGATCAGATCTACGTGACCGAGAATGGAGCGGCGTTTCCAGATCCGGTTGGCCCGGACGGCATTGTCGAAGACCTCGATCGGATCTCGTATCTCGAGCGTCACTTCGATGCGGCCTCGGATGCCATCGCCGCCGGTGTTCCTCTGCGCGGCTACTTCGTTTGGTCCCTGGTGGACAACTTCGAATGGGCATTCGGCTACTCGAAGCGCTTCGGCCTCGTCCGTGTCGACTTCGACACACTCGTACGGACGCCCAAAGCCAGCTACCGATGGCTGCAAGATCTGCTTGGCGCAAGAAATTGACGGCTGGGAATGACCAGAGAGTCGTTGACACTTTTCGCACTCGTGCCGTATGCTGCCGGTACTGCGACGCTGTGCACGGGCATCGTCCCGCCACAGGGGTCCGACAACTGGAATACGGCAACTGGAATATTTCGTTTTGAGGTGCGTTAGCCCCTTCTGCTAACGTGCTGACTCGGTTGTCCGGACCCACCATTCATTTAGGAGGCAATTTTGTCCTCGCGCGTCGCTGAGCGCTTCTCCTTCGGCAAGATCCCCGAAGT
>JBGTKD010000093.1:0-27432 GCA_041744795.1 Acidimicrobiia bacterium
TACGTCCAAAAAGGCGGCCAGTAGCCCTCCGGGTCTATCCAAGGACCAGGTGCGGTGGAAAAGAACCCTATTGCCGGACTTTTGCGCTGTCGGGCGAAACGCCTAGCTCCCGACCGATAGTTCCCAGTGCCTCGTGCAGGCGTGCGCCATCCAAGCCAGACTGGCGGCAGACGATCACGACCGGGAGCACCGATGTCCAGCATGTATGGCGACGAGCACCGCGAACTCCAGGACCTCTTTGACAGCCGAGCCCTGGCCGACACGCTCGAGGCTGTGACCGTCTTACCGGAAATCGATGACGCCGCGAAGGCATTCATCGAAGAGCGGGCCTTCTTCTTCCTGAGCACGGTCAACAGCGAGGGTCAGCCCACGGTGTCGCACAAGGGCGGCGCTCCGGGCTTCGTTCGAGTCGTCGACGCCACCACCCTTGTGTTCCCGAGCTACGACGGCAACGGCATGTATCTCTCGATGGGCAACATCGCCGGCCAGCGACGCATCGGCATGCTGTTCATCGACTTCGAGACGCCCCACCGCGTTCGCGTCCACGCCGACGCCACCTTGGTCACCACCGGTCCGCTCCTCGACGCCTACCCCGGCGCTGACCTGGTGGTGCAAGCCACGGTCATAGATTCATTCGTGAACTGTGCCCGCTAAATCACGAAGCAGGGGTCCTCGGAGGGGACTCACCACCTACCCGACGAGCAGGGCAACATTCCGTTGGCCGAGTGGAAGCGCATCAAACTCTTACAGGGCGTGCTCCCCGAGCGATTCCAGGGTCGCGCCGAAGCCGAGGGCGGAACCTTGGACTTCGAGACGTACCAACAGAAGCTCGCTCGGGGCGAGACCTGACCAGGGCGGGCCGCTGCCCGGCCCGCCAGTAGTCCTCTAGTCCACTTTCAGATGGACCCGTCGTTTCCGGTTCACGGTTCTCAAGAGTGACAGATATCTTGGAAGCGTGGACACAAAACGCGTTACGCGCTTGCGGCGCTGGAACATCGTCATGGGAGCCTTCCATGCCGCACAGGCCGTGGCGGTGCTGGCACTGTCGAACGACTTCACCACCCCGGTAACCGCCACCTACCTCACAGGCCCTCCAGGCTCGGCGACCGGTGAACCGACCTTGCTGTTCGATCTGCCGTTCGCCGAAGGGGTAGCCGGTTTCCTGGCCCTTTCCGCGCTGTTCCACTGGCTTATTGCCAGCCCGGTGTTCTTCCAGCGGTACATCACGGGAATCGGAGAGGGTCGCAATCACTTCCGCTGGGTCGAGTACTCGCTGTCGTCGAGTCTCATGATCTGTCTCATTGCCGCGCTGACAGGGATCACCGACGTATCAGCTCTCGTCGCCCTGTTCGGAGTGAACGCCGCGATGATCTTCTTTGGAGCGATCCAGGAGAAGTACGAGGATCCGGGCGGATCTCTGACCCCGTTCTGGTTGGGCTGTCTTGTCGGGATCGTGCCCTGGGTGGCGATCGGGATGTACCTGTTCTCGCCGGGATCGAGCGCCGAGCCCCCGGGCTTCGTCTACGCCATCTACATCTCGCTATTCGCGTTCTTCATTGTCTTCGCTCTGAATCAGTGGCTGCAGTACCGCCAGGTCGGTCGTTGGCGGAATTACGTGTTTGGTGAGTCGACCTACATCGTGTTGAGCCTCGTAGCGAAGTCGCTCCTGGCCTGGCAGGTGTTCGGAGGCACGCTGGCCGCTTGAGGCTGGCAGTATCGCCTTCCGCGGGCTGGATGGGACGCCGGCGTCCCCTCTAACGCTGGGTACGGATGGTGCCGCGGGGGAGATTGCGCTGCCGTCGCACTCCGGGCATGCCCATGTGACAGACCGACTCCAGGCGTGGCCGCACGCCCGCAGGTGACCGTGATCATCTCGTCGGCGCGTTCGCCCGAGAGGTCATCTGACTCGCCGCACAAAGGACAGGCTATGTCCAGCGCCATTCAGGCCTCTGGCCAGCACCGGGGACAGGCAGTCTGGCCGTCGCGTTCGGCGCGCACGCGCATCGACGCGACACCGCGCATGCGCTTTGGGCTGCAGGCGGGTCGTTCGACATCCTCTTCCCACATCCGGTGGTAGTGGTCTTCCCCGAGGTAGGAGAGCACGAGACGTTCTTCGGGTTTGGACATGTCGGTTCACCTCGCAGACGAGCAACCACGCTACAGGTTCGGTGAGGTACCAAACCCGCCTGGTTTGCGTTCGGTGGCCGGTAACCGGATCATATGCCGACCAACCTTCCAAAGCAGAAGCGACCATGAACGAGTGGACCCCATCAAGCTGGCGCGATAAACCAGCCAGGCAACAGCCCGATTGGCCCGACCCCGAGGGTCTGTCGAAAACGCTCAAGGCCCTGTCTGCTTTGCCGCCTCTTGTCTTCGCCGGAGAGGCACGTGACCTCCAAGCGTCGCTGGCAGATGTCGCCGCAGGGAAGGCATTTCTGCTTCAGGCTGGGGACTGCGCCGAATCCTTTGACTCGATGGGCGCTGACGACATCAGGGACAAGCTGAGATTGATACTCCAGATGGCGGTCGTGCTGACCTACGCCGGTGGCATTCCAACGGTCAAGGTCGGCCGGATCGCCGGCCAATTCGCCAAGCCACGCTCATCGGACACCGAGACCCAGGGAGACCTAGCCCTTCCATCGTTCCGAGGCCATATCGTCAATGACATCGGGTTCGACGCCGAGTCCCGGGCGCCACGCCACGAGCGGCTCCTCGATGCCTACAACCGGTCTGCATCCACGCTGAACCTCCTACGCGCCTTCACCAAGGGAGGCTTTGCGGACCTCAACCGGGTCCACGCCTGGACCCAGGAGTTTGTAGCCGATTCTCCTGCTGGTCGTCGCTACGCAGAAGTGGCAGACGGCATTGATGCAGCTCTTCGTTTCATGCGGGCTTGCGGACTCGACACCAAAGACGACGCCCGGCTGCATGAGGTCGACTTCTACACCAGCCACGAGGCTCTTCTGCTCGGTTACGAAGAGTCACTCACCAGACGGGATTCGCTCACCGGTGACTGGTACGACTGTTCGGCGCACATGCTCTGGATCGGAGAACGGACTCGCCAGTTGGACGGCGCACACGTCGAGTTCTTCCGAGGGATACGGAACCCAATCGGATGCAAGATCGGGCCTTCGGCAACTCCGGAAGATGTCCTCGCGCTGTGTGAGACGTTGAATCCTGATCGGATCCCCGGCCGCCTCACGCTCATCTCCCGGATGGGTGCGTCCAAGGTCGCCGAACTGCTGCCTCCACTGCTCTCGGCGGTCGATGAGACCGGTCACCCAGTCGTTTGGGCGTGCGATCCAATGCACGGAAACACTTTCACCACCAACGGCGGTCGCAAGACCCGCCACCTCGAAGATGTCATCTCCGAGATCGACGGGTTCTTCAAGGCGCATCGCTCGGTGGGAACGTGGCCGGGCGGGATCCATCTCGAGCTGACCGGTGACGATGTGACCGAGTGCCTGGGCGGGGCTGATGACTTGGGAGACGGCGACCTCGACTTCCGCTACGAGACCATGTGCGATCCGCGCCTAAACGGCCGCCAATCACTGGACCTGGCTTTCCGGGTGGCCGAACTGCTTAGTAACAACCGGCAAATTTCGTCCTCTTAGGGGTTGTATTGCGCGATAACCGGCAATAGAATGCCGGTTATGAAAGCAGGCTGGACAGATGAGCAGATCTTGGCGTCGATCGGTGAACGGCTGCGCAGTGAACGCCTCGACCAGAACCTGACCATCGACGAAGTGGCGTCGAGATCCGGTGTGTCAGAGCGCACAATCAGAGGGGTCGAAGACGGTCGGCCGTTCACCGTCGCAACGCTTCTCGCCCTGCTTCGTGTCTACGGGGCCGTGTCGCGCCTCGACGCCTTGCTGCCAGAGCGGGGACCAAGCCCGATCGACCTGGCCGATCGGAAGGGACAACCCCGCCAGCGGGCTTCACGGCGAACCTCTGATGAGTCGGAGTGGGAATGGTGACCCAGCCCGTTCCAGTCGCTGAAGTCGTTCTGTGGGGGAGGCGGATCGCGGCGGTCGCCTGGGACAACCAGCGCCAGGTAGCCGACTTCGAGTACGACCGGGACTTTCTGGCATCGGGCATTCAGGTGGCTCCCATCACCATGCCGCTCCGAACCGGGGTGTTCCGATTTCCTGAGTTGGCGTTTCAGACGTTCAAAGGATTGCCCGGGATGATCGCGGACTCCCTTCCCGATCGATTCGGCACCCTCGTACTCGATGCCTGGCTCAGACGTCATGGCCGGAGCCGTGAGACCCTTACACCGGTCGAACAGCTCATGTACACGGGCGCTCGCGGCATGGGGGCCCTCGAGTACCGCCCACCGATCGAGCGAGACGACCGAGCAGTCGAGATCGATGTCGACACCCTTGCCGACGTCGCGGCCGCCGTCCTCGAGGACCGAGGCGAGATGAGGACCGATCTGGACGGAATCTCGGACCTTTTCAGGGTTGGTACCAGCGCGGGCGGAGCCCGGGCCAAGGCCCTCGTCGCCTGGAACCCCGATACGAACGAAGTTCGATCCGGACAGGTGCCGGCTCCGGAAGATTTTCAACCGTGGCTTCTCAAGTTCGACGGTGTCAACTCACGTGACCACGACCTGAGCGACCCCCAAGGCTTCGGTTTGATCGATTCGCCTACCACCTGATGGCCACCGCCGCTGGTCTGGTGATGATGGAGTGCCGGTTGATGCCCGATTCGTCCGGTCGCAACCACTTCATGACTCGACGCTTCGATCGCAGCTCGGACGGGTCGAAGCTTCACACCCAGACTCTCGCGGCGATGGCTCACTACGACTTCAACCAACCTGGCCGCTACGGCTACGAAGACGGATTCGAGGTGGCCAGACGAATCCAGCTGCCGGTCGGAGATCTCGAACAGCTCTACCGACGGATGGTGTTCAACCTGGTAGCACGAAACCAGGACGATCACACGAAGAACATAAGCTTTGCCATGAACAAGGCCGGTGAGTGGCGCCTGGCTCCTGCATATGACGTGATCTGGGCCTACAGCCCATTTGGCGACTGGACCGCCCGACACCAGATGACAGTCAACGGCAAGCGAGACGGCTTCACCCGGACAGATCTGCGGGCCGTGGCCAAGGAGGCAGGGGTCTCCAGGCCCGACGAGATCCTTGCCGAAACCGTCGACGTCGTAGCTGCCTGGCCCGAGTTCGCCAGGCAAGTCGGAGTGGACCCCAATGTCAGGAGCGACATCGGCGGCTCGCATCGCCTCTCGTGGGAAGAGTGAACTCCTCGCTTGGCAATCCGTCACCTACGATGCGGCCGGTATGGACAGAACCTTCGACCGTGCTGCGATGCCTAGAGGTCTCCCGTTGGGTGCCCCGGCGCCAGGATCGAGCTTTACAGATCTCCTCGACGTCCTCGGACTGACACCTCGATTAGATCTGAGCGGGGCTGCTCCGGGAGCAATCTCGGCACCCGAAGGGACAACGGTGCTCGCCCTGCGCTATGCGGGAGGCGTCGTAATCGCAGGTGATCGCCAGGCCACTGAAGGCCATCTCGTAGCCCACCGCCATATCCAGAAGGTGTACGAGGCGGACCGCCACTCGGCCGTTGCCATCGCCGGAACCGCTGGTCTGGCGATCGAGATGGTCAGGCTGTTCCAGACCGAACTTGAGCACTACGAGAAGATCGAAGGCACAGTCCTCTCCCTCGAAGGAAAGGCTTCGTTCCTGGCACGCCTGGTTCGCCAGGCTCTACCCATGGCATTTCAGGGGCTGGGCGTCGTGCCGATCTTCGCCGGTTACGACAAACTGGCCAGCGACGGCCGTTTGTTCACCTATGACGTGGTCGGCGGCCGGTACGAAGAGCGCGACTTCGGGTCCACCGGATCTGGTGCCCGACTGGCCAAGTCCTACCTGCGCACCTCCTACACCGACGACGTCGAGCGGGACGGCGCTGTCGATCTAGCGGTTCGGGCACTCGTGGCCGCTGCCGACGAGGACACGGCGACGGGCGGCCCGGACATCCGCCGCGGAATTCTTCCGTCGGTGCTCACCATCGACAGCGACGGCGGTACCTGGGTACAGGACAGTGAACTCTCCGAGCGTGCCGTAGCCGCGATCGAGGCAAGCAGATGAGCCTCCCCTTCTACGTCGCTCCAGAACAACTGGTCAGAGACAAAGCGGAGTTCGCTCGCAAGGGCATCGCCAGGGGTCGCAGCATCGTCGCGATCGAGTATGACAACGGTCTACTGCTGCTCGCCGAAAACCCGAGCCGGGCCTTGCGCAAGGTGAGCGAGGTGTATGACCGGATTGCTTTTGCCGGGGTCGGGAAATACAACGAGTTCGAGACGTTGCGAAAGGCCGGGATCCGCCAAGCCGACGTGATGGGCTACCTCTATTCGCGCTCAGATGTGACGGCGATGGCTTTGGCGACGGCGTTCAGCCAAACCCTCGGCCAGATCTTCAGCCACGAGCCCAAGCCCTTCGAAGTCGAGATCCTCATCATGGAACTTGGAACAACGAGCAGCGAGAACCGGATGTTCAAAGTCTCCTACGACGGCACCATGCTCGACCTCCGGGATGTGTGTGCGATCGGGGGCAAGGGCGAAGAACTCGAAGCAGCACTGCGGCGCGGTTACCGCGACGACATGACTCTGGAAGAGGCTTTCGAACTGGGCGTCGAGGCATTCCGTGCCACTGAGGAGCGCGAGTCGGAAGGCTGGGAGATCGCAGTGCTCGACCGCTCCAATGGCCGTCGCGCTTTCCGGCGCATCGAACCATCCGAGTTCAACCCCGCCTGACGGATAGGCTGCCGATGTGGATCGGCGCATCTTTGGACTCGAAAATGAATACGGCGTCACGTGCACGCTGCGTGGACAGCGACGCCTCAGCCCTGACGAAGTAGCCCGCTATCTGTTCCGTCGCGTTGTTTCTTGGGGGCGGTCCTCCAACGTGTTTCTCGAGAACGGTGCCCGCCTTTACCTGGACGTCGGCAGTCATCCTGAGTACGCCACTCCCGAGTGCGACAAGCTTGAAGACGTCGTCGCCCACGACAAAGCCGGCGAACGCATCCTCGAGTCTCTCGTCGAGTCGGCCGAGCAGCGTCTGGAAGAAGAAGGCATCCGAGGCGAGATCTACCTCTTCAAGAACAACACTGACTCGGCAGGCAACAGTTACGGATGTCACGAGAACTATCTGGTCTCGCGGCACAAAGACTTCCACCGGACTGTCGATGTCCTGATCCCGTTCCTGGTGACGCGTCAGATTTTCCTGGGTGCGGGCAAGCTGCTCCAAACCCCGCGTGGGACCACGTTTTCGATGTCCCAGCGGGCAGAGCACATATGGGAGGGTGTCTCCAGTGCGACAACGCGCAGCCGCCCCATAATCAACACCAGGGATGAGCCGCACGCCGACGCCGAGCGTTACCGCAGGCTGCACGTGATCGCCGGCGATTCGAACATGAGTGAATACGCCACGTACGTGAAGGTGGGAACGGTTGTCGCTCTTCTCCAGATGATCGAAAAGGACGTCGTCTTCCGGGACCTCACCCTGGAAAATCCGATCAGGGCTATCCGGGAGATCGCCCACGACCTCGACTGCCGTCGGAAGGTCCGCCTCGCCAACGGTCGCGAGCTGTCTGCGTTGGACATCCAATGGGAGTATCTCGACAGGGCGATGCGCTTTGCTCGCAGCCCCGGGTTTCCGCCGGAAGTCCAGGGGGCGCTGGACCGGTGGGAGCACCTGCTCACGGGCCTCGAAAAGGACCCGATGAGTCTTGACAGAGAGGTCGATTGGGTCATCAAGTACAAACTTCTTGAGCAGTACAGGACCAGGCGGCAGATCCCCATGAATGACGCCCGTTTGTCGATGCTCGACCTTTCCTATCACGACGTCAACAGAGATCGTGGGATCTATTACATGCTGGCCAAGAGGGACAAAGTCGATCGGATCGTGACCGATGAGAGGATCGAACGAGCCATCGACGAGCCGCCCCAAACCACCAGAGCACGGCTGCGAGGCGCCTTCATCAAGGCCGCTAAGGAGAAGCGGCGGGACTTCACCGTGGACTGGGTACACCTCAAACTCAATGACCAGGCTCAGAGGACGGTGCTCTGCAAAGACCCGTTCAAAGCTTTCGACGAGCGGGTCGACAAGCTGATCGAGTCGCTCTGAGGTGGTTGTCCGCGTCCGGTCTTTCCGCTACCTCTAGAGGCTCATGAAGAACGTCCTCGAACGGCTCCTCAACCTTCTCGCCTTTTTGCTCACCGTCGGACGCCCGGTGTCTGCGGAAGTGATCCGCCAGACGGTCGCCGGATATGACAGGGACGCCGATGAGGCGTTCCGACGGATGTTCGAGCGGGACAAGGAACTGCTTCGCAGGATGGGCATCCCGCTGGAGACGTTGCCGCCCGCCGGAGATCGCACCGAGGTCGGCTACATCATCGATCCGGCCAAGTACGGGATCCCCGACCCCGATCTGACCGATGAGGAGCGTGCCGCCCTCTGGTTCGCCTCCCAGGTCGTGCGGATCGGTGGCCGGACGTCCGGGGCTGACTCTTTCTTGAAGCTCGGCGGGGGGATAAGCGGCGAAGCCCTAGAGCCATTGACCGCCGACCTCGGAGAGGAAGCCGACGTGCTCGCCGACATCTACGAGGCGGTTGCCGGACATCGTCAACTGCGGTTGGTCTACGGGGATCGGGAACGGACGATCTCCCCGTACGGGTTGGGCCACAGGCGAGGACACTGGTATCTGGTTGGTGTCGAAGGGGACGCAACGAAGGTGTACAGGGTGGATCGGATGTCGGCGGTGAAAGTGCCCGAGGAGACTTTCGATCGCGACCAAAACATCACCGTTGCGGCTGAGCTGGAGGCTCATCCCTGGGAAGCGGGTCAGGAGCCGACGGTCACCGCCACAATCCGGATTGACCCCGACCTCGCATGGTGGGCCGAACGCAGGCTCGGACGAAGCCTGCCAACCATCGAGACCGAGAGTGACGGCGGGCTGCTGATCACGCTCGCCGTCACCAACCCTGACGCATTCGTCGGATGGGTTCTCGGATTTGGTGCGTCTGCGGAAGTGCTCAGTCCGCCCGAGATGCGTGAGCGGGTCGTTGCCCGAATTCGGGGCGACGCATGACGAGGACTGCTTCGCATCTAACCCGAATCCTGGCGCTCATTCCTTGGGTCATCGCCCACCCAGGGTCCTCCGTCGAGCAAGTGTGCGGGCGTTTCGGCTACTCATCGAGCCGGGAGCTCTTGAGGGACCTCGACCTCGTCTTCGTCTGCGGCCTGCCCGGCTATGGGCCGGGAGATCTAATGGTCGCCTACGTCGAAGAGGATCAGGTCATCGTCGACATGGCGGACTATTTCGCCGCCGCCCCCAATCTGACCGCTGCAGAGTCGCTGGCGTTGCTGGCGGCGGGGATGACTGTGATGGCCGCTGGACAGGGGAGTGACCATCTCAGCTCTGCGGTGGAAAAGTTGGGTCGGGCACTCCTTCCCGATGCGGACGAGATGCTGATCGTCGACATGGATGCCGAACCCGAGTTGGCGGCCAGCCTGCGGGAAGCAGCCAGCGAGGGCCGGGTAGTCGAGATCGAGTACACCGGTCTGGCCAGCGGTCAGCACACCGTGCGTGAGATCGAACCGTGGATCGTGTACGCCTCGATGGGCAATTGGTACGTGTCGGGACATTGCCGGATGGCCAAAGGGGGAAGGGTCTTCCGGCTCGACCGCATCAAGCGGGCTACACCACGCTATGAAATCTTCACCGTTCCCGATCCCCGTCCAGAGCCGCCGACGGGATATGTCGCCACAGAGGACGACGTAGTCGCGACCATCGAACTGGGCCGGGGGGCGTTTTGGGTGCTCGAGTACTACCGGGTGGAGGTCGTGGAGAGGAGCGCCGATCGCGTAGTGGTGCGTTTCTCCACCTACGAGCCGATGGTCGCTGCCCAGTTGCTGCTGCGCCTCGGCCCTTCGGCCACCCTCATCGACGGCCCCGAAGTCGCCACCGCCCTAACCACCCTCCGCACCTCCCTCCTCACCCGCTATTCGCGCTAGTAGCCCGTTCCGCACCGGTAAAAAGCGCGTACGGAAAGTCCTCAGGTTTGGGGGGATCGCGCCGATGAAAAAGTCACGAAGCGGCATTGCGGAACGGGAACATGACAACCATCAAGACAACATGTAAAGAGTGCGGGGATGTGGAACTAGCTCCCACCGACTTAGTTCTGGAACTCGACCCCACTGAGTCGGAAGGCAACTATCGCTTCGCCTGCCCCGAGTGCGGCGACACCCAGCGTCGGCCCGCAAACTCCCGAGTCGTGAGTGTGCTTCTCGCCACCGGTGTGACCTACGAAGTGAAGAGGCTTCACCCCATCACCGAAGTTGAAATCGACGACTTTGTCCTCAATCTCAACCAGGAAACCAATCCTTTCCGGCTTCTCGCCAACTGAGCAGCCGAACAACCGATCCCTCCACACGAACCGGTCCCGCCGGGAACCCAAGACAGGGTTTCTGCCGGGACCGTTTCGCGTCCTGACCCGCGGAGTGCCGTACACTCGCCTTTGTGCTTCAGGGTCAAGAGATATTCGTGATTCTCCTGGTAGCCCTGGTGGTCCTGGGGCCCCAGCGTCTGCCGGAGGTTGCCCGGCGCGTCGGCAACTGGACCGCAGAACTGCGAAAGGCTGCGCGGGACTTCCGAGCCGGACTCGAAGCAGAAGTGGGTGACCTTCGAGAGATCCAGGCCGAATTCCGCGCACCCATGAAAGAAGTCAGCCAGGTCATGCGTGACGCCTCCCACGACATGGACGAAGTCACAAAACCGGTCAAGTGGATAGGCCCCGAACCTGTCAAGGGCCCGACGCCAGAAGATGCCGCGGCAGATCTCGCCGAGATCGAGCGGAAAGGTGAGGCACTCACCGACGAACCCGACGATCTCGCCGGATGACCGCACCCGCCGAGGGACGCGACCAGCCTCAGCCGATCCTTCAACACCTCGAGGAACTCCGCTGGCGGATTGTGAAGATGGCCGGCGCTGTGCTGGCCGGAGCGATCATCGCCCTGGTCTTCTCTGATTGGATCAAAGCGCTGATCGAAGCCCCGATCTTGGATTCCTGCGCGGACCAAGGATGCCGACTGCAGGTGCTCGGAGCGACCGAGCAGTTCTCGGTACTGATGCGGATCGGGCTCTTCGGTGGCGTAATCCTCAGCAGTCCGGTCATTCTCTGGCAAATATGGAGCTTCATCTCCCCGGCTTTGTCATCTCGCGAGCGACGCTGGGCCATTCCGATCATCGGCGCCTGTGTTGCACTCTTCGGGGTGGGGGTCGTCTTTGGCTACTGGGCACTGCCCCGCGGCCTCGACTTCCTGCTCAACATCTTCCCGGACGTTCGAAGCGACCTCCGGATGCTCGAGTACTTCAGCTTTGCCATGCGCTTCATGCTTGCCTTCGGGGTCAGCTTCCTATATCCGGTGTTCCTGTTCGCAGCGGCGGCTGCAGGAATGGTCAGCTCACAACAACTCGCCAAGGGCCGTCGATGGGCGGTCCTTATCATTGTGATCGTCGCCGCATTCATCACCCCGACCGGTGACGCTTTGACACTCACCTTGCTCAGCGTTCCTTTGTACATCTTCTATGAGATCACCTACTGGCTCGTCCGACTGCTGTTACGCAAGTGACACACGACCTGGACGACTTCTTCGCCGGTCTGGCGTTTGAGGCCGACGCGTTCCAGGTCGAGGCAGGGGAGGCCATCGCCCGGGGAGCCAACGTATTGGTGTCGGCTCCGACCGGTGCAGGAAAGACACTTGTCGCCGACGCTGCCATCCATTTGGCGCTGCAGCGAGGAACCAGGGTCTTCTACACCACACCGATCAAGGCGCTTTCGAATCAAAAATTTGGCGACCTGAGTCGCGCTCACGGGTCAGACAAAGTTGGCCTTCTCACCGGGGACAACGTCATAAACAGCGCTGCGCAGATCGTGGTGATGACGACAGAAGTACTTCGCAACATGATCTACGCAGACTCGTCTGCCGTCGATGAGGTCGGCTTCGTCATTCTCGACGAGGTCCACTACCTCCAAGACCGATTCCGGGGGGCGGTCTGGGAGGAAGTCATCATCCACGCTCCGCACCATCTGCAGATGGTGTGCCTGAGCGCGACCATCGCCAACGCAGACGAGTTCGCTGGCTGGGTTAGCGAGCGTCGGGGCAAGACCGAACTCGTGATCACCAAGGAGCGGCCGGTGCCCTTGGAAAGCATGTACATGGTTGCCGACCGGGGAGGCGAACAGTCGATCCGGCTCCAACCGATGTTCACTGTCAAAGACGGCAGGCGCCGCCCAAACTCCAAGCTGGAACATCTCCTGTCGCTGGAGAAGGGCAGAAGGCGGCGTTTCCGAACACCCCGACGAACCGAGGTGGTCGCAGAACTCGCAGATCGCGGGATGCTTCCCGCCATCTTCTTTGTGTTCTCACGCGCCGGATGCGAAGCAGCCGCGCTCGCTCTGCTCGAATCGGGGATGCGCCTCGTAGATCCCGACAGCCTTCCCATCGTTCGAGAGGTGGCCGAACGGCGAACCGAGCTCTTGTCGGACCGTGACCTGTCAGCGCTCGAATATGGTCGCTGGCTGGCAGGACTCGAGGTCGGTGTCGCCGCCCACCACGCAGGCATGGTTCCCGCATTCAAGGAGGCGGTGGAGGAGCTGTTTGCCAACGGGCACCTGAAAGTGGTCTTTGCCACCGAAACTCTCTCTCTCGGCATCAACATGCCGGCTCGGACGGTGGTGCTCGACTCGCTCTCGAAGTTCGATGGTGAGGGTCACTCGCTTCTCAGACCAGGCGACTACACCCAGCTAACCGGAAGGGCCGGGCGTCGCGGAATCGACACGATCGGGCACGGTGTTGTCCTTCACTCACCGTATGTCCAGCTCGACCAAGTGCTGAAGATCGCCGAACTCGGCGCCCACGCTTTGGTGTCCAGTTTTCGGCCCACCTACAACATGGCGGCGAACCTCATCGGGAACTACGAACAAAACCGGGCTGAGCAGCTTCTCAATGCGAGCTTCGCCCAATACCAACGCGAGGGCGAGCAGCATTCGAATCAGAGGTTTCTGGTCGAGATGGGCGAAAGGCTCGTCGACGAGCGTTTGCGGGCCGAGTGTGAGCGAGGCTCTGTCGAGGAGTACGCGACGCTCGTGTCTCGCACTCCGGAGAACCGAACCACGCTGGGCGAACTACACCCCGGTGACGTGATTGACATACCGACAGGACAGCAACAGGGTCGTTTTGTCGTCGTTCGCAGGATCGACCGGAGTGGGAAGGGTGTACGGGCGCTGGCGATGGGAACCTCGGGAAGAATGACCACTCTCGGCACTCGTGACCTGGGTGCCGGAGCAGAGCGCGCCGGTCGCATCGAGTTTGCGGTGCCATATCGGGGAGGAAACGACAGGAAGTTTCAACAGGTCACACTCCGCAAACTGCGCGCCGTACCGCCAGCCGATCAACGACGCGCCAGCGCCCGCGACGTCGAACACCCCGTCGCCCGTTGTCCCGATGCGAGCTCGCACCTGCACTGGCTCCGCAAGGCAGAGAGAACGAGTCGTCGGATCGAGAAACTTCGGGCGGAGTTGCGGAGCGCCGGTATCGGTCTTGTCGAAGAGTTTCACGCCATCACTGACCTGCTGACCGAGTTCGATTACGTCGACGGATGGTCTCTGACCGCGCGTGGCACGCGGCTTCGTTTCGTTTACAACGAGATGGACCTTTTGCTCACCGAGTCGCTCGAACACGGGGTTTTCTGGTCCCTGACGCCTCCGGAGTTGGCCGCAGTCGCCTCATGTTTCGTCTACGAGCCGCGAGGCGATTCCGAGACCGCGCCCGAATGGCCTAGTCAGGCGGTGGAAGAACGTTTTGAGCGGATCATGGACCTTTGGGAGAGCCAGACGGCCGCCGAGCGTCGTCACCGCCTCAGTCCCACGAGAAGGCCCGACGGCGGGTTCGCCAAAGCGGCCTACCGGTGGGCCTCCATGGTGGAACTCGAAGACCTCGAGTACGGGGCACTGGCCGCAGGAGACTTCGTTCGCGTCAGCCGCCAATTGGTTGACCTATTGCAACAGATACGTGACGCATTTCCCGAGTTGGCCGAAGATGCCAGGGCGGCACTGCGGACGGTCGACAGGGGAGTAGTAGCTGCTCAGGGTGCCGGCTGATGCGATGGATGGTCCTCGTGAACCCGCGGGCGGGCAGACGATCGGTCGATCCGATGCGCGTCCGCCAGATTCTTGACGACGCCGGCGTGGCAGCAACGGTAGAGCAGGTGGACAGCCGTGACGAGATGAAACGGATCGCCCTGGAGTCGGCCGTCGAGCGTGACCTGGTGATCGTGGGCGGCGACGGTTCGGTGTCTTTGGTGGTTGACGCTCTGATGAACGCCGCTCCCTCTCGCATGCCCGTCATCGGGATCTTGCCGGGGGGCACCGGGTGTGACCTGCTCAAGACGTTTGGCATCCCAGGAACCATGGAGGGTGCGGCGCGCCACCTGTTGGGTGATAACACCTATCGGATCGATGTGGGACGCCTAGATGGAAGCTGGGGTAGGCGCCATTTCGTGAACGTCGCCCAAGCAGGGGTGGGTGCAGCGGCGGCGGAGACCGCTGTCCACTTATCGCGGCGACTGGGCCCAATCCGTTACCCGCTGGCTTTCGCGGGGCGCTTGCCCCGATTCCCGAAAGCCTTGGTCACGCTGGGTGGTGCCAGGGAGTATCAATCGCCGGCGCTGGCGGTGATTCTCGCCAATGCGCAGTTTTTCGCGGGAGGCTGGAACGTGGCTCCCAAGGCGATGCTCGTGGACGGCGAACTGGATGTGCAGGTGATCAACGCCCACAAGCGGCAAGCCATCGGGTTAGTACCACGGATCATCAAGGGGACCCATCTCGGACAGCCTCAGGTACACAGGATGAGCCTGGCCTCTCTGAGTTTGGCGACGTCGGTGCCGTGGCCTGTCGAAGTCGACGGTGACTACCTCGGCACTACGCCGTTCGATGTGCGTGTCATCCCGGGAGCAGTCGAGCTGAAAATCTGACAGGGAAGAGTGGACGCCCACCAATAATGGGCTACTGTCGCCCCGCGTCGGGTACCCGGCTTCCGTCCGTATACTCGCCCGCTCCGCAAATCAGACAGCTCAACACACAGGACCGACCGCGTATGGCTGACGAAGAAATCGAAGAAGTCGACGAAGATCTCGACGAAGCCGTCGAGATCGAAGAGGACCTCGAAATTGACGACGATCTTGAGATCGACGAGGACCTCGAAATCGAGGCGGACGTTGATGTGGTCGACGACGCTGTCGTTGACGACGACGAAGACGACGAGGAGGAGGCCGACGATGAGGAGGCCGACGAGGCTCTCGACGAGTTGGAGGCCGAGGAGCTGGAGCTGCTCGACGAGGAAGCCTCCGAGTCCTTGCTCGTCAACGAGGCCGAGGAGCTTCGGGCCATCCGTCGCGAGGAACTGACGATGAACGTGGAGGCTCAGGCCAAGAGTTCAGACGAGTTCGTATGCCAGTCGTGCTTCCTCGTTAAGCGCTCTTCCCAGCTCGCCAATCGCCGAAAGATGCTCTGCCTCGACTGTGCGTAGCGATCTAGTCACGATCGTCGTCCCCACTTACAACGAACGTCAGAACCTGCCTCATTTGGCAGCGGCCATTCGATTGCACGGATATCGGCTCTTGGTCGTAGACGACGGCTCACCGGACGGAACTGGGGCGCTGGCCGATGCGATTGCCGCCCCCGACCCGCTTATGAACGTGCTTCATCGCGAGAAAAAGGAGGGCCTCGGACCTGCGTACGTCGCCGGATTCGACTTGGTTCTCTCGGGCGACTCCGAGGTGGTCGTCGAGATGGACGCAGACTTCTCGCACAACCCCGAGGACCTTCCTCGTCTGATCGAAGCCGTTGAGTCCGGGGCCGACCTGGCAATCGGCTCCCGCTATGTCCAGGGAGGCGGAACGCCCGATTGGCCGCCACATCGGCGGGCGCTTTCGCGAGGCGGAAACATCTATGCCAGGCTCATGCTCGGGATACCGGTACGGGACTCGACCGCGGGATTCCGAGCTTTCCGGGCCGATGCCCTGCGTCAACTCCCTTACCGGTCGGCACAGGCTTCCGGCTACGGATTCCAAGTGGAAATGGCGATGAGAGCACATGAGGCCGGGCTGAGGATCGTCGAGCTTCCAGTCATCTTCCGAGACCGCACCACTGGTACCTCCAAGATGGATGGGACCATCGTGCGGGAGGCGATGTGGCTGGTGACCCGCTGGGGCTTTACGCGTCGGTTCGGATCGAAGCGATGAATCCCAAGGTGGCTGCTCGGCGGGCCACAGTCGACGACGTAGACGAGCTCGAGCGTCTGTACCGGCTCCTTGCCGAAGAAATGACGCCTCTGTCGCACATGTGGCCCCTGGCTGACGGGCTTGCTGAACCACTGCGAGACTCTTTGGCGACGGTCGTGGCTGACGCCGAATCTGTGGTGGTGATCGGCGAGGTCGACGATGTTCCATTCGGATTTCTTGTCGCTCGTATAGAAGGCATGCTTCCCCAAGCGGGCGGTCGACAGATCGGCTCGATCCGTTTGGTGTTTGTCCATCAACCCGCCCGCGAGGTCGGCGTCGGCGAAGCGATGCTCGGCTTCGCGCTGGAGGAACTTCGTTCCGCGGGCGTCTCCACTTTCGACGCCCATGTTCTGCCAGGGCATCGTCTAGTCAAGAACTTCTTCGAAGCCGGAGGCTTCAAGGCACGGTCGATTGTCATGTCTCGCTACGAGGATGTCTGAACACCCCATCCCCGGGGTGGGTGTTGCCGTGATCGAAGACGGTCGCGTGCTGGTGGCGCGTAAAGGCCGCGGTCCGTGGGAGGGAAAGTGGGCGGTGCCAGGCGGGAGGGTCGAATACGGCGAACGGATGCACGCCGCCGCCGTTCGAGAAGTTAGAGAGGAGACCGGGCTCGATGTCCGACTTGGACCGGTCATCTGGACCGGCGAGGTCATCGGCCCCGGTGAACCGCCCGAGTTTCACTTCACGCTCGTCGACTATGTCGGGTTTGTTCTTGGCGGAACGCTCCGGGCGGGCGATGACGCCGCAGAGGTTCGCTGGGCGACAATCGAGGAGTGCGCGGGTCTGGACCTGGTGGCGACAATGCCAGCGCTTCTCGAACGACTGGGTCCATACCTGGGATCCTGAGCGGTACCGTCATAGCCCATGTCTGACACCGTCGAACTTCTCAGAGCCCTGATCCGCAACGCCTGCGTGAACGACGGAACGCCGTCGAGCGGACAAGAGGTGCGCTCGACGGAAACCCTTGCTGACTTTTTCGGATCTGCAGGAACGACGTTCGAGCCCGCCCCGGGTCGCATGTCGACCATCTACCGCATACCTGGCACCGATCCGAGCGCTGCGACCCTGATGCTGATGGGTCACTTGGATGTGGTGCCGGTAAGCCCTGACGGGTGGACGGTCGATCCTTTCGCGGGAACCGTGGCCGATGGGTTCGTGTGGGGCAGAGGAGCGGTGGACATGCTGAACCTGACCGCCGCGATGGCAGTTGTCTTCAAGTCCTATCTCCAGGGCGACGTAGAGCCGCTGGCCGGCGACTTGGTGTTCGCGGCGGTGGCCGACGAAGAAGCGGGCGGCGGACTCGGAGCCAGACAATTGGTGGAAGATCGATGGGATCTAGTCGCGACCGACTACCTGCTGACCGAGATCGCATATCCGCCGCTACGCCTGGACGGCGAGGCCGCTTATCCAGTTTCGGTGGGGGAGAAGGGGCCTTTCTGGACGGTTCTCAAGTCCCACGGAAAGCCGGGTCACGGCAGCGTCCCTTACGGCGCCGACAACGCTGCGGCCCCCCTCGTCCGGACGATGGATGCCCTGTTCACCACGCCTTCCCCGGTGGTCATTTCGGACCTGTGGCGGGCGTTCGTCGAAAGTGCGGGGTTTGGCTCGGACCTGGCGGACCGTCTGACCGACCCCGAACGGATCGACGATGCGATCGTCGAAGTCGGTGAAATCTCACCCCGTATGGCTGCCTACCTGCATGCCTGTACCCATCTGACGGTCTCGCCCAATCTGATCAACGCCGGCGTGAAAGCCAACGTGATACCCGATTTCGCCCAGGGCGAAGTCGACTTTCGCGCACTACCCGGCCAAACCAGATCCGACATCGATGACCACATTCACAAAGCGGGCGGCTCGGCCGCTGACAGGTTGGAGATCTTGCCTGTGGCCGACTACGAGGCGAACGAGTCACCGGTGGGAACCACCCTGTGGGATTGCATCGTCGATTCGATCGAAGCCGAGACGGGTAGCCGCCGGGTGGTGCCGACGATGATGCCAGCCACCACCGACGCCCGGTTCTTCCGCGCTAAGGGAGTGACTGCCTATGGAGTCGGCCTCTTTGACGAGGCGATGTCCTTCCCGGATTTCCTCACGATGTTCCACGGCCACGACGAGCGGGTATCCCTCGGCTCGGTAGAAGCCACTACGCGCCTCATCGGATCGATCCTCGATAGGTGGCGCACCACCGGATGACCACTCTGATATGTGACCTGGACGGGGTCGTCTATCTCGGAGAACAGGAGATCCCTGGGGCAGGTGACGCATTGCGCCGACTGGCCGATGGAGGCTGGCGGATCTTGTTCTGCACAAACAATGCCTCTCGGACGGCGGCCGATACCGCAGCCAAGATCGAACGGGTCACCGGATATCGAGCATCGGGGGCAGACGTCGCTACCTCAGCCCAGGCCGCTGCCTCCCTGCTCACAGGAGACGAAGCCGTATTCGTACTCGGTGGAGACGGACTGGTTCGCGCCGTCAAGGACGCAGGGTGTGAAGTCATGGAGGATTGGCGGTCAGCCGAGGTCGTGGTAGTTGGACTCGACCCGCTTCTCACTTACGAGCGGTTGTCGGGTGCTGTCCTTGCGATTGGTTCGGGAGCGAAATTCATAGCCAGTAACCATGACCCGACATACCCGACCCCGGAGGGACTGCGGCCCGGGGCGGGAGCGATCGTGGCGGCGGTGATCCATGCGACTGGTGTTCAGCCGGTCGTGGCTGGCAAGCCCCACCTCCCGATGCGGCGTCTTCTTGCAGAGAAGGCCTCGGGCGAGATATGGATCGTGGGTGACAGAGACGACACCGACCTCGCCATGGGGCGTGCCGAAGGCTGGTCGACTGCCCTCGTCGCAACGGGAGTGGCTTCCACGCCGACCGAGGCTCCGACCCTCGAAGCCCACGACCTGGCGGCGGTAGCGGACTACCTCCTGGCGTAACGCCGTCCTCGGGAGAGGATCTTCTTGCGCTTGACGGCGGCATACAGGGCTCCAGCGAGGAAGCCTCCAACGTGGGCCTCCCAGGCCACGAATCCGGCGTCTGACGAGATGGCGAACTGAGTAGCGAGCCACAGACCGAGGAACACCCACGCCGGCACACGGAATGGGAGAAAGAAGAGCGGCGGGATGATCGACACGATGCGAGTCGTCGGAAACAGGACCAGGTAGGCACCCATCGCTCCGGCGATCGCTCCCGAGGCCCCAATCAGCGGAACCGTCGACTGAGGATTCGCCACTACGAACGCCGCCGTGGCGAGCAGTCCTGTGACGAGATAGAACACCAGGAACTTGATGTGTCCGAGGTGATCTTCGATGTTGTTGCCAAAGATCCAGAAGATCCACATGTTGCCGAAGAGGTGAGCCAGATTGGCGTGCAGGAAAAGCGAGGTGAATAGGGAAAGAATGATGCTCTTGTCAGCGAAGACCGACGGCCCTGGCGAGTCGTCACACAGCCCCGTTTCGATCTCTGCGACCGTGAGCGGCTGGCCGGTCACGACTTCGCACGAAATGGCCGCCCGCTCATACAGGAAGACAAACGATTCTTCCGGCTCGAAAGGCTGCTCAGCTACGAAGGCCCAGATGCAAGCCAGGACCAACAGCCCAGTGACTATCGCTGATCGATGGGTCGGGTTGTCGTCTCGAATTGGAAGCAAGGCCAAGTCCTGTGCGTCGGTTCCGCGATAATGCCGCGCATGGATACCACAGCACCGGAACAGGATCCCATCGAGAGGGTCACCGAACTGCTTGCCAAGGCCGCCGGTTCGGACCCGGCCGAGGCAATAGGCCCGTTGGCAGAGGTGGCAGAACTCCTCGAGTCGCTCCTCGATGAAGGGGACGAGATCTGAGCAGACAACGACTGGACACCGAACTGGTGCGGCGGGGGATCGCACAAACCTCAGACGAGGCCGCGTCCCTCATCGAATCGGGTTCGGTGCGTGTGGGGGGCATCCCCATCCCGAAAGCCACGACGATGGTGGAAGCGGCGACACCTATCGAACTGGTTGGGCCGCCACCGAAGTACGTCAGCCGGGGCGGTCTCAAGTTGGAAGAGGCCCTTGATGTGTTTGGCGTCGACGTCACTGGACGAAGATGCGTTGATCTGGGGGCCTCAACGGGTGGTTTCACTGACTGTCTGTTGCAACGGGGCGCGGCGGCAGTGGTGGCGGTGGATGTCGGGTACGGACAGTTGGACACTCGAATCGCCGAGCGGGCCGAGGTCACGGTCGTCGACCGCACCAATGTCCGCCTTGCGGACCCCGATGAGCTCGGAGCTCCGTTCTCGCTTGTAGTCGCAGACCTGTCGTTCATCTCCCTCTGCGCCGTCGCTAAACAACTGACGCGCCTGGTGGCGTCCGATGGGGAACTAGTCCTCTTGGTCAAACCTCAGTTCGAAGTTCCCAAGGGCAGTGTCGGAAAAGGGGGCGTAGTGAGAAGCGAGGCAGACCGTGAAGCGGCCGTCGACTCGGTTCGTGAGTGTTTGGAGTCGGCTGGGTTGGTTACGGTGGCGGTCTGCCGGTCGCCCATCACCGGGGCCAAAGGAAACGTCGAGTATCTCCTGCATGCGCGACCGGGCACGGACGGACTGGAAGGACCAGAGTGAAGGACATCGGGCTCGTCATTTCAGACACTCCTGCGGCTCGTGAATACGCGACTGCTTTTGTGCGCGAGACCGCTGCAGCGGGTATCAACGCCGGGCCGATGTCTGACCAGAAACAGATCGACCTTGTGGTGGCCGTCGGGGGCGATGGCACCGTACTGGAGGCAGCCCACCTGGCGGTCGAACTCGGTGTGCCGATCATGGGGGTCAACCTCGGAACGATCGGCTTTCTGGCCGAGGCCGAGCCAGACGAACTCGAACAGACCGTCGCGGCACTCGCAGCTGGCGAGTATCGGATCGAGGATCGCAACACGATCGAAGTGGTGCTCCCCGACGGCACCCGGGGGCTCGGAGTCAACGACGTCGTGGTCGAAAAGATCAACTCCCAACGCCTGGTCGTGCTCGATGTGGAAGTTGACGGCGAGCCGTTCCTACGACATCGCGCCGACGGGCTGGTGGTCGCCACATCCATGGGATCAACCGCGTACTCGTTCTCGGCAGGCGGGCCGTTGATGGACCCACGCGTCGACGGCATCCTGGTCACTCCGGTGGCGCCCCACTCGCTCTTCGATCGCTCACTGGTTATTCCCAGCGACTCGGTCGTCACCATTGAGGTAGCTGACAACCGACCGGTCCGGGTCAGCGCAGACGGCCGCGAACTCGGATCGATGACCGAGGGCCAACGGGCGATCATTGGCCCCGGACCCAAACCTGTGAGTTTCGTACGGATGCGACCGGAAGGTTTCCCGGGGCGCATCACCCGCAAATTCCGGTTGGGAGATAGATGATCGACGAACTCGTCGTTCGAAATCTGGGCGTCATCCGCGACGCGCGTCTCGAGTTTGGACCTGGTTTCACCGTCGTCACCGGCGAAACAGGCGCGGGCAAGACCCTGCTGCTGGGGGCCCTGCGGATGCTCTTGGGCGCCGACGCTCGCCCAGACCTGGTCGGACCATTCGGGGATGAGGCAACTGTCGAAGGCCGTCTGATGGTGGCAGGCGCCGAACTAGGCGCTGGCCGCCGCTTGAAGAAGGAGGGCCGTAGCAGGGCCTATCTGAATGGGTCCATCGCTTCTGCGGGGGCCCTGGATGAGGCGACTGCGGGAGCAGTCGAGATAATCGGTCAACACGACCAGCTGAGCATCACCAGGTCGAACGAAGTGCGCCGACTAGTCGATCGCAACCTCGACGCCGACGGCCGGGCTGTACGAGAGGCTTACGGTGCGGCTTGGAAGGAGCGGGCCGTTCTCCTGGCCGACCGCGAAGCGTTGGGGGGTGATCGTCCGGCTCTGGAACGAGAACGGGTCTCTGCCACCTATGACGCAGAGACCATCCGGTCCGCCGGGCTGGTTCCGGGCGAGGACGACGTTCTCGACGATTTGCTCGGCCGACTGCGCAACGCCGAACAGATAAGAGCAGTGGCGGCCGACACCACCGAAGTGACCGAAACTGCTCGCGAGTCGGTCGGCACCGCAGTCGGGCTTCTCAGGAAGTTGAGAGCAATGGATGCCCAGGCCCAGGCCCTGCTGGAGGTGGTCGACGGCGTCGAGAGCCAATTGGGCGAGGTTGCCCAGGGGCTCGTCAGGCTGCTCGAGGGTCTCGATCTCGAGCCCGTACAGCTTGCCGAATCCGAAGACCGGCGGGCGGTGATAGCCGACCTGATGCGCCGGTACGGTCCGACCCTCGACGAGGTTGTCGCGTTCGGTGAAAGACAAGCAGCGCGATCGACCGAACTGGCGAGTCTCCTGGATCGAGCCGACCACATAGATGAGGAACTGACCAAGGCGGACCGACGCCTCGCCGCGGCAGGGAGAGCGCTGTTGGAGGCGAGAGCCCGGGCAGGAAGCCGCCTGGCGGCAGAAGCCATAGGCCATCTCGTCGAACTGGGCTTCGTGCGGCCCGTTCTGGAAGTCAGGGTCACCCAAGCCGAGTCGGCTTTGGGCGGAGCTGACCTGGCCACGGTCATGTTCGCTTCGGATGACCGGCTGGAGCCAGGACCGGTGTCGAAGGTAGCTTCCGGTGGTGAGCTGAGCCGGCTCGTTCTGGCGTTGCGGTTGGCGGGCGGCGCCGGTGACGCAGGGTCGGTCGTGTTTGACGAAATCGACACCGGCGTTGGCGGCCAAACTGCCATCGCAGTCGGAGCCAAACTGGCGACACTCGCCACCTCCCGCCAGGTCCTGTGCGTCACCCACCTGCCGCAAGTGGCGGCCCATGCGGACGCTCACTGGGTAGTTGATCGAGACGGCGATGAGGCGGTTGTCCGCCGGGTGGAGGGTCCCGAACGCATCGAAGAGTTGACCCGGATGCTGGCAGGCATTCCCGAGAGTGAACGGGGCCGAGAAGCCGCGCAAGAACTGTTGGCGCGGGCTGGTCGAGCCTGATCCGGGACCGACCGCCCGCAGCTAGCGCTGAATAAGGTGTGTCCATGAGCTCGGTCCTTGCAGAACAAGACGGTGTCGTTACGCGAATCACGCTGAACCGGCCCGAACGTCGTAACGCGTTGAGCCTCGACACGCTTGGGGAACTCGACAAAGCGCTGGCATCTGTGCCGTCGGACGCGAGGGTCGTCGTCCTTGGTGGTGCGGGGCCGGCATTCTCGGCGGGCCACGATCTCGCAGAGATGATCGACCGCCCTACCGAGTTCTACGAAGAGCTGTTCAGTCGATGCGTGGAAGTGATGCAGCGGATCCACAAGATGCCCCAACCCGTGATAGCGAGAGTTCACGGCGTAGCTACCGCAGCGGGATGCCAGTTGGTGGCGGCCTGTGACCTGGCGATCGCATCCGAAGACGCCCGATTTGGCACACCAGGCGTGAAGATCGGCCTGTTCTGCTCCACTCCGATAGTGCCCATTTCGAGGGCGGTTGGTCCCAAGCGTTCCATGGAGATGCTCCTCACCGGACGTCAGATCGACGCTCACACCGCAGCCTCTTGGGGGCTCGTCAACAAGGTCGTGCCAGCAGACCAACTCGATCACGAGATCGACACCTGGGTCGACGAGATCGTGGAGTTCTCTGGTCCGGTGATCGGCCTTGGCAAGGAAGCCTTTCACCGCCAGGTCGGTTTGGACGAGCCGCGAGCCTACGAGATGGCCAAGGAAGTCATGGTTGTCAACGCCGAAATGGCCGACGCCCAGGAAGGTATGGGAGCCTTCCTTGAGAAGCGAACGCCAAAGTGGCAAGGCCAGGAGCAGTCTTGACGCGCGACCGGGTCTCGATCACAGAACTCACGCCGCTGCTGATGTTGGAACGCTCCGCTGATGTCTTCGGAGACAAGATCGCGATCACTTACAGGGAGATTTCTTACACCTACACAGAGATGCGGGCGGAGGTGAACCGGGTCGCCAGGGCGCTGCAGAACTCCGGGGTCGGTCCCGGTGACAAGGTCGCCTACCTGGTGCCGAACCTGCCGGAGATGTTGATCGCACACTTCGCCGTTCCCCTCGCGCACGCAGTCCTCGTGGCGATCAACACACGTTTGTCGGGACAGGAGATCGCTTACATCCTCGATCACAGCGGAGCGTCCATCCTCGTTGTCGACACGGCCCTATACCCAACGGTGGCGCCCCACATCGAAGATCGGCCGGGGCTTCGTGAAGTGGTGACGGTCCACGATACGCATAGCGGGGTGGACGATGTCGTAGGGCACGTGACCTACGACGAGTTTGTCGGGCGGGGTGACGACGAGCCGCTGCCGATGCGGGTCGATGACGAGGAGCGGATCATCTCGATCAACTACACCTCTGGGACGACCGGTCAGCCCAAGGGCGTTATGTACACCCATCGCGGGGCCCATCTGAACGCCCTCGCCGAGATCATTCACAGTCGCCACCACCCGGGGTCGGTGTATCTCTGGACGTTGCCGATGTTCCATTGCAACGGGTGGTGCACGACCTGGGGTGTCACAGCGATCGGAGGGCGCCATGTTTGTCTGCGTCAGGTCGACCCCGCCGAGATCTGGGAACTGGTCGAATCCGAAGGGGTAACGCATCTCAACGGCGCTCCGACCGTTCTCATCTCGATGGCGAACCATGCTGCCGCCCGCCCCTTCGGTCGCCCATTTGTCATCACGACCGCTGGCGCCCCGCCGAGTCCCACGATCATCCGGCAGATGACCGAGCTGGGCGCTGACCTCATCCACGTCTACGGGCTAACTGAGACTTACGGTCCGTACACGATCTGTGAGATCCAGGAGGGTTGGTCCGACGAGAGCCAGGACAGCCGAATCCGGCTGCTCGCCCGCCAAGGGGTGTCATACATCGGCGCAGATCCGATTCGGGTGGTCGACGAGGACATGAACGACGTCGTCCTCGATGGCGAGACCATGGGGGAGGTCGTCATGCGCGGCAACAATGTCATGGCTGGCTACCACGACGACCCAGAGGCCACCGACAAGGCATTCAGGGGCGGCTGGTTCCATTCGGGCGACCTGGCCGTGTGGCATGCAGACGGTTACATCGAGCTGCGCGACCGAGCCAAAGACATCATCATCTCGGGCGGCGAAAACATCTCGACGATCGAAGTGGAACAGGCTGTGGTGTCCCATCCGGCGGTGTTGGAAGCGGCGGTCGTCGCGATGCCGCACGACCACTGGGGTGAACGGCCGAAGGCTTTCGTCACGCTCAAGCCGGGCGCATCGGTGACTCCGGCCGAGATAATCGAACACGTGCGGGGGACGCTGGCGCATTACAAGGCCCCAGATGAGGTGGAGATCGTCGAGGCTCTCCCCAAGACCAGCACAGGCAAGATCCAAAAGTACGTCCTGCGCGAAACCCTCTGGTCCACCCACCCCAAACGAATCAACTAGCCCCCCTGCGTACCAAGGGTTAATTGGACGCCGGCGGCCCATCTGGCCCACGGAAGGAGGAGTCCATCCCGAACCGCGGGCCCCAGGCGCCCTCCAGGGGCGCCTGGAACCCTGGGTTCGCGGCGTCCTTTTTTTGGGGGGGGAGGTGGGGGCGGCGCGGGACAGGGGTGGGAGAGTGCTACGGTGAACTTCCGTGCTGATCAGGTCGACATGCGGTCCGTGCGGGACACCCCGAGGTTCTAGATGACCGCTCGCCCCACCAAGTACGTGTTCGTCACCGGAGGCGTGGTTTCCAGCCTCGGGAAGGGCATCACCGCCGCCTCCCTCGGTCGTCTTCTCAAGACCCGCGGCGTCAACGTCGTCATCCAAAAGCTCGACCCATACATCAACGTCGATCCGGGGACGATGAACCCGTTCCAGCACGGTGAGGTGTTTGTCACCGACGACGGTGGCGAAACCGACCTCGACCTCGGTCACTATGAGCGTTTCGTCGGGACCAACCTCCGCCGGTCCTCGAACGTCACGGCCGGGTCGGTCTACCTGTCGGTTATCAAAAAGGAACGGCGGGGCGATTATCTAGGGGACACCGTTCAGGTGATCCCTCACATCACCAACGAGATCAAGCACCGCATCCGCCAGGTCGGCTCTGAAGACGAGACCGAGGTCGTGATCATCGAGGTGGGAGGGACCGTCGGCGACATCGAAGGCCTACCTTTCCTCGAGGCGATCCGTCAGTTCGCGAATGACGTGGGACGCGAGAACGCCATGTTCATCCATGTCACCCTCGTTCCTTACATCGCTTCCTCTGAGGAACTGAAGTCCAAGCCCACCCAGCACTCGGTTGCCGAGCTGCGATCGAAGGGGATCACACCCGATGTCATCGTCGTGCGATCTGACCGACCGATCGACGACGCCGTGCGCAAGAAGATCTCCCTCTTCTGTGACGTCCCAACCAGGGCGGTGATCAGCGCCCCCGACGCCACAGACATTTACGAAGTCCCGCTCACAATGCATGCCAACGGCCTCGATGCCGTGGTCTGTGAGCGCCTCGGTATCGATACCCCGCCTCCCGACCTATCGACCTGGAAGGCAATGGTCGAGAGGGTGAAGAAGGCTGACAACCCTGTGACCATTGGGATAGTTGGCAAATACGTCGACCTTCCAGACGCATACTTGTCGGTAGCCGAAGCGCTCCGCCACGGCGCTGCATCTAACGACTTAGCCCTGGACCTCCGATGGATTCCTTCGGACGAACTGACCGGGATGTTGTCGCTGTCGTACCTAGAAGACCTCGATGGGATCGTCGTTCCCGGCGGTTTCGGGTCCCGTGGAGTGGAGGGCAAGATCGCCGCCATCCGCTACGCCCGCGAACAAGGCATCCCCTTCCTTGGGTTGTGTCTGGGACTGCAGTGCGCCGTGATTGAGTTCGCTCGCAACGTTCTCGGCCTGACCGAGGCCAACTCCACCGAGTTTGACCCAACCACCACCCACCCGGTCATCGACTTGATGGCCAGCCAGGAAGGCGTCGAGGACATGGGCGGAACGATGCGTTTGGGGCTGTACGCCGCCAAGCTCGAAGAAGGTTCGATCGTGCGGAGCCTCTACGGCAACGAGCTGATTTACGAGCGACACCGCCACCGTTGGGAGGTCAACAACCGGTATCGACG
>JBGTKD010000094.1:0-12276 GCA_041744795.1 Acidimicrobiia bacterium
GATCACCGACGTGGAGAAGGACATGCTTGCCGACGCGGAAGTCGACGAGGTTATCGTCCGCTCGGTCCTGACCTGCGACGCGGTGCGAGGCGTGTGTGCGCTCTGTTACGGACGTAACTTGGCGACAGGGCGTTTGGTCGAGGCCGGTGAAGCGGTCGGCATCATCGCCGCACAATCGATCGGTGAGCCGGGAACGCAGCTCACGATGCGTACGTTCCACACCGGTGGAGTTGCCGGTGAGGACATTACGCACGGTCTGCCTCGTGTGGTCGAGTTGTTTGAGGCGCGCAAGCCGAAGGGTGAAGCGCAGATCGCGGAGCTGACCGGAACCGTCGAGATCATCGAAGGTGACAAGGCACGCGAGATCAAGATCACGTCATCCGACGGCAAGGAAGAAGTTGTCTACAAGGTGCCGCGCCGTGCGCGTCTGCGCGTGGAGAACGGCGGTCCCATTGAGGTTGGTCTGCAAGTCACTGAAGGTTCAGTGAACCCGCACGAGATCCTGCGCATTCAGGGTCCGCGCGCGGTGCAGATCTTCCTGGTCGGAGAGGTGCAGCAGGTGTACCGCTCGCAGGGTGTGACGATCCACGACAAGCACATCGAATTGATCGTGCGTCAGATGCTGCGCCGCGTGAATGTACTGGAGCCAAACGGCACCGAGTTCTTGCCCGGACAGTTGGTCGAGCGTCGCTCCTTTGAGCACACGAACCGTCGCGTTGTTGGCGATGGGGGTGACCCAGCGTCGGCTCGTCCGATGCTGATGGGTATCACGAAGGCGTCGCTTGCCACGGAGTCGTGGCTGTCCGCCGCGTCGTTCCAGGAGACCACCCGTGTGTTGACCGACGCCGCCATTCAGGGCAAGTCGGATTACATGCGCGGTCTGAAGGAGAACGTCATCATCGGCAAGCTGATCCCAGCGGGCACTGGGGCTACTGCCTATCAGGGCTTGCAGCCTGCACTCCCCGGAGCGACCACCGTGTCACTCGAAGGCCTGCTTGGCGGAGACGGCAGCTTCCCTGGCAGCACCGAGGAGCTTCTCCCGGAGAACCCGGCCGAGTGGCTCGCCTCCCTGGGAGCCCAAAAGCCCGCCCCCACCGACACCGACGAAGAGGAATGATCCGTAGCCCACGGAAAATGCGACAAAGAGCCGGGTCCCTGAGGGACCCGGCTCTTTCGCGTCCTCAGCGATGCATGTTCTTGTAACGGCGAACCGACAGCGGTCCGAAGATTGCGATGATGACGGCGATCCAGATGAGCGTGTAGAGAACCGGATTCTGCAGGGGCCAGGCGGTTGGTTCGGGAGTGCCCGCCGGGATATTGCCGAAGAGCTCACGAGCCGACTGGGTCACTGACGAGACCGGGTTCCACTCGGCAAAGGTCCGCAACGCGGGGGGAAGGGACTCAGACGGGACGAACGTGTTGGCGATGAACGTCATTGGAAAGATCACGATGAACGACGCGTTGTTGATCACTTCGACGCTCGGCACGATCAGACCGACGAACGCCAAGACCCATGACATTGCGTACGCGAACAGCAGCAGTAGACCGAATCCGGCCAGAGCCTCAAGTACGCCGGTGTTGATCCGCCATCCGACGATTAGTCCGGAGAGACCCATGATCAGCAGCGACAACACGTTGTAGATCACGTCGCTGGCGGTGCGTCCAACTACGACAGCCGAGCGGGCCATCGGAAGCGAACGGAAGCGGTCGATGATCCCTTTCTGCATGTCTTCGGCGATTCCTGCCCCGGTGAAGGTGGCGCCGAAGACCACGGTCTGGGCGAAGATGCCCGCGATGAGGAACTCCCGGTAGGAGCCTCCCGGAATGTCGATGGCACTGCCGAATACGTAGGCGAACAAGAGCACGAAGATGATTGGGCTGATCAGAACGAAGACCAATACCTCGGGGACCCTGATGATCTTGATGACGTTCCGCTTGGCAATTACCGACGCGTCGGCAAAGCCTTCGATAACACGACTCATCACGCCACCTCTTCTTCGGCCGCGTGACCGGTGAGGCTGAGGAAGACGTCGTCGAGCGTCGGTCGACGCAACATCACATCTCGCAGTTCGATCTGCTCGGCGTCTAGTAGACGAAGTGCATCGGTCAAGACGGGAGCACCTCCGACGATTGGCACGACCAGCTTGCGGGATTCGGGCTCGGTTTGAATCTCACCGACGGCGATGGGGGCGAGTAGGGCCCCCGCTCGGTCGAAGTCTCCCGGGTGTGCGAGAGTCACCTCGATTCGCTCCCCGCCCACTGTCCGCTTCAGCTCATCGGCTGTGCCGTGGGCGATCTCCTTACCGTGATCGATGACGACGATGTCGTCTGCGAGTTGGTCGGCCTCCTCGAGATACTGGGTAGTGAGGAGAAGCGTGCGTCCGCGATAAACGAGATCGCGGATGATCGCCCAGAGTTCCGTACGGCTCCTCGGATCCAGCCCCGTGGTTGGCTCATCGAGAAACAGCACTGGAGACTCGGCGACCAGGGCTCCCGCTAGGTCCAGTCTGCGGCGCATTCCGCCTGAATAGGTCTTCACGGGACGGTCAGCTGCCTCAGCTAGGTCGAATCTTTCGAGTAGTTCCCGGGCTCGGGCACGGGACTTGGGTCGTCCCAAGTGGTAAAGACGCCCAATCATGTCGAGGTTCTCGTAGCCGGTGAGCGCCTCGTCGACGGCGGCGTATTGCCCGGACAAGCCGATCAACTTACGGACCTCTTCCGGTTGATTGATGACATCGGCGCCAGCCACGCGGGCAGTCCCTGCATCGGGCTGGAGCAGGGTGGTGAGGATCCTCACGGCGGTCGTCTTTCCCGCACCGTTCGGACCCAGGAGGCCGAGCACCGTGCCTTCGGGAACCGACAGGTCCAAACCAGCGAGGGCGACCACGTCCCCGTATCTCTTCACAAGCCCTTCGGCCTCAACGATCATTCACACCTCTCGATCCGGCCGCAGCACATTACGGGACGCCGCGAGTCAACGAAGTCGATTTCCTGTCAACGGCGTCGACCAGGTGTGATGGGCCTACGATCTGACCCTCATGAGCGAGCAGACACTTGGTCTTTATGACGACGTGATCGATTCCGACGCTCGGGACCGCACAGTCGGGAGATTCCGCGATCGAGGCATAACGCTTCCGACTTTCGCCCAGTTAGCCGACCCGACGCTCATCCCGGAAGACGCGACGTCGGGCGTCGGACCGGATGACCCAGACGCCAGGAACCTCTGGCGGGTCCACTGGTTCAACGATCACACTCGAACGGGTCGCACCGACGTTCCCGACCATCTGACCCTCACAGGCGAATTCACCGGCATAGACGCCACCATCCTCGTGGCGCTCGGTAATCGGTTCCCCATGATCCGAGCGCATAAGGTGCTTGCGGCCTACGCCTGCCTCGCCCCCAAGGTCGTTGCCGGTGCCTTCGACCCGACCACCCATCGCGCTATCTGGCCCTCAACCGGCAACTACGCCAGGGGCGGGGTGGCGATCTCGAGGATCATGGGATGTCGGGGAGTTGCCGTTCTCCCCGAGGGCATGTCCACGGAGCGCTTCGACTGGTTACAGGAGTGGATCGGCGGACCAGAGGATGTGATCCGCACGTATGGCACCGAGTCCAACGTCAAAGAGATATACGACGCCTGCAACGAGCTGGCCAAGGATCCGACGAATGTCATCCTCAACCAGTTCTCGGAGTTCTCCAATCATCTCGGTCACTACCGGGTCACTGGCCCAGCCCTGGAGAGGATCTTTGAGCATCACGGGGCGGGCAGGATGCGGGCGTTCGTTGCTGCGTCGGGATCTGCTGGAACGCTCGGCGCGGGCGACTACCTCAAGCAGCATCATGGTGCACGCATCGTGCCGGTGGAGGCCCTCGAATGTCCGACCATGCTCTACAACGGGTACGGCGAACACAACATCCAAGGCATTGGCGACAAGCACATTCCACTGATCCATAACGTGACGAACTCGGACGATGTCGTCGGGATCTCCGATGTCGCAACCGACACTCTGTTCCTCCTCTTCAATACAGAGCCTGGCAAGGCCCACCTGAGGAAGAAGGGCCTAGACCCTGACCTGATCGACAACTTGCGACATCTGGGGTTGTCATCAATCGCCAACATCCTGGCGGCGATCAAACTGGCCAAGCATCACCGGTTCGGCGCCGACGATGTGATCGTGACTGTCGCCACCGACGGAGCCGAGATGTACACCTCGGAGATCGACAAGATCGAACGTCGGGACCATCCCGATGGCTTCGACTCACTCGCTGCTGCCGCCGCCCACGCCCGTCACCTTGAAGGGGCGGGTACCGAGCACGTGCTGGAGATGACCGAAGTCGACCGCCGCCGCATCTTCAACCTCGGCTACTACACCTGGGTCGAGCAGCAGGGGGTCGATTTCGAGACTTTCGAACGACGGCGCGACCAGTCATGGTGGAACTCGCTCCGCGGCTTCACCGATCGGTGGGATGAGATGATCGCTGAGTTCAACGAGCGGGTCACCGGGTGACGGACATTTCGTCCGACAACCCCTTCATCCGCTACCGCGAACGCCTCGACTCCTACACAGTGGCCTTGGCCAGCGGACGCTCAGATGCCGATTTTGTCGCGCTCGTCAAGCGAATCGACGAAGCCATCGCCGAGGTTGACGGTCACGGGTTCGTCGTCACACCAACGCGGATCTCACCCGAGCTGGCCCAGGGCCTCGGTATCGATGCGACCATTCATGTCAAAGACGACACGGGCAACGTCGGTGGATCACACAAGGCTCGCCACCTTTTCGGCGTGATGCTGCACCTGGCAGTCGCAGGCAACCGCGAAGGCGAACTCGCAATCGCTTCATGCGGCAACGCTGCGGTGGCGGCAGCAACCCTCGCCCGGGCAGTTGCCCGACCGCTACGAGTCTTCATACCGACCTGGGCCGATCAAGCAGTCGTGAGCATCCTCGAGTCGTTGGACGCCACGCTCGAGGTGTGCGAGCGTCGTGCCGGCGAAGCAGGCGACCCAACCCATCTGCGCTTCAGTGAAGCGATCGAAGCCGGGCTAATCCCATTTTCTGTGCAGGCGACATCTACTCCCACGACCCTCGACGGGGGTCGCACGATTGGGTGGGAACTGTCCGACCAGCTCGCGGATGCCAAAGGCCGGATTCGCCTGTTCTTCCAAGTCGGAGGGGGAGCGCTCGCCTCCTCGGCATGGATGGGTCTCAAGGAGGGCGGGACGAATGAGGCCGTTCTTCATGCAGTCCAGACCGAGGCCTGCGCCCCGCTGGCCAGAGCATGGCGGTTGGTAGCCGACGATCTGCTGGCCGGTTCGAATCTTCCAGAGCCTCACCGGGCTGTCGAATTGCAGGGACGCGAGACCGAGGCGCGCAGTTTGATGTCGGCCGACCCCGACCGATACATGTGGCCGTGGGAGCCGATCGGCGAGTCCTCGGCAACCGGAGTGCTGGACGATGTCACCTATGACTGGCCGACGGTGGTCGGGCCGATGATCGAGTCGGGTGGCTGGCCGATCGTGGTGAGCGAAAGCCAGGTGTCCGAAGCCAACCACCTCGGCCGCGCGGCGACAGGCATCGATGTGGACGCCACGGGCACTGCTGGTCTCGCAGGACTATTGGATCCGGCTACTCGGTCAACTATCGAGAGCGACGACCAAGTGGTGGTCCTCTTCACGGGACTGCGGCGGACGATCGGGGCCTAGGTACGCCGTCCGGATCAGAGAGCAGCACTATCGAGGCGGCGGTCAGCGCGGCACCACCGAGGACCGGGAGAGCCCTTGATCCGGTTGCGGTGGCAATGGTGCCGGCGAGCGCAGGACCGGCTGCGCCCACGACCATGAACACCAGTGACAGCAATCCCATCGCTGTTCCCAGACTCGATGCTCCGAACACACGACGAGCATGCATGCCCATCAACGGCGACGAGGCCCCGATCCCGAACCCCGCCACGATGGCGAAGGCCCCAGCCATCAGGGACGTACCGGCGAATGCGAGTAGCACTGCCCCAACGCTGATCGCCCCATACGCCAGGCGCAGCGCACCCGTCGTGCCCAACCGAGCCACAATGGGCATGAGCGGTAGGCGACCGCCGAGTTGGGCGAATCCCCGGAATGCTGCCCAGAACGACGCCGCTCCCAGGCCGAGTCCGGCCGCAGTCATGGCAGGGACCTGATAGATGAGGATCGTGCCGACCCCCATGCCGACCAGCCCCTGGGCGAACACATACCTTCGAGCGACCCGCGAACGGAGCGAGTTGCGCAACTCGCTCCAAATTGGTGCACGCACCGGAGCGTCGACCTCGCGCGTGTCGATGGTGACCGCGCCGACTACCAGACAGACGACGGCTGAACCTGTTGTGATCCTGAGAGCGAGACGCCAGTCGAATGACTCGACCAGCCAGGCGGTCACCGGGATGTAGATGGCACTTGCGAAGGCTCCCCATATGGTGAGCACCGTGATGGCCTTGGTGGCGGCGGCCGCGCTCACGCGCACTGCGGCCGTCTGGGTCACGTGATAGAAGCCGAGCGCCCCGAACGCTCCGCCGCCTACCGCTCCCGCAGCAGTGAACATCACAACGGAGGTCGTGGACGTTGCCACGAGAAAGGCCGCTGTGCCGAGGACGGCGGCCAGTAGGAATACCAGTCGGCTACCGGCCCGGTCGAGGAGCCACCCGCCAGCGAGGGAGCCGAGGCCGGCGATGAACGACGAAATGCCGAAAGCGGCAGTCAAAGCGGCCTCGCTCCACCCGGTGTCGAGGATCATCGGGTCGAGAAGGACACCGAAGCCGTAGTACCAGGACCCGTAGACACTGATCGTGATGATCCCGAGGATCGCGATACGAAACCGCGGTATGCGTGGCTGGGTGGCGGTCATCGGCTGGCGGGGCGGGTCAGCTCTTGGCGAGACCGGCGAGAACCTTGCTGGGCGTGAGAGGGAAGGAGTCGAACCAGACTCCTGTCGCATCTTGCAGCGCGGCGACAACTGCGGGCGCGAGGGGGATGAACGGCATCTCAGCCATGCCTCGAACACCCCACGGCCCACGCGGATCGGGGTGCTCGACGAGGATGGCGTCGACGCGGGTGGGGATGTCTCCGATGCCAGGGATCAGATAGCTCGAGAAGCGCGGGTTGGTGATGCGTCCGTCTCGCAGTTGAAGGTCTTCGGACAGGGTGTATCCGGCGGCCTGCACTACAGCTCCTTCGACCTGGCCGATTACAAGCGCAGGGTTGATCGCCTTACCGACGTCGTCGGCGCAGACCACCCGGTCGATGCGCACGTGGCCGGTCTCGATGTCGACCGAGACGTCGACCGACTCTGCGACATAGCCGTAGGCAAAGTTCGGCTGGCCGGTGCCGTCCTCGGGGTCGAGGGTCTGTGTCGGGGGAGGGATGAAGCGGAACTCGCCGCGGGCAGGACGGTCGCCGTCCAACCAGCGCTTCGAGGCTTCTTCTACGGCTCCGAGGATCGAGTTGCCAGCCATCCAGGTCATGCGCGATGCGGAGACCGAACCCGAGTCCCCGCTGCTGGCCGTGTCAGAGAAGTGCGCCCTGACCTGATCCACCTCGACCCCCGCGGCCTCCGCGGTCATCTGAACTAGTGCTGTGTGCGCCCCTTGACCGACCTCCGCTGCTCCGTGGAAGAGGTCTACCGACTCGACTGTGGTGCCCTCGCCGTGCAGGACAACGGTGGCGTCGCAACGTTCAGGAAACCCAAACGAGAACCCTACGTTCTTGTAGGCGCAGGCGAATCCGCGCCCCCGCCGTATCTTCGTCGGGTCGGCCGGGAGTGAGGCAAACGACGGTGTGGCCGTCGCTTCCAAGTCCTTCGCAGATCCCTCGGCCGCCGCTCGTATCACCTCGCTGATTGACACGCCGGGAGGCAGTTCAGCCTGGGTGATCCCATGCGATCCCTCCTGCAGAGCGTTCTTCAGGCGCAACTCGACTGGACTTATACCCAAGGCCGCTGCCAGTTTGTTCATCTGCGTCTCGGCCACAAACGCTCCTTGCGGCGCTCCGAAGCCACGGAAGGCGCCGCCCGGGACGGTGGTTGTGTAGACGGCGATGGAGTCGATACGAGCATTCGGTACGTCATAAGGACCCGCCACGCACAGGTGCATGTTCCCGAGGACTTTGTTGGTCGTGTAGTTGTAGGCCCCGGAGTCGAGGTACCCGTCTGCCTCAACGGCGGTGATTCGCCCGTCCCGCGTGGCACCGATCCGGGCATGAATCCGACCACGGTGCCGCTTGTGATGTCCGACGATCGACTCCTCCCGGGTCCAGACGGAACGCACTGGGCGGCGAATACCGCGCCCGCGAAGCTTCATCACCGCGGCAGCCAGGACGATCTGGAGCGACATGTCCTCCCGCCCGCCAAACGCGCCTCCCACGGCCGGGTAGACGACCCGAACCTGGGTCTCGTCGAGGTCGAGGGCGTGACAGATCTGGCCCAGGTCCTCGTAGGTCCACTGTCCGGCTATTTCAACGGTGATGCGGTCCTCGGCGTCCACGTAGGCCGTTGCTGCTTCGGGTTGGAGATACGCATGCTCCTGATGAGGAACTTCGTAGGTGCTCTCGATGATCACATCGGCGGCCGCCCACCCGGCGTCGATGTCGCCCTTGCGGATCTTCATGTGGTGGTAGCCATTTGTCGTCTGGCCGTTCTCTGGATGGAGAAGAGGAGCATCAGGCGCGAGGGCGGCGTCTATGTCAGCCAGTACAGGAAGATCCTCCCACTCGGATCGGAGGGCCTCCGCGCCGGCACGAGCCGCTGTTTCGGACTCCGCGACTACGACTGCCAAGTGGTCGGCCTCCCAGCGGGACACGTCGCACGGCACCTTCGAGCGACCGGTGTGCTCGGTTCCGATCAGCACCGGTTGGTCGAACATCGTCAAGCCGTACTCATTCACGGGGATATCCGCAGCAGTGACGACCTCGAGGACACCTGGGGTGGCGAGTGTCGCCGAGGTGTCAAGGGAGACCAGCCTGGCGTGGGGACGGTCGGTGAAGACGACGAACGCCGTAAGCGCATCGGGGCGTTGGATGTCAGACGGAAACAGGGCCTCTCCTGTCACCTTGCCGTACGCGTCGATCCGGGCGCGGGGTTGGCCGATGGTCATTCGCTCATCCTCTGGGCGGCTGACTGAACTGCTGCGATGATTGGGTAGTAGCCAGTGCAACGACAGAGGTTGCCGGATAGGGCGATCTCGATTTCGGAATTTGTCGGATCCGGAGTGTCTGCGAGGAGCATCGCTCCCGACATGATGAAACCCGGGATGCAAAAGCCGCATTGGACGGCCGTTTCGTCGATGAACGCCTGCTGTAGAGGGTGAAGCTCGAACCCGTTGGCGAGCCCCTCGATCGTTGTCACGGTCGTCCCGTGGGCTCGGGAAGCGGGAACCAGGCACGACATGACTGCCTGGCCATCGAGGTAGACGGTGCATGCGCCGCACTCACCCTCGGCACATCCCTCCTTGGAGCCTGTTAGCCCCGCCCGCTCTCGCAGCCAATCGAGAAGTGTGAGGGTCGCCCCGGGCGCTGACACCATCCGGTTGTTGACGGTGGCTTCCACGGGACTCGATGAGTCGTGCGACTTGGACGACGAATGCCGGGAGGGTCGAGGCTGGCCGAGCGTCACCGACCGAGCTGGAAGTGTCGAAGCGACGTCGTCGCGTAGAGCTTGCAGCGCCCGTTTGACCATCACCGGGATTGTGTCGGATCGGTACCCGGCAGTCGCGCGGACGTCGTCGATCGGCGTGACCGCAGCGGCTGCGTCCGCCGCCGCTGCAGCAATGGCGTCGTCCTCGAGTCGGGTTCCTACTACTGACGACGTGTCGATTTCGACGATTGTTGGTGCGACGCTCCCCAGCGCCAGGCGGGCGCTGACCACGACTCCGTCCACGAGTGCCATAGCGGCGGTGAGGTGAACTACAGATATCGCCTGCGCACGACGATTGCCGAGCTTGAGGAACACGGCCCTCTCGTTGTCCTCCAATGCACGGAAGCGAACCGCCGTGACGATCTCGCCAGGCATCAGGGCGTTTCGCCGAACACCCGTGTGGAAGTCGGCTAGGGAGACCGAACGAATGCCGTCCGCCGATGTCAGCTCCAGTTCCGCGTCGAGGACGCGCAGGGGAGTGATGGTGTCGTTCGCCGGGCTAGCCGTGACGAGGTTGCCGACCACTGTGGCCCGGTTACGAAGCTGTGGAGAGCCGATTTCCCAACATGCCTGGGCTAGCGGTATCGCACGAGAACGCACCAGGTCGGAAGTGACAATCTGGTTGTGGGTGACCAGGGGTCCGATGACGATCTGATCGCCGTCCATCTCGATTCGGTCGAGGCCCGGTATCCGGCTGATGTCGATCAGGGTGTCGATCTCGGGCCGAACCCCCCGGTCGAGTTCGAGCAGCAGGTCCGTGCCGCCAGCTATCAGACGGGAGTGTTCACTCATCTCACCGAGCGCCTCCCCGAGGGTGGCGGGCGTCACGATCCGGTCGAGCGAGAGCGTGTGCTGCTGGACCTCGTGCATCAACCGCTCCTGCCGTTGTAAACCGGGCCACCGGATGTGACGTAGTCGACTAGAACCCGGGCACCCGTCTCGCGTTCGACGTCCACGATCACTTCGATACCGCGGTTTTCGAGTTGGGAGCGCCAATCCGCCATCTTGGGGCCCTCGTCGAAACCGATGCCCCGGGCATCAGAGTCCCTTGCCCCTGTCAGCAGCCGGCGTACTCCCGACCAGGGAACCGCGCCAAAGCACATGGCGCACGGCTCGCAAGAACAGGCCAACGCCATATCTGGCAGACCCTCCGCTCCCAAGTCGAAACTTCCGACCGCCTGGCCAGCGACGGCGATGGCAACTATCTCGGCGTGGGCGATGGCGCTGTTGGTGGGAACCACCAGGTTCACCCCGGCTGCGACGAGCCTCCCGGACTCGATCTCGAACACCGCGGCGCCGAAGGGTCCACCGGTCCCCGCAGCGATGTTGCGCCTGGCGAGGTCAATCGCGAAGAGGACCTGATCCTCGGTTTCTAGGCAACGGCGGTCGTCCATGACTTCGTCGACCCAGGCGGGCAAGGCGAACATCATTCCTCCCGGATGGCGTTCAGATAGTTGTAGATGGTGATCCGGCTGACTCCCATGGCGTCGGCGACGGCCTCGATCGCCTTTCTGAGTTGGAACGCTCCCTGTTCGTCGAGACTGCGCACCGCTGCCTGCTTTTCCTCACGGCCCATCTCGGCGAGTCTCACGCCGGCGTCGGCTTCGACCTGTTCGATCATATGGTCGAGGGCGTCCCGCAGGTCGCCGACATGCAGTGCAGGGTCGGCTCCCTCTGTCACCGCTTGTACCGAGACGCGGGCGGCGCCGTTCTCCAGAGCCGCTTTCACCAGATCCCTCACCGCATCTGCCACCGCGTCCGCGGAACCGGCGGTGATAGTTCCGAAGGCGCCCACGTCGATGCTCAATCCGTGGGCCTTGACGGCGTCGATCGCGGCTTTGACGTGCTTGCCCGGTCGGCCCTCTGTAAAGGGCTCGACGAAAAACTCCAGCCTGACGTCGGCGGTCACTCTGCCAGGGAGCCGTACGTCTCGGGCCGTCGGTCGCGATAGAACGCCCAGTGGCGCCTGACTTCCTCGATCAGGCTCATGTCGAGATCCCGGATCACGACGTCGTCGGTCGTATCCGAACCGGTCCCTTCGATGATCTGGCCGCGTGGCGAGGCGAAGTAGGACGTGCCGTAATAGTCGGTGTCAGACAACCCTTCGGCTCCGACCCGGTTGATGGCCCCCACGAAGTACTCGTTGGCCACCGCCGCTGAGGTCTGTTCCAGTTCCCACAGGTACTTGGAGTGCCCGCGTGTGGTGGCCGAGGGGTTGAAGACGATCTTTGCTCCGGCCAGTCCGAGCGCCCGCCAACCTTCCGGGAAGTGGCGGTCGTAACAGATGTAGACACCGATCCGCCCGACTGCGGTGTCGAAGACGGGGTATCCCGTGTTGCCGGGCTTGAAGTAGAACTTCTCCCAGAAACCTACGACCTGAGGGATGTGGGTCTTGCGGTAGATCCCGAGGAAGTCACCGTTTGCGTCGATGACGGCTGCGGTGTTGTAGAACGTGCCCTCGTCGACCTTCTCGTAGATGGGTACGACCAGCACCATGCCGGTCTCTTTGGCGAGTTCGATCATCCGTTGGATGGTCGGTCCGCCGGGGATCTCCTCGGCCTCGTCGTAGTACTGGGGGTCCTGGACGGTGCAGAAGTAGCGGGACGTGAAGATCTCTTGAAAG
>JBGTKD010000095.1:0-12111 GCA_041744795.1 Acidimicrobiia bacterium
ACGGCAACAACCCGTTGAGGAACACCACCCCAACCAAGACCCAGGCCAGCGGCCCAGGCAGGACCCCGAGCACTCTTTCATCCTGGCTTGCCGTCTCGCGGCGGGTCCCCCTCCAGGTAGCCAGACAGAACCAGGCGAGGAACGGCACCCACACCATGAAAGCGCCTAGTCGAACAATCCCGTTGGTGAACTCGTTCGCCGGGAACAACCCGGCAAGTCCGATCAGACCGGCCAGCGCTGCGAACGGCCACATGAGATCGGTGCGCTTGAATTCGATCCTTCCGTCCGTCCAAGCCGGGACGAAAAGGACGAACAGCGCCAGCAGAACAGCGGTGAAGTCATAGAAATGCTGAAGAAGATCCAGCGAGATCAGCCCGTGAAACACAACGCCCAGCGCCACGCCCCACAGCCGCGTCCTGCGCACCAGCAACAGCACCGGAATCGACAGTTCGATTGCGGCCGAACCGAGGATCGGTCCCCATGCCGCCGCAGATGTTTCCGGTATCGGTGCCAACCCGTACCCGTCGAGCCACTGGTTGGCATAGACCAACCCACAGGACACGGACGGGTCAAAAAACGCCGAGTTCAGCTTGGCGAACGCAGCCCAGCCGTAGAAGCCGAGAAACATCCAACGCGCCGTTGGTACGAACCAATCCCAGGGGTCTTTGCGAGTCTCGGCGACCAACATGGCTATGGCGATGAGCGCGGCCAGCACCCAGTGGTTTCCTATGAACGGCGCCTCCAGCCAGGCAACCAGCACCACTCCGACGTTCGTCGCCATGCGAATCGGGCGGTCTGATGGTCTGAGCAACAGCGCCACGCCCAGCGCCAACAATCCTGCTGTTGCCAAACCCAGCGAAGTCGTGTCCCCCACGAGTTGTCCGAACCGGGGGTTGCCGATGATGTGCGCGATGACTGCAACCGCCCACAGACGTAACCAGGGTCTCGGAATCACGCCCTGCGTCTCCAAGCGACACCGAGCAGCCGCGGAATGTGGCGTTGGACGCCCAGCGGTGGATGGCGTTCGACCTGGGCATCAGTGACCCCCATCTCCACCATCCGAACCAGGTCCCAGCCACCGGCGGAGGCCGCGTTCACAAGCTCTGCCATGGTCCGATGGTGGAAGCGGACGGTTCCCTTACCGGCGGGCTCATCGGTGAAACCTCGCTCGAAGTAGGTGCCGGGACGCCACAGCACCTCGTCGACTTCTTGAATCGGAGCCGACTGGGGGGCGGTGAAGATCGGATGATTGACGACAACCGCCAGCCGTCCGCCGGCCCGCACCACTCTCCCCAACTCGGCGAACAGCGTCTCTTCGTCTTCGATGTGTTCCAGCACCAGCGACACCAGTGCTGCGTCGAACGAGCCACTCACCAGACAGCCGAGCGACGGGAGCGATGCCCGCGCGACCGGTCCGGACAGCACGGCGGATCCGAGCAACTCCCAGGACCGGTCGACTCCGAACGGGAGCATTCCCCGGGCGCCAACCTCCGCCATCACCCGACCATCCCCACATCCGACATCCAGCAGCCTCTCCCCCGCCACAGGGAGAAGCAACTCGACGGCGAGCGGCGTCACTTCGGTTTCGTAGGCCGGATCGGCCCGGACTTCCCCCACCCACCAATCGGCCAGGTCGTCCCAACTCACACGTTAAGTGCCTGACGGAACCATGGCGCGGTGGCTTCCAAGCCCTCCCGCAGCCCTATCTGAGGCTCCCAGCCCAACAACTCCCGGGCCCGCGTGATATCGGGACAGCGAACGGAGGGATCATCGACAGGTCGGGGAAGGAACCGGAGCTCCGACTTCGAACCAACCACTTCGCGCACGGTCTCGGCGAGTTCGAGAATCGTCACCTCGTGGGAGTTGCCGATGTTCACCGGCTCAGAACCCTCCGAGACAACCAGTCGCAGGATCCCCTCGACAAGATCGTCGACATGGCAGAGAGACCGCGTCTGCATTCCGTCGCCATGCACGGGCAGGGGCTCACCGCGTAGAGCCGCCGAGAAGAATGCCGGCACTGCCCGTCCATCATCCGGTCTCATTCTCGCCCCGTAAGTGTTGAAGATCCGAACGATCCGGGTGCGTAGCCCATGCGCTCGGTGGTAGGCCATTGTGAGGGCCTCGCCGTAGCGCTTGCCTTCGTCATAAACCCCGCGCACCCCGATCGGGTTGACGTTTCCCCAATAGGACTCAGGCTGAGGGTTGACGAGCGGGTCGCCGTAAACCTCAGAAGTGGACGCCTGCAGGAACACGGCATCTTTGGCCAAGGCCAGTCCGAGGGCGTTGTGGGTTCCCATCGCACCGATCTTGAGGATCTGGATCGGCCAGCGCTCAAAGTCGACCGGTGAAGCGGGTGATGCGAAGTTGAGCACGAAGTCGACTGTCCCGTCGATATCAATGTGCTGGCGGATGTCGTGGTCGACCACTGTGAACTGATCGGAGTCCAAGTGGCTGACATTGGCGAGAGAACCGGTGATCAGGTTGTCGACACAGACGACCGTTGCGCTTTCGCTGAGAAGTCGCTCACACAGGTGCGATCCGAGGAAGCCCGCACCGCCGAGCACTACTACGCGGCTCCCGGCGAAATCTTGGATCAACATCCCCTCACGCTACCTGCGAACCGCCAGCCTCCTGAAGCAAAGGAGATCAGGTCAGGTGCCCGGGCTGGTGATGCCGTGCTCATACGCCCACACGACGGCCTGGACTCGGTCCCGCACACCGAGCTTGAGAAACACGTTCGAGACGTGGGTCTTGACGGTGGCTTCGCCGACAAAGAGGTCCTCGGCAATCTCGGAGTTGCTTCGACCTCGCGCTATCAGCCCCAACACTTCCAGTTCGCGATCGGTCAGCGGGTCGACGAGGTTGGGGGCGACCCGTCCGGCGGCAGGGTGACGGGCAAATTCTTCGATGATCCGCCGGGTCACCGACGGCGCCAACAACGATTCGCCCCCTGCGACGACCCGTACCGCATCAACCAGCTGTTCGGGCGGGGCGTACTTCAGCAGAAACCCGCTGGCACCGTTGCGCAGGGCCGTAAACACGTAGTCGTCTTGTTCGAACGTGGTGAGAATGATGACCCGCGGAGGGTCGTCCAGTTCGGCGATGATCCTCGTGGCCTCGAGTCCGTCCATCTCCGGCATCTGTATGTCCATGAGCACAACATCAGGACGCTCCCGTTTAGCCAGACCGACGGCTTCGGACCCATTTGAGGCTTCGCCGACCACTTCGATGTCGGCCTCGACTTCGAGGATCATCCGGAACCCGGACCGGACGAGATGCTGGTCGTCGACCAGAGCGACCGTGATCAACGGGCCGCCTCCGCCTCGTAGCTCGAGAGGCTCGGAAGGCGCGCCACGATCCGATATCCCCCGCCACCCAGAGAGCCATGTTCGAAGCTGCCATCCAGCACCGATGCACGTTCTCGCATCCCGACCAGACCCTTTCCTCCGCCGGGTCCAGCCTTGGCCGCCCCCGGAGCAGGCGGTCCGTTGACGACTTCGACCTGGAGCCCGTCGGTTAGGTGGGTGAGGACAACGGTGGTTTCGGCGCCTGGGGCATGGCGGATCACGTTGGTGAGAGCCTCCTGGACGATGCGGTAGGCCGACAGTTCGACCGAAGACGGGAGAGGTCGACTCAGCCCGATCACTCGGAACTCGACGGGCAGCCCTGTGGCTCGAGTCGCTTCGACCAGCTTCGGAACTCCGTCGAGTGTGGGTTGGGGCGACAGCTGATCATTGTCGTGTTCGGAACGGAGGTAGCCGACGAGCCGCTGGAGTTCTCCGACTGCCTGACGGCCCGATTCTTCGACATGACCAAGGGCTTCGGTCGCTTTCGTCGGTTCGTGCTCGATCATCCGCCGGGCAGCGGCGGCCTGCACGCCCATCACCGACACATGGTGTGCAACAACGTCATGCAGTTCTCGGGCGATGCGAACGCGTTCGTTGGTGACCGCTTGGCGGGCACGCTCCTCCCGCTCGGCAGCCAACTGGTCGGCCCGAAGCTGGAGTTCGGCCTCATACTCGCCGCGCTTGCGGCTGGCATCGCCGAGCATCCATGCCGCAACGAAGAAGGCGGCGTTCAGACCGAGGCTGAAAATCAAGAACGTGAGCCCATCGAGGTTCACAACCTCTGAATCCTCCAGCAGGGCCACGACCAGCGCCACCATTCCGGCCCCAACCACCAGCACCCGGACGCCGTCTCGTCGGCGCCGATCCGCTGCGTATGCCCCGACGGCATGCAGAGCGACGAATACCGCTACCGACGAGATCGATCCTTCCGGCACTTTGAGAATGCGGAAGGCGGTGAACCCGAGACCCACCACGAGTCCAACGGTCAGAGGAGTGATCCGTCGGAAGACCAGGGGGATAACGAGCAGCACGAAGGCCAGATAGTCAGCCCACTCGGGCAGACGAGATTCGATCTCGTCCGGTGCGAGATCGTGGACGAGGAACAGGCCGAATGTTCCGAGGACAAGCAGGCCGGTTACGACCAACCAATCCGATCGGGAAATGCGCCAACTCACACGAGCCAGGCTACGGCTGGGCGACAGCAGTTGCTTCCCACCGTGGAGGGAGCCCTAGTTCCCCCCATGGGTGGAGTACGGGGAGGGCCGGGGTCCGTACGGTGGCCACCAGGAGGTTCTCAATGCTGGAGATCGACGATCTACACAAGTCATACGGCGATGTGACCGCCCTCGACGGGTGCTCATTCACTGTGCAACCAGGTCGAATGGTCGGCTTCCTCGGTCCGAACGGAGCGGGAAAGACCACGACGATGCGCGCCATCTTTGGCCTACTTCGTCTCGACCGGGGAGAGGTGCGCTGGAACGGTTCGGTTGTCACCCATGGAATGCAGACTCGGTTCGGATACATGCCTGAACAACGCGGCCTCTATCCGAAGATGAAGATCGAGGAACAACTCATCTACTTCGCTCGCCTCAACGGGCTGTCGAAGACTGCTGCGGCTGAAGCGGCGGATCGCTGGCTCACCGACCTCGGTCTTGAAGACCGGATGGGCGACGCACTCGAAACCCTCTCACACGGAAACCAACAGCGAGTGCAACTTGCTGCCGCCCTGGTGCATGAACCGGAGTTGCTCATCCTCGACGAGCCTTTCAGTGGCCTCGATCCGATGGGGGCAGAAACAATGGCGAACGTCCTGCGGGCTCGTGCCGCGGCCGGTGCGGCCGTCGTGTTCTCCAGCCACCAACTCGACCTCGTCGAAGACCTGTGCGAAGACGTCGCCATCATCCACAAAGGAAGGATCGTCCTGGATGGCAACGTCCATGATCTCAAGACCGGTTCGAACCGTCGGGTGCTCGAACTCGATCTCACCGAACCCCAGTCTGAGATCGTCTCGGGTCTCAGACTGGGGTTATCGACTCTCGCTTCGATGGACGTCGCCACATCCTCACGATGCAAGCGGGGACAGACCTGCGCGCCTTGCTGGGAACGCTCGAGCACGCAGAGGAGCTCGAACACTTCGTATTCACCACGCCTTCGCTGGCGGACCTATTCCGGGAGGCAGTGGCATGACGACATTTGAGGCAGTTCGCTTGGTCACAATGCGCGAGATCCGCGAGCGCGGGCGTAGCAAGGCGTTCGTCGGGTCAGGGATCTTCACCATCCTCCTCCTTGCCGCCGTGATTGGGCTGCCGGCAATTCTGGGAGGCGGCGCGAAGTCATTCGAGGTGGGAACCGTCGGACCGGCTGATACCAGTCTGCTCGCGCTTGCCGAGACGATGGCCACCGAATCGGGCGACCCAGACCAACCGGTCACTTTCAGCGTCACCTCATTCGAGGACCGGGCTGCGGCCGAGGCTGGCCTAAACGCAGGAGACGTCGAAATCGTCGTCTTGGACGACACGACCCTGCTGCGGGAGGGCTCCGGTGGGTTCGGCGGGTCGGAGATCGAACGAATTCTGCAACGAGCCGCCGCCACAGTCGCATTGGAGGAGACCCTTGTCGGCTCCTCGGCGACGGTGGCTGACGTCGCTTCGGTCTTCGGATCCCAACCCCTAACCGTCGAGTCGATGAAGGGTGCGGACGCCGAACTCGACGATGCGAGGAGCATCATCGCCTATGGCGGGCTGATGCTCATGTATCTCGCCGTCCTGTCCTTCGGTGCCTGGACCCTGACCGGCATCGCCGAAGAGAAGGCCAGCCGGGTGGTGGAGGTTCTGCTGGCGACGCTGCGCCCGTGGCAGTTGCTAGCTGGCAAGATCCTCGGCATCGGACTGCTGGGTCTGGGCCAGTTCATCATCACCGTCGTCATTGCGCTGGTGTTGATAAGGGTGACGGGAGCGGTGGAACTGCCGGCGATTCCGCTGGATTCGGCAGTGACCCTTGTGGTCTGGTTCATCCTGGGCTACAGCCTGTTCAGCGTTGCATTCGGCACTGCCGGAGCCCTCGTCTCCCGGATGGAGGACGCCCAAACAGCCGCGTTCCCGATCTCGATCGTCGCAATCGCAGGATTCTTCGCCTCATTCGCCGTGCTCAACGACCCGAGTGGCGCCGCTGGCACGTTCCTCACTTTCATCCCGTTCACAGCACCCTTCGTCGTGCCGATCAGGGTGGCGTTCCAGGAGATCGCCTGGTGGGAGTATTTGGCGGCGGTTGCAGTTGCCATCTTGACAATCGGTGCGCTGGTCCGTTTCGCAGGGCGGGTGTATGCCGGAGGGCTACTCCACTACGGCGGCCGCCTCGGACTACGCCAGGCCTATCGATCCGCCGAGATCAGCTGAAGCCGCGGCCGGTTCGAGGGTCAATGCGGACTGGAACGCACTCACGGGGGCCTGGATTGCTTCTCAACCTAACCAGTGCTGCCGGTGCGAATCGCGGGAAAAAGGTAGCTTGTCGTCGCAGAGATCGAGGAAAGGACTCGTCTCCCGGTTCTTGTGTCCGATACTGGACCCAACCCGAGAAGGCCTGCGCGCTATGGATCACACACTCAATAAGCCGATACCTACACGCTCCAAGGTCTGGCTGGTCCTTCCCGCCCTCAACGAAGAACATTCCCTGCCTCCTCTGCTGGAACGGATCGAGGAGGCAATGCTGGAGGCAAGTCTCGAGTTCCGAGTCGTCTTCGTCGACGACGGCTCCACCGACAACACAGCCGAGATCATGCGCAAGGCTTCCGAGAGATTTGACGCCGTCACGGTAACCCACCCGATCAATGAAGGACTTGGAGCCGCGATCAGGGACGGACTCCTCGCGGCGGCAGAGCGAGCCGAGGCACGCGACGTAATCGTGACGTTGGACGCTGATAACACCCACACCCCAGACCTCATACTGCGCATGGTTCGCCACGTCCGGGAGGGCCACGATGTGGTCATCGCCTCCCGGTATCGGCCAGGCAGCCGGATCAAGGGAGTGTCGATCTCCCGCCGGTTCCTGAGCAGGGCGGCCAGCTTTCTCCTCCGCATCACTTTCCCAACCCCCGGTGTGCGCGATTACACCAGCGGCTATCGGGCATATCGCGCCCGGGTGATGCAGGACGTCATCCGCCGGTCCGGTCCTACGTTCTTCGACCAGGACGGCTTCCAGGTCATGGTGGACATCCTCCTGAAACTGAGGCGCGAGCCAGACATCATCTTTGGCGAAGTGCCCTTGATCCTGTGGTATGACCTGAAAGCGGACGCCTCCAAGATGGATGTCGGATCCACCATCAAGAACACCCTGCGACTGGTGGCGCGTCGCCGTCTCGGTCGATGACCTTGCCTGCTGGACGGAGCGGAGCCTCCCTCCGCCCAACCCTGCCATGGATCGTGATCGCCGCTCTAGCGGCGCTGGCCATCGTGGTGTCGCTCCTGCGGCCGCCCTCATTCGACGAGATGTACTGGCTGACGATGGCCCGGCGGATCTTCGGTGCCGGGGACCTTCCCTACGTCGATCTCCTCGACAACAAGGGTCCCCTTCTCTACGTGCTCTTCGGCATCGCAGACCTGGTCCCAGTCCCCGAACGCGGTGTGCTGACGGTCCTTCTGGCCGCCGCCACGACCGCGCTCGCCGCCGGACTGGTCCGCCTAGCCGGTCGCAGCGGCCAACCACCCGGGTTGCAGCTGTTCACCGCATCATTGGTCACCGTGTCGATGCTCGGTCTGGGCGTTTGGTCGGTGACCACCGAGTTGATCAGTGCGGCTTTCCTCGTGTGGGCTCTGCTCGCCAGCCCACCATGGGGCCGAGTTCTGTTGATGCTGGCCGCATGTCTAGTCGACCCTCGGGCGGTGCTCTTTGCCCCGATCGTGCTCCTCGATGGACTCCGTCTGCGCCAGTTGGATGGCAGGCACATCGCAACGTTCTCCTCGCTGGCAGTATTTGGGATTGCGGCGGTGCTGTTGGTTCCCGACCTCCGATACGCCTTCGTCGAGGCCTCGCTTGCCAACCGCTTCGACACCAACTTTGCCGACATCGCGTTCACGGCAGTGGCCGCGATGTGTCCGGTGCTGGTTCTCGCAGCCGTCCGCGTGGAACGGATCCCGCGTCTCGCCATAGCCACCCTGGTAGTAGCGACGGTGATCGGCCTTGCTGCCAGCCTCCCATATGGCCATTACTGGGTCTACGTTCCACTGGTTCTGGCGCTGGTGCCGATTTCCGGTCCCCGCGTTTCACGCTTGGCGGCCGGTTCGGTCGCCGCGCTGGCGATAACCGCGATCATCGCCTCGAGTGCCGACCACTGGCTATACGACGCCTCGGAAGCCGAACTGACGCCGGTGGCCGTTGCGATGGCGGATCTGATCGAACCAGGTGACACCGTGGCTATCTGGGCACGGTCGCCTCACCTCTGGTACCGGGTCGCCTCTCAGACCCTCGGTTTCGCTCCCACCTCGAACTACTTCGCGTGGGGCTTACCTGATCCAGATCGGCTCTTGCAGCGCCTGGCAACCGATCTCGAACAGGCCACTGTGCTGGTGATGGACTCGAGCCTCGATGAGTTTCGGCACATACCCACCGTCGAGAGCGCCCTAGATCTGGTCGAGGCTCGGGCCTCGCAGGCACCTTGCCTTGCCGATCTCGGCGATGTGACCGTGTATCGCTTCGAAGGCTGCTGACCGAGGAGCCTTTCAGGCGATTGCGGGCTCTGGGTCTGCGGCAGATGCGGGTGGGCGGGCAGTCGCGGCGCCGACCGCGACTCCGACTGCCACCGGAAGAATCAGCCAAACAGACACGAGCGGCATCGGCACCAACAAACAGAGCGCTGCCACAACAGCGATGGCCATGCCGGTACGTCCGCCTCTCGCCCACAGCCAGATAAGCGCCGGTATGAGGACCAGCGCGTAGTGACGCCAGATCAGCGGTGACACGGCAACCGAAACCGCGAGCACTGCAAACCATTGACGGTCGAAATCCCACTTCGAGCTTGTAAACGCCACGGCCGCCGCCGCACCAGCCGCCGCCAGCCCGAGCGACAGCACCTCTACTGGCAACGACTCGCCGAGATACCTCGCGGCGGAGGCGTTGAGGCCGGCGGAAGCGGACAGGTTGGCCGAGGAAACCGCGTCGAACGCCCCCGTGAGCGTTACCCCCGGGATCAGGAGCCCGACCCCGTTGAGAGCGCCGAGTGTGACAACGGCCGCACCCGCAGCCTGTTTGCGCCGCGCCAGCAGAACTATGAGCAGGAGCCAGGGGAAGATCTTCAAGGTGACGGCCAAACCCACGGCCAGCCCCGCCCATGGGTCATCGCCATCTCTTAGCCTCCACCAGCCAACAGCGAGAAACAATGCCAGCACCGACGACTGGGCGCCGACCGCGGCTGCTTCGACCGCCACCGACGTGACCCCCACCCCAAGGCAGATGGCCAGCCCGATCAACGGCCGAACAGGCCAAACCCGCAGCGCTACGGCCACCGTCGCCACGATCGCCAGCGCAGAGCCTGCCAACGCCATGTATCTCAGCCCGGACTCCGGAATCATCGCCAGCGGTGTCTGTAGGACCAAGGCTCCTGGGGTCCGCGGGTGTACATGGGTCCAACCTCGGAGGTCGCTCCCATACCTGTGCGCGAGATGGTCGACCGCCACATACGGATCAGCACCGTCGAGGACCGCCAAGGCGGTCAAACGGTCCGCCCGCAGATCGAAGGTGCCTTCCGGGGCTGAGATGAAGTATGCAGCAGCAAGGATCACCCACGCGGCGATCCACACCATCGTGCCGACTTGTCTCTCTGCGATGCCCATCGCATCTCTTTCGTTCGCGCCCGCCCCTCCCGACAGCGCCCACGCTAGGGCGAGACTGCGACCGGACCCGGGCATCTGCGACGCTGCCACGCCGCTGCGGGTCTAGGCAGCTGTGAGTGGCGGTATGCCAGGTCCGCGAACCCAAGGGCCTTACCCTTACGTGTCGTCAACATCTCCCCGGGATTCGATGCACACCCAACTGACCAGAACGGATCGCCTGAACACCCGCAACCGGTGGATGCCGGCAGCGACTGCCGCCACCCTCCACATCCTGGTTGTGGCCGCGGCGGCACTGGCGTTCGGCGAAGACATGCTCCAGGCCCATGACGGCCAGCACTTCGGGGCCCTCGCACTGGATCCGCTGCTGCTCCACTCGCCAACCCTCGACTACGTGGCATACCGAGCGTCTCGGATCGCAATGCCCGCGCTGGCGTGGCCCTTCTCCTGGCTGGGCGCCGTCGCCGCTCTTGCGATCGTGCAGGTGGGTGCCGTCTGGATCGGCGTCCGCGCTCTAACGAATCTCGCCATGCGACGTGGACTCTCGCCGTGGTTCGGCTTCATGTTTGCGATCCTCCCCGGGACGCTCATCAGCACGAGGGTCCTAGTAGCCGACGCGGTCGCCGCAGCGTTCATGCTGGCCGCGGCGGATGCCTGGGAGAGGGGAAGGTCCGGCTGGATATGGGCCACCCTGGCGGTCCTGTCCAAAGAGGCGATGCTGCTGGCGGTAGCCGGATTCGCCGTCTTCGATTGGCGGCGAGCCGTAGCGCCAATGGTCGCTCTGACGCTATGGGTCGGCTCCCTGCTCGCCCGATTCGAGTGGGTGACCCCGGGTGACACGATCGGACTCCCGTTCGTGGGGGCAATAGCTGCCGTTCAAGAGTGGATCCACTTCCAGCGCTGGGAGGAGGTCATTGGAGGAGTCGCACTCAGCGCGATAGTTGCCGTGTCTCTCTGGCTCGCATGGCGAATCAGGAGCCCCCTCGCAATCTCAGCCGCGGCCGCCTGCGCGATCATCCCGTTCCTCGGTGTGAGTGCCCTCCGCTACGCAATCCATACGCAACGCTTGATCATGTATCCGCTCGCCATCGGTCTCTTGCTCTGGTTCCAGCGACGAACAGTCCATACATCGACTAGCTAATCGACCTGCGAACAACAGCCTCCTCGTTAGTCCGCAAGGGCTGGCGCTACCCGCCTCTTTTGTGCGACAAGGTCGCTGACCCGGTCGATGCCCCAAAGCACCACGAACGGTACGACGAGTATCCCCCAGTACTCCCGGTCGATAACCAGACCGGCGAACGGCAGGGCGAGTGGGGCAATAGTGATCGGCCAGTGTCGATGCTCGACCATCGAGTAGCGCAGCGCGAAGATCCACAGGAGAGGCCCGATGACCAGCATTCCTGGCAGCCCGAACCCCATCATCTGGGGAACCGAGAGGGCTGAGACGACCTCAGCCAGCAGGCCCTCTCCAACGTCGGGTTCGATGTGTTCCAAGGCGGCTCGGGCGTGGAACAAATACCCTGTCGCTCCGAGGGCGAATGCGATCAGCCACGGCTTGCGAGGGACCTTCCCGAGGCCGGCCATGACCACGCCGACGATCAGCACCGTCGCTGCCGTCTCTCGAATGAGCATCGCCGTCAACGCGAGAGCAGCCGCCGGCCACCATCGGCGGTTCTGCACCATCAGGACCGCCCCCAGTAGCGGTGCGACAGCCCAAAGTTCGGTTGTCATGAACTGGGCACTCCAGCCACTTTCGAACTGGAGCATTCCTAGCGAGAGGAGATAGGCCGTGACCGCAATACCCAGCGGCGGTCTCCTCACCAGATAAGAGGCGACAACGCCCGAGACTCCCGCCAGCGCCACGAAGAGATACCAGACCGCGATGTCACTCGGCAGCAGACTGAAGAGGTAGAACGAGGTAGGCATCCGATAGGCCCGTACGT
>JBGTKD010000096.1:0-7892 GCA_041744795.1 Acidimicrobiia bacterium
TCCTTGTGGCCGGGCGAGGACTCGAGACGGCTGGAGGCGTCCACTCCGTAGGGCCTGAGCTCCTTCACCGCTTCGCCCACGTTGGTCGGATCGAGCCCGCCTGCCATAACCCAGCGGCGTGCGATGTCGGGGAGAATGTCCGGATCAAAGCGCCGTCCGGTTCCGCCGTGAAGTCCCGGTACGTGGGTGTCGAGAAGCGGGATCTGGTCCTCGGGAATGTCGCTGAGATCTAGGTCGTCGGTGACCTGGAGGGGCCGGAGGACAGCCAGGCCCGCCCGACGGGTGGCGAGTGCGGCGGCGGCGGCATCTGCACCGTGCGGTTGGACGCCAGCGGCGGCGGTGAAGTCGATTAGGTCGAGGATCTCAGCAGGAGATGCGTCGACTGTGACGAGGTAGCTGGGGAGCTCGCAGTCGATGATCAGTCTGGCGGCCAGATCGGGCCGGATGGACCGCGGTGAGTCCTGGGCGAGAACAAAACCGACGGCGTCGGCGCCCGCATCGGTGGCTGCCTTTACGTCGGCGCTGGTACGCAGCCCGCAGATCTTGACCCATGTCATGCGAGCGTCAACTCTCGGATGGCGGCGGCGGGATCGCCGGACAACACGAGGCTCTCGCCCACCAGCACCGCGTCATATCCGGCCCGCCGCATGCGGGCAGCGTCATCTGAAGTGAAAATGCCACTTTCGCCGACGGTGACGGGGACGTCGGCCAGAAGCGGTGCGATGTTCTCGGCGGTGGCGAGGTCGACTTCGAAGGTCCGCAGGTCGCGGTTGTTGACGCCCACGATCGTCGGAGAGACCGCCAAGGCACGGGCAGCTTCGTCGGTGGAATGGACTTCGACCACGGCGTCGAGACCGGCATCAGTGGCAATGCCGTGCAGGTGGGCGAGCTGGCCATCCGAGAGCAGAGCGACAATCAGGAGGATGGCGTCTGCGCCGATCGCCCTCGCTTGCCAGATCTGGGAGTCGTCCAGGGTGAAATCCTTGCGAAGGATCGGGATGGTGGTGGCGTGGTGCGCCGCGATCAGGTCGTCGTCGGATCCGTCGAAGTGGTCGGGTTCTGTCAGGACCGAAATCGCCGCCGCCCCACCCGCCTCGTAGGCCTTCGCCTGAATCGCTGGATCGATACCGGACGCGAGGACGCCCCGGGACGGTGACCTGCGCTTGAACTCCGCGATGACACTGAGCCGGTCGGATACGAGGGCATCGCGGAGGGGCCGAACCGACGGCATGTCGCCTGCCCGCGTGCGGAACTCCTCGGTGCGGTGGCGGATCTCGCTGATCCGCCTCCGGGTCGTCTCGACGATCGGTTCCAACATCATCGGATCGTACGCCCCGGTCCCGCATCGGCGAAAACTCGCGTTCTGTCCCGGGTTCGACAGCTTGGTTGTTGTGGCGCGTGCTGGGTGGCGAGCGTCCATACTTGCCCCAATGTCCGAGCATTTTCCTTGGTGGCGTCACGCCGCCGTCTACCAGGTGTACATCCGATCGTTCAAAGACGGCAACGCCGACGGCACCGGCGACATCGCCGGGCTGGCTTCCAGGCTCGCCTACCTGCGTGACCTGGGCGTGGATGCCGTCTGGATCAACCCTTGGTACGTGTCCCCGCTTCTCGACGGCGGCTACGACGTCGCCGACTACCGCGAGATCGACCCCCGCTTCGGGACCTTGGACGAGGCGACCGAGTTCATTTCCTTGGCGGCACGCCATGGCATCCGGGTGCTCGTCGACCTGGTCCCCAACCACACCTCTTGGGAGCACCGATGGTTTAAAGAAGCCCTGGCCGCCGGACCGGGGGGTCCTGAACGCCAGCGCTACCACTTCCTTCCCGGCCGTGGACCGGACGGCTCCGAGCCGCCGTCGGACTGGCAGGCTGTCTTTGGCGGGTCGGCCTGGGAGCGGGTCGAAGACGGGGAGTGGTACCTCCATCTCTTTGATGTTTCCCAGCCTGACCTCAACTGGCGGCACCCCGAGGTGCGGTCGCACATGTGTGACGTGCTGCGGTTCTGGCTGGATCGGGGCGCGGCGGGCTTTCGGGTCGACGTGGCGCACAGCCTCGCCAAAGACCACACCTACCCCGATATCGGGGAGACCGGAGAGTCGTTGCTGGGTGCCACGGAGCTCTCCGACCACCCATTCTGGGATCGGGTCGAACTCCACGAGATCGTTCGTGAGTGGCGGGCCGTGTTGGACGAATACCCGGACACGATGATGGTCGCCGAAGCCTGGGTCGTGAATTGGCAGCGTCAGGCCAAATACGTGCGACCCGACGAATACCACCAGTCTTTCGACTTCCACTTTCTCGAGTCGCCATGGGGTGCGGACTCGATGCGGTCGGCAATCACCCGGTCACTGGCGGGCGCCGGGTCGGTGGGGTCGGTGCCCACCTGGGTGTTGTCGAACCACGACGTCGTGCGACACCCGACCCGGTATGCACTTCCCCAGGATGTGGTGGCCAAGGAGTGGCTGCTCGACGGCGATCGGGATTTACTCGACCTCGAAGGCGGACTGCAGCGCGCTAGGGCCGCGACGCTTCTGATGCTCGCTCTGCCTGGTTCTGTGTATCTCTATCAGGGCGAAGAGCTGGGCTTGCATGAGGTTTACGACCTGCCGCTCGATGTGCTGGAGGACCCGGTGTGGATCCGCTCCGGGCACACCGAGAAAGGGCGGGACGGTTGCCGGGTGCCGCTCCCGTGGGAGAGCGACGGTCCGTCGTTCGGGTTCGGGGACAGCGAACCGTGGCTGCCCCAGCCGGCGTCGTTCGCTGAGTCATCCGCCGCTGCCCAGGAAGGCAAGCCAGCCTCGACGTTGGAGATGTATCGGCGAGCGCTGGAGCTGCGCCGACTCCTGTTTGTGCAGGATGAGGACCTTGAGTGGCTCGAATTGGGTGAGGCCGTGATCGCCTTCCGACGGGGATCGGGTGCTGTGTGCCTAGTGAACTTCGGCCCAGAAGCCCTCCGCCTCCCCGAAGGCGAGATCCTCCTAACCAGCGCCCCCGTCTTCGACAACCTCCTCCCCCCCAACACCGCCGCCTGGCTCCAAACCCCGTTTTGAGCGTAAGAACGTCGCATAAATGCGACGTTCTGCACGGTAGAACGACCCCCTAGTCGGGCGTCTGCGCGTCAGGCATGTTGCGGCGATGGAGCGCCTCTTCGAACTTGCGGCCGATCAGCACGGCCTATTGACACGCAAACAGCTCCGTGAACACGGGGTTGACAGGCAGCGAGTAGGTCGATGGCTCAAGACAGGTCGACTGGTCCAGGTCCAGCCACGGGTGCTGGCGCTGGCGGGCAGTACGAGCTCGCCCAGGCGAGAGGTCCTTGCCAAGGTCCTCGAAACGGGACTCGATGCCTGCGCCTCTCACACGACTGCGGCCTGGATTTGGGGGATCAGCGGATACGGACCCCACCCGGTCCACATCGTCGTCAGTCGTCAGAGCAGGCACCACGAACGCCTCAACTGGACCGTCCATCAGATCACCGGCCTGCCTCCCCACCACCGCAGGACGGTCGACGGCGTGCTTGTCACGTCACCCGCCCTGACGATGCTGCACCTTGCCCAGGTCGTATCCCAGAAGAGGCTCGAGCGGGCGATCGACAACGCCTGGAACCTCCGACTGTTGACCGGGCGCGACCTCGTCGCACTCGATGAAGAACTGGCGATCCAGGGGCGCAATGGAATCTGCGCGCTGCGCGAAGCAGCCGAGGCTCGCGGTGAGGACTGGGTTCCACCGCAGTCGAACATCGAGTCCCGGTTCATGGAATTGATGAACGCGATGGGACACGACTTCAGGCGACAGGTAGCGGTAGCCGGCGAACGGTGGTCGGCCAGGGTCGACTTTCTCCACGAACGGACCGCCACCGTGGTCGAGATCCAGTCTGAGCGATACCACACGTCGCTGTCCGATCGCGAGGCCGACCGCGAGCGGCGGGTTAGGTTGGAGGCGTCCGGGTTCACCGTGGTCGAAGTCTGGGACAGCGAGATCTTCCAGCAGCCTGCGCTGGTGCTCGACCGGGTAGCGCAGGCCATCCACCGGGCAGCCTAAAAACGCGTTCTACACCGCAGAACGTCGCATTTTTGCGACGTTCTTGCGCTCAAAACGGGAGATTTCGAACGAGGGCGGGGGTTGAGGCGGTTGGCCAGCGGATTTCGACTTCGTCGCCCGGTTCGACCTCTCGGCGGAGCAAAGACAGGCCTATCGGAGCGCCCACGAACACCGACTCTGTCACCGATGTGATCACACCCACCTCACGGTCGCCGGACCAAACCGAGGCCCCTTCGGGAGGCAGCACGTTGCGCGTCACAGCCAGCCCGCGCAGGTGGCGGTTGACCCTGCCGCGTGTGTCGATCCGGGCGACCAACTCCTGGCCGAGATAACAGCCCTTGGTGAACGACACAGCGTCCGGCACAAGGCCGGTCTCCTGCGGGATGGTGGACTCGTTGACATCTCGGTCCATGACGGGTTCACCAGCTTCAACGCGCGCGGCGGTCATCGCCAGCTCACCGGCCTGGGGAACATTCGAAGCCCACGAGTCACCAACTATGAGCACACGGTCCACCGACCTCGTCGGGAAAGGAACCCGCACGATGTCATCTCGATCCGCCCAGTGATCGCCCACGTCAGCCACAGCCCGGGACCTCGGTCCCCACAGTGACCGCACGGCAAGCTCCTCTAGCCGGACCTCTGCTTTCACTCTGATCCGGTAGTGGTTGAGTCGCCCGACGACCCGGCTGCCCAATCCGGCATCCACGATCAGGCCGACCCGTTCGGACTCTTTCATCACCCACAGCAGCGCCTCGAGCTTTCCCTGCGGAGCGAGAAGGAACGAACGCCTTACATCGCCTGTTGCCATTTCCTCGAGGTCCTGGCTGATGAGCCCCTGTAAGAAAGCGACGGCGCCGGGACCCTCGACCCACACGAGTTCGTGACCGCCGTTCACGATCGCGACGTCTTCGCGGATGGCCCTGTGTTCGGCGACAACGTCGCCATAGCTGGGCCGCATCACTGCATCGCCTCCGCCCGGGCGATGGCTTGCAAGGCCGCCGCTGCCTTATTCATGGTCTCGTCGAACTCGGTCGCCGGGTCCGAATCCGCCACGACGCCGGCCCCTGCCTGCACCCACGCTTTTCCGTTCGCTGTCACAACCGTACGAAGGCAGATCGCGGTGTCGACATTCCCGGAGAAGTCGAGATATCCGACCGCCCCCGCATAAGGGCCTCTGGCCACGGGCTCTAACTCATCGATGATCTCCATCGCCCGCACCTTCGGAGCTCCCGAAACGGTTCCATGCGGAAACGTCGCCCGGATCACATCGACGGGACCGACCCCGTCGCGCACCGTGCCCGAAACACCCGAAACAATGTGCATCACATGGCTGTAGCGCTCGATAACCATGAGGTCGTCGACCGTCACAGTCCCAAACTCGCACACACGCCCCAGGTCGTTTCGAGCCAGGTCGACGAGCATCACATGCTCGGCCCTCTCCTGGGGATCCTCCAGCAATTCGCCCTCCAAACGCAGGTCATCCTCTTCCGAAAGACCTCGCGGACGGGTTCCGGCGATAGGACGTGAATAGGCGATGCCGTCTCTCACCCGCGTCATGATCTCGGGAGAGGCACCGACCACAGCGATCTCCGGATCGGACACGTAGAAGAGGAACGGGGAAGGGTTGATCAGGCGGAGGGCGCGATAGATGGCGAACGGGTCGCCATCAAAGGTTGACTCGAGCCGCTGGCTGAGCACGATCTGGAAGGCATCGCCCGCCACGATGTACTCCTTGGCAACTTCAACAGCGTGTTCGAACGTTTCTCGCTTGAAGTTCGACCTGTACTGGATGTCCGCATCGCCGGGCTCCATGGTCACCGGGGCATATGAGGATGACTGGCCAAGCCGCTGGGCGTCAGCTTCGAGTGCGGTAACAGCTTCCCTGTATTCGGCCTCGGGATCGTCCCCGACGAACACGTTACGGATGAGGATGATCGAGTGGCTGAATCGGTCCATGGCAGCCAGCGCTCCCACGAACTGCCAGACCTGCTCAGGGAGATGTCGATCGTCCGCTGGCCTATTGGGCAGGCGTTCCACGTAGCGAACCACGTCGTATCCGAGATAGCCGACCGCCCCCGAGTGAAGTGGAGGGAGGTCTGGAAGGTCCGGGGTTGAGTACTTGGCGATGAGCGTCTCGAGCACTTCCAGCGGATCGCCGTCAGGGATGTCAACTGGGAACCTGCCCGTGATCGTGCTCACGCCATCCCTGCTCCGGAGAGTGAAAGCCGGATCCCAGCCGAGGAACGACCAGCGTGCCCAACGCTCGCCTCCTTCGACGGACTCAAGGAGAAATCCGGGATCGGAGCCGACGAGCTTCTCATACGCGGTGACCGGTGTCTCCCGATCGGCGAGTACCTCAAGACTCAACGGCACCACCGAGTGAGTGCGAGCGAGTTCGAGAAAGTCAGGGAGATCGATCGAAACCATCGGTGATGAGGCTAAACCCGGTCAGATCGAGGCGAGATTCTCGAGGAACGGCACGGCGGTGAAGATCTCGACGAAGAACGACGACAAGCGGGTCACATTGTTCGTGAATAGCAACAAGCCGAAAGCCACCATCACAAAGCCTGATGCCAGGTTGATGGGTCGCATCCAACGCCGCATCGCCTTGAGGGCGCCGAACGCTCTACGCAGTCCGAGGCCGGTGAGCACAAACGGAACTCCGAGACCCATCGAGAAAACAAACAGCAACGCCATGCCCTGGTAGACGGTGTCGCGGGTAGCGGCGATCGTGAGCACGCCCGCAAGGATCGGTCCGATGCATGCTGTCCAGCCGAACCCGAATGCGGCCCCCATTACCGGCGGCGCCCAAGCGCCCAGCTTCGATGGCCGGACGTCGAGCCGGCGCTCCTGAGAGAGCTTTCCGAAGAGACCGCGGTTCGAGAAAGCCATACCGATCATCAACAGACCAAACGCAATGACGACGGCCCCCGCGATCCGGCCGGTCAACGTCTGGTTGCGGTTTAGGACGCCGGCAATCGAGGTGGCAAACGCACCCGTGGCCACGAAGACGGCGGTGAACCCGAGGACGAACAATCCGGTGACGCGAAGCATGCGGAGCCGGGAGGCGTCTCCGCTCTGAAGGTCGGCAACTGAATACCCGGACATCAGCCCGAGATACCCGGGCACGAGGGGAAGGACACACGGCGAGAGGAACGCCAGCAGTCCGCCCCCGAACGCGAAGGTGGCCTGAGCGAGGAACCCCAAAGAAGCAAAGTCGTCCATCACGCTCGATGATCCCACTTGCGGACCCCAAGTCCAGTCCCCAACCCCCAAAGTTTCGCAACCCGTCACAACCCGACAGCGCGTTTTGAGCGCAAGAAGGTCGCAAAAATGCGACGTTCTGCGGGAGAAAACGCGCCGGGGGACCACGGCGGACGCCCCCGTCGGCGCACGACAGCGCGTTCTGTACCGCAGAACGCGTCATTTTCGACCCGTTTGTGCGGCTAAAACCGGTCCGGGGGTGGGGGGTCGTAGTGTTTGGGGGTGATCAGGCGGGTTTTGCGGGTGCTGTTTCCGTTCGGGAGGTTTGACCCTGCCGCGCGGACGCTCGTGGCCCTCATGTGGATGGTGGGCGTGCTCGCCTCGTTTGCTGCTTCGCACGCCTCCTCCACGATCCCCTTCTCGCGCGTCAGCCTCGGACTGACCGAAGGTGAAATGAGCCTTGTGCTGGCGATTGCCCGCTTCGCCGGGATCACCTCCCTCCTCTTCTCCTGGTGGGGGGACAAGACCGGGCGACGCAAGCCGTTCCTGGCGGCGTTCGCGCTACTGGTCGTGGCCACAGCAGGCACGGCCTGGGTGGAGACCGGCTGGCAGTTCGCCGCGCTCCAAGCCGTAACCCGCGCCGC
>JBGTKD010000097.1:0-3151 GCA_041744795.1 Acidimicrobiia bacterium
GGTCTAAGGCGGTCAATCCCTTCCTGGTGTGACCACTGAGACACGCCGGTAGACCGCCACACGCCGCTTGGCGAATAGGGGCAATTTGCCTCTGTCAACGGGCGTCTGAATAGCGGATAAATGGGTCATGCGTTGGGTGAAATGGGGCCTGGCCGCCCTCCTGGGCGGAATGCTGGTGATCCAACTGGTTCCGTACGGCAGGTCGCACGACAACCCGCCGGTGGTGGCTGAGCCGTCGTGGGATTCGGCTCAAACCCGTGAGTTGACGGTTCGTGCCTGTTTCGACTGTCACAGCAACGAGACCGTATGGCCGTGGTATTCGAACATCGCCCCCGTCTCCTGGCTGGTGCAGCGAGACGTCGACGAGGGCCGAGAGGGGCTGAACTTCTCGGAATGGAACCGATCACAAGACGGCGAGGAGTCCGCAGAGACGGTCCGTGACGCCTCGATGCCGCCACGCTCGTACCTGCTCACCCACCCCGAAGCTCGCCTCAGCGACACCCAATTGGCGGCGCTGGCCGATGGTCTGGAAGCCACTTTCGGTGGTGAGCGCCGAGGCGATAGAGAAGACGACGACTGATCGAACGGCTCTGCACGCCAACGATCACAGACGCGTCCGAGCACGCTGGGCCGTGTGTTGGCGGCAGGTAGCGTGCAATGGTGCACCGAGCCGACATCCACGATTTCATCCGGGTGTCCGGAGCCCGGGAGAACAACCTCCAGAACGTCAGCGTCGCGCTCCCGAAACGGCGCCTGACGGTATTTACCGGAGTGTCGGGGTCGGGGAAGAGTTCACTGGTGTTCGACACCATCGCCGCCGAGTCCCAGCGCCTGATCAATGAGACCTACAGCGCTTTCCTGCAGGGTTTCATGCCCACGCTGGCACGGCCGGATGTCGATGTGCTCGAAGGCTTGACGACCGCAATCATCGTCGGCCAGGAACGTATGGGTGCCAATGCCCGCTCCACCGTTGGCACAGTGACCGACGCCAACACGATGCTGCGCATCCTCTTCAGCCGGCTCGGCGAGCCACACATCGGCTCGCCCACCGCCTTCGCGTTCAACGTCCCCTCCGTCACGGCCAAAGGCTCGATCACGGTCGCCAAGGGCGGGGGCAAAACAACGGTAGAGACGTTCACGCTCACTGGCGGAATGTGTCCCCGCTGTGAGGGCATGGGATCGGTTAGTGACATCGATCTCAGCGAGCTCTACGACGATTCCAAGGCACTCTCCGAAGGAGCGCTGAAGGTCCCGGGTTACACGGCAGACGGGTGGTACGTCCGGATCTTCGCCGAGTCAGGTTTCCTCGATCCCGACAAACCGATTCGCGACTACACCAAGACTGAGCTCGAAGACTTCCTTCACAAGGAGCCGACAAAGGTGCCGGTGGCGGGCGCCAGCATGACCTACGAGGGCCTGATCCCGCGAATTCAGAAGTCGTTCCTGTCCAAGGATGTCGAATCGCTGCAACCGCACCTCCAGGACTTCGTACATCGGGCGGTCACGTTTACGTCCTGTCCCGACTGCGGCGGATCCCGACTCAGCGAGGCAGCCCGGTCGTCGAAGATCGCAGGTATCAACATCGCCGACGCGTGCTCAATGCAAATCAGCGACCTCGCCGAATGGGTCCGAACCCTCGACAAGCCGTCAGTCGCCCCATTGCTGGCCATGCTGCAGCATCTCCTCGACTCGTTCGCCGAGATCGGTCTCGGCTACCTATCCCTGGACCGACCTTCCGGGACGCTATCGGGCGGCGAGGCCCAGCGCACCAAGATGATCCGTCATCTGGGTTCGTCCCTCACCGACGTCACCTACGTCTTCGACGAGCCCACAATCGGCCTACACCCCCACGATGTCCAGCGTATGAACGAACTGCTGCTGCAGCTCCGCGACAAGGGCAATACGGTGCTGGTGGTCGAGCACGACCCGGAGGTGATGGCTATCGCCGATCACATCGTGGACATCGGCCCCGGTGCCGGACGGAACGGGGGAACCGTATGTTTCGAGGGCCGGGTGGAAGATCTGCGAACCAGTGGCACCCCCACCGGCCGCCACCTCGACGACCAGCCGACCCTAAAGCCGTCCATCCGCCCGTCCACCGGCAAGCTCGAAATCCGGGGCGCATCCACCCACAACCTGCAGAACGTCGACGTCGACATCCCGCTCGGCGTACTCGTCGTCGTCACCGGTGTCGCAGGCTCCGGCAAGAGTTCACTGGTCGAGGGTTCGATCCCCAAAGGGGCCGATGTGGTCTATGTCGACCAAGCCGCCATCCGCGGATCCCGGCGCAGCAACCCGGCGACCTATACGGGGATGCTCGACTCGATCCGCAAGGCATTCGCCAAGGCAAACGGGGTCAAGGCTGGGCTCTTCAGCCCCAACTCCGAAGGCGGGTGCCCCAACTGCAACGGCGCAGGCGTCATCTTCACAGAGTTGGGGTTCATGGACACGGTCACCACGACCTGCGAACTGTGCGAAGGCAAGAGATTCCAGGCCGAAGTGCTGGAGTACAAGCTGGGTGGCAGCAACATCAGCGAGGTTTTTGAGATGTCGACGAACGAGGCGACGGACTTCTTCGCAGACGGTGAGGCCCGGGTACCCGCCGCCCACGCCATCCTCGAGCGAATGTCGGCGGTGGGGCTCGGCTACCTGAGCCTCGGCCAGCCGCTGACCACCCTGTCGGGCGGAGAGCGTCAGCGCCTAAAGCTGGCGATTCACATGGCGGACAAGGGCGGCACCTATGTACTGGACGAACCGACGACCGGCCTCCACCTGGCCGATGTGGACAATCTGCTGGGCCTTCTCGATCGGCTGGTGGACTCGGGCAAGTCGGTGATCGTGATCGAACACCATCAAGCCGTGATGGCGCACGCCGACTGGATCATCGACCTCGGCCCCGGAGCGGGACATGACGGCGGACTTGTGGTGTTCGAAGGAACCCCGGCCGACCTGGTCGCCACCAGTTCGACCCTGACCGGACAGCACCTAGCCGGCTACGTGGGACCGTCCACCTGAGCTACCGGCGAATATGGACATCAATCCGCTGTCGCCAATCTCGACCGACAGTTGCGAACGGCGGGCTCGGAGGTCCGGTTGACGTCCGTTCGTCACGGGCCGGACGCTGATAGCTCAGGTAGGTACGGGAGCAGCA
>JBGTKD010000098.1:0-6146 GCA_041744795.1 Acidimicrobiia bacterium
TGGGGACACCATTGGTGTCCCCACTTCTCATTGCGGTCAGGGTTTGAAACAGAGCTGCATTGGGAACTCCATCACTGAACGGAGGCGGATTCAATGTTCGATGTATTACCAAGGAATGCCACGATCCCGATCACAAGGGATCCCGATCTCGACATGGAGCTCGCAGAGGGTGCCGCGCTGTACCTGAAGCGTCAGGGTCTCGCCCACCAAGCCATTGTTCGCTGTCTCGCCGACGAGTTCGAACTCGATCGAGCAACAGCTGAGATGGTTACAGACCTAGTGAAGGTCGACCTCGACAACCGTTAGACGCCGACTTTGGGCTTGTCGCCGAGCCCTCAGTATTCACGAACGCTAAGCCGGTCCGAGGACTCAATGAACCCCTGCCTACCGGGCGGGGGTTCTACGCGAAAACAAGGAGAATGAAAATGAATTCAATCAACAAGATGGCCGCGATCGCCGTCTCCGCCGTCATGCTTGCCGCATGCGGCGCCCCGGGAACCACAAGCGATACCGGACTCGCGGACACCACCCTCGGTGACGCCGAGGGTGCCGGCACGGTCGTGATGGACGCACAGACTGTGAACGATCTCGTCGCAGAGTTCAATGACCTGCGCACGGAAGTTCAGGCCGCTGCCTCGCCCGGGCTGACCGACGCCTGGAACGCCTTAGAGATCCAGATGGCGAACATGGTCGTATCGGCTGACAGCGAGGGTGTGCCTCCGAGCGTGTTGGAAGACGCCAGAGACGCGGTCCAAGAAGTCACCGACGCGATTCAGTCAGAGGGAGACTCGATCACCGAGAGCCTTTCGGCCGGCTGGAACGCCTTCGTGAGCCGGTTTCAGACGCTCACCTCGTAAAACCGCAAGGCGAACAAGAAGAAGGTCCCCCACCTCAGTGGGGGACCTTCCTCTATTTGGACTCCCGCCCTCTCAGCTGATTCTTGCCAACGGGCGTTGAGCGCGGGAAGTCGGGTTCGGTGGCGGCTTCCTTACCGGAACGACTCGCGTACGCATGAGTAGCCAGGCCGCCAAGAGAAACACGACGGCTACTCCCGCCGCGCCAGCCACGATCAGGGTTGGAGGGGCCTGACCGAGGAACGCTATGTCCTGCAAGGCGGCGATCCCGTAGGTGGCAGGCTGAACGAAGGAGACAACTCGGACGGCCTCGATAAGGCGGTCCGTCGAGATGAAGAAGCCGCTGAAGAAGATCGAGATCATCAATGCGATCATGGCGTACTGAATCGCCTCGCTCTCTGTCCGGGCAATGGCGGAGATCACGAAACCGACGCCCAACGACGCCACCAGCACGAGGAAGATCATGAAGGCGAACCACCAGAGGGAACCAGCGATATGGAATCCGAAGCCCACAATCGCTGCGGTTGTCAACGCGGCGCTCACGAGGCCGCCGAGGAGCAAGTAGGCGAGGTATTTGCCGATGAGCGCCTCGCCCGCTGACAGTGGCGAAACTCGGAACAACTCGATCGACCCCAGTGTGCGCTCGCGGACGAGCGAGAGCGCAGCGAAGGTGAGTGCGAGGTGCTGGAGCAGCAGCGCAATCACCCCTGGCACGTAATAGTGGGAGAAGTCGATGTCGATGCCCTGGACGTGTTCGACCGCCGCCACGAAGGGGCTCACCATCACCGCCGCATCGATGTTTCGGAAGGTCGACAGCTCAGCTTCGAGCAGAGTCAGATCGGACTGAAGTGAGGCCAAAGACTCGCCCAGGTCGCTGTTGGACGTAGTCGGGTCTCCCAACCGGCCGGTGTTCTCCTGAGCACGCGCCAGCGCCTCCCAACCGACGGCATCGACACCAGCCACATCGTCAACTCCGCCGAGCACGCCGCTCTGGTAACTGGTGGTCGTCGCGAGTTCGTCCAAGCTCTCCTCAAGGTCGCGTTGGTCTAGCGGGTCGATCGGATCTCCCCGTTCAACCGCCAGGGTCATCGATTCGACCGCAGACCGTGCGGTTGGCAACGCGGCCTCCAGGTCTGCGGACTCTGCCTGACCGGCGATCACGATTTCGCGAATGATGGCTTGGTTCAATTCGTTGACTGCCGATGCGGCGACCACATTGATGAACGTGCTCTCAAACGGGTCTATCTGGCTGTGATAGATCGAGATGGGGACCTGTTCGTTGGCTCGAACGCGTTCTGCGGCGTCGGCAGGTACCACCACCAGGACGTCGGCGTCCCCTGCCACCATGCTCTCCCGGGCGGCCGCTTCGTCCGCCGTTACCTCCGTAAGAGAAACCCGTCGGCCCAATGCCTCGGCCAATTCAACGGCCCGGCTTTCAAGGCCGCTCCCCGGCGGCACGACCAGAACAGCATTGAGGCCGGGTCGCGCCGGGGCGTAACCGATCCCGAAAAGCAGCAGAATGAGAAAGGGACCCACGACAAGTGTGAGGAGGAGTCGCGGCTGGCGGAGCACCTCGAAGAAATCTTTGCGAATGAACGCGACGGTGCGGATCAGTCGCCCGCTTGTGGGTCGGCTCACCGGTCCACCCTCGCCGGAGCGACGAGCGGTTTCGGCTTACGGTGACGGTCGGATTCCGCCTTTGGCCCATTCTTCGTCCGTTTGCTGACCAGTTCGACGAAGACGTCGTCGAACTGCGGCAACTCGGGTTCCACGGATTCGATTTCGCGTCCGGCCTCTGAGGCCCATGCGGTCACCCGGGCGGCGGCTGCACCGGCATCCTCGACCACCAGGCGGATGACACCTGGTGCCAGTCGCTCGTGGCTAATCGCGGCTGCCGCTTCGGCCAGTTGGTCACGTTGGGCACCTGGCAGGGGAGCGGTGAATACGACTTTCAGGAGCTCGCCTCCATATGCCTCTCGGCGCAGACCTTCCGGCGTGTCGAGGGCGATGAGTCGGCCCTCGGCCAGCACTCCGACCTTGTCGCAATTTGCGGCGTCGCCGACGTATTGCGTCGTGACGAACAGGGTCCTGCCCGCATCGCGAAGCTCGATTAACCGGTCCCAGATCTTCTTTCGCAAAATCGGGTCGATGCCTTGTTGGCTCATCGAGAAACAAGATGTGCGGCTCGTGTGCCATTGTCGCTGCCAGGGCCAGACGCCGCTGCATACCTCCGGAAGCATCACGGAGAAGACGGTGCCGAGCATCGTCCAGTTCGACAAATCGGAGATAGCGTGCGAGTCGCTCGCGGCGCCCACGCCAGGGCATTCCGAACAGAGAAGCGCTGAATACGAGGTTCTCCCAGAGGCTCAAGTGGGGATAGAGCACAGATAGTTGCGGCATGTATCCCAGCCTGCGGCGGTCGGTACGGTCGAACTCCGACGGCGGCTTGCCGAGGACGGTCAGCTCGCCATGTTGGGGAGTTAGAACGCCCGTCAAGAGTCGGATAGTCGTCGTCTTGCCCGACCCGCTCGGGCCGATGAATCCAAAAATTGTTCCCGGCTGGACATCGAGATCGAGCTCGTGGACGCCTTCACCGCCTTCGAAGACGTGGGTCAACCCACGCGCCCGCACCGTCGGTTCAGGCGCTTTGGGTGGTTCATGGACAGCGGCAGACGAGGTCAGATCGATCATCGGCCTCTGGCGTACCCGCTAGCTGCCCCGTCCAAACTTGGAGTTCCAGGCCTGGCCCGGGCTTCTGGTTTTAATGCGTCGCTAGCCGGGTAACTCAACCCAGTGCCAACCCTCATGCAATCACGACCGCGTGAAACGCATCGAATGCGCGGGCCGCTCATTTCCCGAATCGGTGCGGCCGGCCTTGTAGGCGCTGTACTGATCACCGCTATTGGGTGGTTCATCGTCGGCGACCTGTTCAGCAAGCTCGATAGTTCCCTCGACTTGACTGCCGATTCGCTTTCGACGGTGAGTGAGACCCTTGACGTGGCCGGGGAAACTCTCGACACACTGGGTCTGGCGTTCGACAACGTGGTCACGGCGTCGGGTCACGCGTCGGCAAGCTCGGCGACGGTGACCGAAGCTCTCGCTCAAACGGTCGCCGTAGTGGGATCCGACTTGCCGGCAAGCATCGAATCGATCCGCACGGCGATGCCGGGACTGATCGAGGCAGCCAGAGTCATCGACTCGACCCTGTCCGGCCTGGCGTTGATCGGCGTGCCATACGATCCAGACGTCCCCCTGGACGAAGCATTTACCGACCTCGACCGTCAACTCGAACCGCTACCCGAGACACTTCGTGCGAATGCAAGGGTGATCGCTGGACTCATACCCGAAGCTCAGGGCTTCCAGCAACAGACCGAAGAGCTCACCGTCCAAGTGGAGGAGATTCGAAGGAACGTCGATTCCGCCCGACGACTTATCGACGAGTATCGGGAGCAGGCGGCGAGCGCAGGCGGCCTCGTCAGCGACACGAACGCCGACCTCGATCGCAGTGCCCTACTCGTTCGTCTGCTGGTGGTGGGCGCCGGGGCCCTGGCCGTCGCCGCCATGGGCGGACTTTTCGTTTCGGGAAAGGCGATCACGGCTCTAGAAAGTCTGGAACGTTGACCAACTCCGACCGGCCCAACGGGGCTGACTCGACGGCAGAAGAGGATCCAGCGCCGGACTGGTCGGTGATGTGGCCACCACTCAGCTATTGGTGGCGTGCAGCGGTGGTCGTCATTGGAGTGGTGATAGCGGTCCGTGTCCTCGCCGCGTTACAGGACGTGTTGCTCATAATGCTTGCGGCCTTCGTCGTAGCATTAGGTATGCAGCCGGCGTTGTCCGATCTCGAACGGCGCGGGATGCGCCGAGGGGCCGGAATGGCGGTGATCGTGCTGGCCGGTCTAGTGGTGATGGCAGGATTGGCCGCCGCCATCATCCCTACGGTCGTCAATCAGGCAGTGATGGCCTTCGAACGGCTCCCGGAGGTGATCGAGAATCTCGAGCGGACGTCGCCGGTGATGGCTGACCTCCTGGCGGGCGTGCCTGTACCTGGCTCCGGCGACGAGGTGGAGGGCGACCAGACGCTCCAAATACTGGGCGGCTTCGCAAGGGGCATATTCAATACGGTGACGCTGCTGCTGTTGGTGCCGTACTTCGCTGTCAGCTTTCCAACAACCAAGTCGTGGATGTTTCGCCTGCTTCGCCGCAACCATCGCGAGGACTTCGTCTACGTGGTCAATCGAGCAACCGAACTGACCTCCAACTACATCGTCGGGAACCTGGCCATCAGTTTCATAGCTGGTGTCGTGTCCTTCGCCGGGTTCAAGGCCATTGGACTGCCATATGCGGTGGCGTTGGCAGCCTGGGTGGCTGTCACGGATCTCATTCCTGCATTCGGGGCCACTATCGGCGCGATTCCTGTCCTCATCGTCGCCGCCCTCACGGGAGGACCCGCATTCGTCTGGGCGCTTTTGCTGATCGTGGTGTATCAGCAGATCGAGAACTACGTCATCGCCCCAAGGGTGATGAAGCGAGCAGTCGATCTCAGTCCCCCGGTGGTCATCGCGGCGTTGTTGGTCGGCGGGACGCTCGCCGGTGTTGTCGGTGCGTTGTTGGCGCTGCCCGTGGCTGCGCTGAGCAAGATCCTCGTATCGGAATTCATCGTCCGGACGCGCATCGACACTGTCCGCGGAGAGAACGCCGAGACCGGTCCTGCCAAGCGGAAGCACCGGGGCAAGATCGGGTCCCTGCCGCTGCCCTGATTGGGCGAACGGTCCCGGGCAGCAAGGGCGACGCTTGAGTCGTCCGACACCGAAGAAGAAAAGGGCTCGAACCGTACCGTTCGAGCCCTTTCTCGTGGGCATCCAATCTGGACAGATGCGGGTTTGCTACCCGCGCAGGACGGGTACTGGTAGTTCATCGTCCCCAAAGAAGGAGAAGACGATGACCGAAGTAATTGCGAGGACAGAAGTAATCGCGCTGTTTGATAGTCGATCCGAAGCCGAAGCGGCGACTGAGTCGCTCGAGGCCATGGGCTACGACGCTTCGACGATGGGATATTTGAACCGCCACGACGAGGACAACGACCTTGACGGTCGCCAGAACCGGGATCACGACTCCGACGTCGACATGGATCTTGACTCCCAGACGGCCAAGGGAGCAGCAGGTGGGGCCGCTGGCGGAGCGGCTGTCGGCGCAGGCGCCGGACTCCTGGCTGCGGCCGGGGTCGCACTCGTTCCTGGCATCGGACCCTTCCTTGCGGCTGGCACCTTGCTCGGCACGCTCGGCGCAACC
>JBGTKD010000099.1:0-1715 GCA_041744795.1 Acidimicrobiia bacterium
CCAGACCCGGATGCCGTCAACCGTGTGCACGCCGCCGCCCACGGCAACCTGGCTGGGCAAGTCATCCCCGTGGACGAGCGCGATGTCTTGACCTTCCTGGGACGAACCGACGATCCGCCCGGCACGATCAATGAGCCGGCGACTCGCACAATTGTCTTCACAGACATCGTCGGCTCGACGGCCCATCTCGAGGAGGTCGGAGACGAAGCAGCCATGGAGACTCTGCGCGAGCACAACCGCATAGTCCGTCTGGTGCTTGAGGACCACCGCGGTCGCGTTGTGAAGAGCACGGGCGACGGTTTCATGCTGGTCTTCGACTCACCTTCGGATGCAGTCCGGTTCACGATCGGACTACAGCAGAGCCTCAGCGCGTTCTCTGCGGAACACCCGCAGCGGCCCATCCGGGTCCGTATCGGCATTAACGCAGGCGAACCGGTCGCCGAAGACGGCGATCTGTACGGGTTGGCGGTGAACGTGGCTGCCCGCCTGTGCGACATGGCCGGTACCGGGGAGGTGCTTGCTTCCGCAGCGGTAGCCGGGCTGACGATGGGCAAGGGTTTCAGCTTCTCCGACGCCGGCGCGATGGAGCTCAAAGGGCTGAGTGCGCCCGTCCTCGCCTACCGCTTGGAATTCGGCGCAGGTGAAACGCACTCGTAGGACCGAGTCGGTCTCGACCGCATGAGCCACTTCGACGTGGATCGCTTGGCATCGCAGCGCACGATCGATCTGACGACATTCGGTCGGATGAGCGGACTCCCCCGGCGGATTGAGATCTGGTGGTTCTACGTCGATGGTTGCTTCGTCATCACCGGTACGCCCGGGCGTCGGGACTGGTTCGCGAATGTGAATGCCCGCCCCGAAGTGATCATTCACGTCGACGGCCTCGACCTTCGCGCGACCGTTCGGGTGATCACCGAGCCGGCGTTTCGCCTGCGGGTCTTCACCCATCCAGGAGTCACCTGGTATCGGACTCAGGCCGAACTGGACGAGCTGGTGAACCAGGCCCCGATGGTCGAGGTCCTATTCGACGGGCCGTCTTGACCGCTACCGGGTGAACTCGGCGGCTCCGCCGTATGAGAGACTGCCCCTGTGACCGATCTCGAAGAGCTCCTCGCCGATCTGCTTCGCAAGGCGGTGGATCGTCGCCGTCATGTCCGGCATGGGCTTGCCGGGGTGGCGACCGTCGATGGGTCGTGGTCGTGGACGAGCGCATACGGAGTGCTCGATCCGGAGGGAACGGTGGCGACGGCCGATGCCCGTTATCCGATCGCTTCGGTCACCAAGCTGTTCACTGCTGTCGTCACGATGAAGCTCTTCGAAACGGGACGGCTACGCATGGATGATCGAATGGTCGACGTCCTCTCGTCGGAGGTCGCGTTTGGACTGCACGTGCTGGATGACGCAGACCGAACCGGCGAAATCACGGTCGAGCATCTCCTGGGACACACCTCCGGTCTAGCCGATTACTACGGAGGGGCTCCGCCCGGGGAGGAGAGCGCCGAGGCGCGGCTGTTATCCGGACAAGACGCCCCGATGCCATTCGATGATGTGCTGAAAACCGTCCGAGCCATGAAACCGCACTTCCCTCCTCAACCGGCCGGCCCGGGCAAGCGCAGAGCCAAGTATTCCGACACGAACTACCAGCTTCTGGGAGCGGTCCTGGAGAAAACGACCCATCAATCCCTGGCTGAACTCTTCGACCAGATGATCTTTTC
>JBGTKD010000100.1:0-2536 GCA_041744795.1 Acidimicrobiia bacterium
AGGCCACGCAGGCCTCGCCCGCAAGGCAACTCTGACGTCCGGCCGCTTCGACAGATGGGTTTGCCCCCCAGACTCCGAGTGCGCACAACGAACTCATTGCCATGATCGAGCCAACGACCGCCAATTTCATGCTCACGTTCAATCTCCTCTTCGCTCGTTGGAGCCCGAGCGTGCTGACAACTCGCCAACGGACTCGAATCCCCGCTCTTGAACCCACGACCGTGGGGTCCAACCAATAGGTGTGCGGTCGCCGTCGGCTGTTCCTCCCCATCAGAGCTTGTCACGCAACTGTAACGGTCGTCTTTCGTCATTTGCCGGAACGGCCCTGGCTTAAGTTTTCCTGCTGGTATGGCTGGGGACCTCACAAGGTGGTCGTTCCAGCCGAGTCCTATCCAGATCACTTACGGCTCTATTGACTGATCCGCGGTGTGTTACTTGGGGAATTAGAGGCGCGCAAGCCGTAGCGACCGTGACCGGCGACTCGGCGGCAAGTTCGACTCCCACAACGTGTGCCGACGGCCGACCGTTCGCAGCATCGCTGCTCCACGTCTGTTGACCAAGACGGATCGAGCCTTCGGACCACACTCACGCATCAATCGCGAGAACCCTCCTGAGGATCTTCAGGTCGACGGAGCCAAGTCGGGTCGCTCACCTTGGATCGCATACGAGGCGCGGCTCGGACGTCACGACTCGATGATTTCCTGGGCGCGCGCGACTCTGAGGGAGAGTTCCTTCTGATACCCATCGATGATCGAGGAATTCTCCTCGATCAACTTCGTCATTATCGAAGCCTCTACATCAAGGAGGGATGCTTCCAGACGAACCCTCGTCCGGCATTGAGCATCGGACCCAGCCTGCTGCCTCTCTGCGTCGGAGATTTCCTGGACCTGCGAGAACGTCTCGCGTGCCTGCCACCACTCTGCGAACGAGTATCCGGCCGCGGCCATGCATGATGACCAGCGATCGATGACGGCGCGAGCATCTCGGGACGCGTAAAGTAAGTCGGCAGACTCAGTCTGAAGCTCCACCATTGCCTGGTACTCCGCGAGGTTGAAGAGCCCCCCGACGGCGCCGTAAATCTCTTCCTGAGAACTTGGGTAACATGCGGATGAGGCAGATACGCCGCCTCCGTAGAGGGCATCCTCATAAGCCGGTCCGAACTCCCGACGGTATTCGTCCACATCGGACACAAGGCGCTCATGCTCCGAATCTTTCGCGGCGGACATCACACCTTGATAACCGCTCTTACGTGCCTCCTCCGCGTCGATGTAGCCGTAGCGGAGTCGAAGATCCAGAATCTGGCGCGGTGGGGAAAACGGATACGGTATGTATTCGTAGCCGCGGTCTTCCATACATTTAGACGTGAGCTCATCGACAGCAGCGTCCAGGGTCTTCTTGGAGTCAGAGCTCAGGACGAGAAAGGAATCGAGCGGCAGTGTGCGGCCGTCGAACGGATCGTCCGCTGTCAACTGAACCCCGAGGGATGAGCTAGGGGACGACTCGGACGAGTTTCCGCCGCACGCGCTGAGGGCGACTACTCCGACGAGAATGGAGAACGATCGGCTGAGCATGTGAAGAATATTTGGTTGGCGAGGAGATGTGTGGGCGGACGCGAAATCCAAGACTGGCACCCGTCCGCACATCTTCAGCACACCGAGATGTCGATTGATCCGATCGTCCTTGTCGAGCTCCAGCTATTGCCAGTGTTCGGTCCTGCGGTGGATGCAACCGAGCCGTTCGTGTTGTAGAAAACAGCACACCTATTGCTGATCCGATTGCCGTACGACTTCGCGTTGACCGACAGCCCTGTGACGGTCGACTTAGTGCGAAGGGATGGATTGCCGACATACGGCGAGTTCGTCCAGAGACATGCCTCACCGGTCCCGGATGAGCCGAGGACGCACGAGGAGAAGGCGGCATGCGCCTCGTTGCTCATGACGCCAATGACTGGCAACGCGACCAGCGCTCCGACCGCCGCCCTCGCCCAACGCGAGCCCTTCTTGGTTTGCTTCACCGTCTACCCCCTCCTGTTGAGCGGCACATCCGATCGCGCCGTCTTGGTCAGGAGTGTCACCTACGTGCAATGTGTGCCTCCTTGAGCACCTCGATCTCCTGGGGTGCAGCAGCGCACCGACTCGAGAGCGTCGGAACGTCGTGAGTCGTCTCATGTCCCGCCGTTCGACGCAGTAGGTACTGGGAGTTGAGGGGGAAGCCTGCCTCGTCGGCGCGAGCGACCACGTGCATGACTCGCGTTCGAGATCAGATCGTCCAGCCGCACCTCGACGGTGTCGATTCGATCTCGACGGTGTCGATTCGATGTGACCTCGCTTTGCCGAAGGGCTCATGACCGGCGAAGTCGAGAGTGTACGGCTACCCGCCGGTCGACTGGTGGAGGCGGTCGGCGACCTCGGCGAACGTCACGGGCGCGTGTGGGTGACGGTCTTTCGACAACGGCGACAGATGGATGTGCGTTGGACCGCCGTCCTCGGTCTCGTGACCGGGATGCTTGTCGAGCCTCCACACGAGCACACCGTGC
>JBGTKD010000101.1:0-4194 GCA_041744795.1 Acidimicrobiia bacterium
AGGACGGGGTGATGGAGGCGTGGCGGATCGTCGAGCCGCTCCTCACCGACCGTCCCCAGGTCCGCACTTACCCGAGGCGGAGTGGCGGACCGGAGGTGGCCGATGCGATGGTCGAGGAAAGGATCACCCGATGAGTGGCCACGACGTGACCCTGGTCCGCCACGGTCAGACCGAGTGGAGCGCGGACGGGCTCCACACCGGACGCACCGACGTTCCGCTCACCGACCTGGGCATTCGCCAGGCGTCGGCGCTCGGCGGCATGCTCGATGGGGTGGACTATGCGTACGTGTATTCGAGTCCGCTGTCGCGGGCCTGGCGAACGATGGAATTAGCAGGGCGTGATGCCGGGGCAGAAGCCCGCGAGGAGCTGGTCGAGTGGGACTACGGGGTGTACGAGGGAACGCGCACCGTCGACGTCCGGGAGGAGATCCCCGGGTGGTCGGTGTGGACGCACCCGATCGAAGGCGGTGAATCGGTGGAGGAGGTCGGGACCCGCGCCGACCGGGTGATCGCCGACCTGGTCACAGCGGACGGGCCTGGACTGGTGTTCGCCCATGGCCACATGCTCCGCATCCTGGCGGCGAGATGGATGGGTCTCCCCGCCGTCCACGGGCAGTTGTTCGGCCTCGACACCGCCACCATCTCGACACTCGGCTGGGAGCGGGAGACCCGGGTCATCCGGCACTGGAACGAGGAGTGCCACCTCCGCTCCCTCGATCCGACGCCTTGAGCACAGGAGAAGCCTTCATGGAACCCATTGAGACCACATTGGAATGGGCCGCGCTGGCGGCCTCGGGTAACGACCCCGTCGACCTGCCAAGGTGATGTAGTGACCACCGAACTTTCCCCTCTCGCTCATCCCGAAAATCCACGATCACGATGAACACCCTCGAAGAAAGCAAGCTCGACGCCGCACAGTGCGACACGATTCTCAAGAGCTGGCGATCGTTGGGCAGCCCCGGGGCAACGTGGACGGGGAGTCAGCGCGTAGCGATCGTCGCTGAAGCTCGGAGTGCCCGTCGGAACGAACCAGTCACGGGCGCACTGGACGAGACGACGACCCGAGCGGTTCGGACCACCGCGTCAGCCCCCTGGACGATACGCCGCCCATGGGTGGAGTCGCTCGTCGCCGACGGGCTGGCAATGGCCCAGTACGTGGAAGCTGTCGGCGTAGTCGCGCGTGCAGTGGCAATCGACACCTTTCTGGAGTCTCTCGGCCTGGACCGGGAACAACTCCCCGATCCCGAGGATGGGATCCCAACCGAGGCTATCGACGAACGAGCTGGCCGCGTGCGAGCTTGGGTGCCGATGGTTGGGGGAGCGAGCATCACCCAGGCGCTCTCACTCGTCGCCTCTGAGAACTCGGCGCTGGAAACTCTGCACGGTGCCCTGTACCTGACCTTCGAGGAGATGTCGGATCCCAACCCTGGCAAGGACCTCACCCGTCCACAGATGGAGTTGGTCGCCGCGCGAACATCCGCCAACAACGAGTGTTTCTATTGAGTGCTGGCGCACACCGAGCTGCTCAGTTGGAGCGCTCAGCAGGCAACCACGCCGGTAGATCTCCGTGCCGTTGTCGACCCGACGGTCGATCCCCTCGTGCCCGCCGGGCGCCCCCTGGTCTCGTTCGTGGATGCGATGATCACACGACCCGATGAGTCCGTGCGCGAGCGCCTCGAAGCTGAACTGGGATGGCGTGGTCTGGCAACCGCGGCAGGGGTCCTCGGAAACTTTCAGATGATGAACCGTGTGGCGGACGCAACAGGGATGCCTGTCGGCACCGGGACCCGCCGTCGGCTCAGCTCCCTGATCGGTGAACTCGGTCTTGACCGCTTCGACCACCTCGACGAGGAGTCTGACGGGGAACCAACGATCCCCGTGAGCACAACGACGGGTTTCCGACAAACTCCGAGTGTGAGAGGTCCGTTCTGACGTTCCCACAGCAATGAGTGAACCATCGTGAAATCCGTCGGTGCACCAGCTGACCGTCCGTGCTGGCCCGGAGTCGTCGAGGTGGTCGCCCCCCGACGCAAATGGGTTGAGAGTCGCCCCCCGGCCGTCGATGCGACATGGTGATGATCGCTCACGACCGTGTTCTCGAGACCTTGGTTCGTCGGCTACATGGCGTCATCCTCCTCTTCGCCGCCATTGTCGTGACGACGCTTGCTCCCCTGATCGGCATCCGCGCTTGGCCAACTGTCGCGATCTTGGCGGCCGTCGCCGTTCTCACCCGCACCAACATCCCAATGTGGGCGCTCCTCGGGGCGGACCTCTTACTCGCCCTTGGCTTGTGGTGGCTGTTCGGTCCGGTGTCGGGTGCCAGTTTCATTCCGTACGTCGTCGTCTCGTTGGGACCCTTGGTGCTCTCTCCGCTCCGCGCTCGCCTTCTGCTCCTCACCGCCGTGGCCACGGTCGTCGTCGAGGTCGCGCTCCACTTCTTGTCCTCCCTGGTCGCGCTACCGCTCTTCCATCCTCCTGATCCCATCCCGGACGGAACGTTTCTCGCCGGGATCGCCATCCAGTTGCTCCTCCTCGTGGCAGTAGGCGCTCTGATGGCCCGCATCGCCGAAGCGTTGCGCGCTGGGACCGAGGCCCTTGCCGCGGACCTGGATCGCCAACGCGAGCTTCACCGCTTGAAAGACAGTTTCTTGGCCACTGCCAGTCACCAGCTGAGAACCCCGCTGACAGCGCTACGCGGCTTCTCCCGCCTCCTCCTCGACGAGGAGGTGCCCGCACCCGATAGGGCCGAGTTCATCGGACTCGTGGTGGAACAGACCGAGGAGATGCACACCCTCATCGAAGATCTCATCACGTTCAACCGGATCGAGGCGGGAGAGTTCTCGGTGAAACTCGAACCGGTCAGGCCAGCTGCCGTGATCGCCTCGACTATCGAGGGGATGGGACCACAGGCTCGGGACGTCTTGGTAGACGTCGATTCCGACATCGAGATACTGGCCGATCCGCTTCGACTGTCACAGGTCTTTCGGAATCTGATTGACAACGCCCTCAAGTACGGGGCTCCTCCCGTCATCGTCACCGGGGACACCGATGACGGTTGGTTCCGATGCAGGGTCGTGGACGCAGGTCCCGGCCTCGACCAGGCCTCGTCAGAATCTGCCTTCGAGCCATATACCCGGTTCGTGTCGAACGAGACGATGTCAGAGGCGGGTCTTGGATTAGGACTGGCGGTGGTGAGAGAACTCGTCTCCCGCCAAGGGGGAACGGTTCGGTACTTGGGCCCTGCGAAGGGATTCGAGGTGCGTATCCCGCTGACGACGACGCACGATTCCCCGCTCAACTTTCGCACATCGTCGTCTCAGGCTGACCCGCCGAACACGCTGGCAGACCCTTTCGGGATGCGGAACGGTGCACTCGACCGTCGTCCTACCGACAGTCTTCGCGAATCGCGACGCCAGTGGGGCTTACCTGCTCCTCAACATGCGGACCAGACTCACGAACACCATCGCGTCGACCGCGATCTGCATGTTGGTCTTGACCGCGTGCGCGGCCGGAGCGGAACCGGTCATCGGAGAGCCTTGGACTTTTGGAGGTTCGGTGCCCGAAGAGATCTCCATCCCGATCCCTCCTGACGGCACAGTTGTGAACAGCCTCGTTACAGCCGAGCGAACGACAGTCATGGTCTCGTATCCCGGGACGCGGCTGCTCGATCTAGTGGCCTTCTACGACGGCGAACTCGCCGAGGCCCTGACCACCCGCTCCGAACACACGACCACAGTTGAGGATTCCGGAACGGCATGGACGGTTCGCTGGTCTGCCGAGACCCTTGAAGTGCGGGTGGGTCAGTGCATTGACCCGGTCGCGCGGACGTTGACGCTGGTATGCGTGGTCATCGATCAGCGCTCCGCCTGATGCTGTCCAAGCCGTCGGACTCCGAGTCCTTCGACGAGCCAGGTGGACGTGCCAACGTTGTCGTCTCCATACGGCGAAGCCCGACCGTCTGAAAGCCCGCGAACCCAGCAACGGCGACGGTCACCAGGCCAAGGACCCGCAGCCCCGTGACCTACGCCACTATGTAACAAGTCGTGATCGATCAGACCCCCTACCCATTGCCTCTGTGCGAGGTAGTGGCGTCAGTTGGCGCTCGTCATGGGCTCGCGGACCAGGGTCATGGAGATCCGGGTGAACCACACGATGGTACCGAGCCCAAATACGACTCCCAGAGGCTCGAGAGGC
>JBGTKD010000102.1:0-3112 GCA_041744795.1 Acidimicrobiia bacterium
GATCCTGGAGGAACTCGAGACTCTCGAGTCTGCAGGCAATGAGGTCACAGGGCTCTCGACTGGCTTCCGGGATCTGGATCGCAAGCTGACCGGCCTGCATCCCGCCAACCTCGTGATCATCGCTGCCCGGCCAGCGAGGGGTAAGTCGGCGCTCACGGCCAACATCGCCATGAACGTTGCGATGGAAGGCAAAGCAGTTGCGATGTTCTCCCTCGAGATGGCGAAGGAGGAGGTGGCCCAGCGGATGCTCTGCTCCCTCGCTCGCATCGATTCGATGAAGCTGAGAACAGGCAAGATCGGCGATGCGGCTTGGCCGCGTCTCACGGATGCCGCGGGCCGACTCTACGAAACGCCGATCTTTGTCGACGACTCACCGGTGGCGACGGTCACCGACATCCGTGCCAAATGCAGGAGGCTCAAACGCCAGCATGGTCTCGGACTCGTCGTCGTCGACTACATGCAGCTCATGCACGGTCCGTCGAGGGAGAACCGGCAACAGGAGATCGCCGAGATCTCGCGCTCGTTGAAAAACCTGGCAAGAGAGCTGGAGGTGCCGATCATCGCGGTCAGCCAGCTCAACCGAAACCTCGAGTCGCGTGAGGACAAGCGGCCCCGGCTCGGGGACCTGCGTGAGTCCGGATCGTTGGAACAGGATGCAGACGTCGTGATTTTCATCTACCGCGACGAGTACTACAACGAGCAGTCCGAGAAGCGCGGGATCGCCGAGGTCGCCATCGCCAAGCATCGAGCCGGCTCCACCGGGATTGTCGAGATGACCTTTATGCCTGAGTTCACCCGCTTCTCAGACCTCGGACACGACTGAGGATTTACGACCCCCGGCTCGCGGGTTCAACCAGTCCAACGCGAACGAGCGACCCGGAGGTCGCTCGTTCTAGGTCCGCCTGCAGGGAGAGAGATTGGAGTAAGGGCAGCTCCGAGGGAGAGTGCAGACGGCTGGGTTGTTGACAGATGCATCGGCAAAACAGGCGTAAGACTTGAGGGACTCTCTAGCGATTCAGGTTGTACTTGGAGGTCTGTGCTCCGGTCTGGTTCTGGTATTTGGAGCCCAACTCCGGGTGCCCGTACGGCCTGTCGGCAGCCCTGTCCATCTTCTGGAAGACGATCTGTGCGACCTTCATCTGGGGGCGGAGAATGATGGGAAGCGTCGATACGTTCGATAATTCCAAGACGACGGAACCGGCGAAGCATGGGTCGACGTAGCCTGCCGTGGCGTGGATCAAGAGACCCAGCCGACCGAGGCTCGACTTGCCGTTGACCACCCCGACGACGTCATCTGGGAACACGAAAGTCTCGGCGGTGTGAGCGAGCGCGAACTCCCCAGGATGGAGAACGAATTGGTCGTCGATCCCCACGACCACCAGTTCCATCAGATCGTCGGCCGGCTCGAACGGGTCGATATGGGTGGCGCGGGTGTTCCGCATCACGCGGAATTCGGTGCCCAGGCGCACGTCCACTGACGCAGGCTGGATGAGGGAAGGATCGTAAGGATCGATCACCAGACGACCCGAATCGACCAGTGCTCGGATACTGACATCGGCGAGGATCACAGTCGGATCGTAGGAGCCTGAGTCTCGCCGTGCTCCAGGTCCGCTCGACGACGCCTGGAGCCAGTGGGCGATGTCGTTCATGTTGAACCCCTTCTGGGAGTTCGGCGGATGGGGTCTGCGTCTGGACATAGCGGGTCGTACCGGCGTGGTGACGCGCCGGGGGCCGGCTATCCGGGGTTCGACAGGGAGACGGGAGCGGGTGCTCGTGACCGTCGACGGCGCCGATCTCGCCGCCGCCACCCTCAACACGCTGGCCGACTCAATCCACAACGGGATCTGACCGGGACCGACCGCTCAGTTTCGTCTGGCCAGGCTCTCGGATGACATGGGCAATGGCCAGGGGTTCACAGCGTCGTAGGTGGCGTATGACGTTGTACACTTCGTGTATGACAATGATCAGCTTCCGGGTCGACGATGAAGAGGCGGAACTCGCGCAACGGTGGGCGGAGCGGTTGGGTGTGGACAAGTCCGAGTTGCTTCGCGAGGCGCTACACCAGCACCTTGTGCGTTTGATGGCCGAGCAAGACGCGGACCGATGGCAGCAGAAACCACTCAATGACGGTGAGCGAGCCTTGTCGGCCATTGCCGAGTGGGGGCCTGCTGAGGACTGGTCGGACTGGGCTGATGCAGCGAGGTGAGGTTTGGTTCGCAGCGACGCCCGGTGGCGACCGTCCTGTTCTGGTCCTCACGCGTGATCCGGTCGCAGACCGGATCGACTCGGTGGTCGTCGCGGCGCTGACCCGAACGGTCCGTGGGCTCGTCTCCGAACTCAAGCTGACCGCTGACGTCGACCGTGTGCCAACCGACTGCGTCGTGAACTTTGACAACATCCACACGCTCCCACGAGATGCGTTCCGGCGAAAGTTGGTGCAGCTCGGTCCGCGCAGGATGTCGGAGGCGTGTCGGCGCCTTAACGACGCCACCGGCTGTTGACGGCCTATCGATCCGTTCGGTAGGCGGAGTGGCGGGGGCAGGTGGGCTGAATGGCGAGTGGATGGATGGATGGAGCGGGTGAGGGGAATCGAACCCCCGTATCGAGCCGTGGTGGGAGTCTCGTGTTCCGGTGGCGCACGCGCCGTCGATGGGCTGATTGATGGAGCGGGTGAGGGGAATCGAACCCCCGTATCGAGCCGTGGTGGGAGTCTCGTGTTCCGGCGAACACGCCATGGAGGCGTGTTCGCACTTGTCGTTTCGACCCGTGGCCACTGGGTCTGTTGCATCGCTCAGTTCGAGGGTTCACCCGATCGTCGGCAGCGTTTCACACGCCTTGCGTGGGAACGCTATTGAGCCGACTGTCGGTTTTGCAGGGCACCTGTCAGGTGCTGACGCGAGATTGAGCCCTCATAGGCGATGATGGCGGTGGCCCAACTGTGCAAGCCCTCACGACTCGCTACCCGACCTGCATCGCACCCGGATGCCGTAGGCCGGCGGTCGACTGCGACCTCGACCACACCAAATCCCTGGGCAGAGACCGCCATCACCGACAGTGAGGTTCCCCCGTTTCTCCGGACACGTACCGTGGGGTGTGTCACCCCTGGAGAGGA
>JBGTKD010000103.1:0-22718 GCA_041744795.1 Acidimicrobiia bacterium
GTGCCATCAACCAGACAAGCTACCAGCCGGACGAGACATTACCTCCCCGCAATCACAAGGGAGACGCGTGTTCGGCCCGGCTCGTGACCATTCTGTGACCGCGAGACACCTCGGCCTGGTCTTCTAGGCCGTCTACCTGGCCCTTCTTGGTGCCCGGGGTGGGACTCGAACCCACACGTCCTCTCGGACAGAGGTGTTTAAGACCTCAGCGGCTACCGGTTTCGCCACCCGGGCATTGCACCGAGTATCACAGGATCAAAGCCCTGCCACGATGCCATCCAGCAGATCCCGTTCACTGATCGTCACCTCATCTGCAGCAAGCCGACGCATCACCTCCCGGGCGATAACGGCGCCACCGAGAATCACAGGAGCCCTCGCGGGATCCAGACCTGGCAACTGTTCAGTCTCAGCCAGCGAGAGCGCCGCCAGGCGCGCCACCAAGCGGTCCGCTGTCAGTCGGTCGAGAGTCGTGCCGTGGACCGACCCACTTCTTCCGGCAGCCACGGCCGCCAAGGATGTCCAAGTTCCGGCCACGCCCACCACCTCCAACCCAGCGGGAACCACCACTCCTGCGAACAATCCCTCGACATGCTCGACGGCGGTCTCCACGTCCTCGTAGGCGGCGGGTCGCGCCGGCAACAACCGGTCTGTAAGACGCACTGAGCCGATATCGATGGAGACCGCATGAACATCCACGCTGCGGTAGGCGAACTCGGTACTCCCCCCGCCAATATCGGAGACGACGCATTCGCCATCCCGTCCTCCGGTCGCGCCCAAGTAGGACAGCTCGGCCTCTTCTACGCCACTGATCAGGTCAGGGCGCACACCCAACGCCAACTCGGCTCGATCAAGGAAGTCATCGCGATTGGCGGCATCGCGAGTCGCCGAAGTAGCAACGGCTCGTCGACGGGCATCGCCGCACAGCTGGGCAAACTCTTCGAACACGGCAATCGTGCGGTCAATCGCCTCAGCCGAGAGCAGGCCAGTCGAGTCCACTCCCCCTCCGAGTCCTGTGACCCTGGACAGACGGACGAGGTCGGTTCCGTCCTCGTCGACCAGCAACAGCCGCATCGAATTCGTCCCGATATCTATGGCAGCTCGAGGCACTGTCCGAACCTACCGTGGCTCCCGCCACAGGGGGTTGGTCTTCCCGCCAACGACACACGGATTCTCACAGTTCAGCGGCTCCACCCACGGTGCCACCAGGTTCCCGACCGGGTTGTCGTTGCCTGCTGCGTGATCTGCGTAGTGGGCGTGGAGACACTTCACTCCCGCCCGCGCTCCGGCGACGCCGCCCGAAGGCGTGGGAGACGAGTCAGCCGGAACGAGCGCATCACGATCCGCCTCATAACGGGCATGCGCTCGCTCAAGGGATGCGGAGAATTCCGGATCGGCTTCGGCGTGACGCTCCATCGAACGAACGCCGCCCGCTGCTTCCAGACGACCGATCCGGGTGGATGCGAGCGGGCAGCTCAGCCAGAAGCGGGTGGGGAACGGTGTGCCGTCGTCGAGGATCGGCGGGACTTCCGCAACCACCGGGAGCCCAAGATGACAGCGCGCAACGACCACAGATTCGGCACGCAGTGGGCGGCCGATCTGGGCCTCCAGATCGGGCCGGTCGCTCACTCGTCGACCAGATCCCGCCCGGTCACGAAATCCCACAGCTGGACCAGGAACGGAACCGGATCGCTCTCAACCGATGCACCTGCCGCCTCCGTTCCAAACTCGGCTGCCGGAGCTTCTTTCTCGATGACTACATAAGCTGCTTCGCCCGGCCGGACGTAGCCCAACTTCTCCCTGGCCAGACGCTCTACCTCGAGTGGTGTCTGCAGGGCGGCAACCTGATCCTCGAGGATGTCGTTCTCCCGGGTCAGCTCCTTGAGCTTCGTCTGAGCATCGATGACCTCTTGTTGCTGGTCGACGATTTGGCGAAGAGGCAACGCGTTGGTGGTCACTGCAACCGAAACGACCAGCACCGCGAGAGATGCCAGAAAGAACGCGGGGCGTCGAAGCAATTTCATCGGGGCCGCCTAAAGGAGTCCCAACCGGCGTAACGAGCCTGATCTCCGAGCGCTTCTTCAATGCGCAGAAGTTGGTTGTACTTGGCCGTCCGCTCTCCCCTTGCGGGCGCGCCAGACTTGATCTGTCCAGCGTTTGTACCTACTGCCAAGTGCGCTATGAACGAATCTTCGGACTCACCCGACCTGTGGCTGACCATCCGACCAAAGCGTGCCCGTTCGGCGAGCTCCATCGTGTGCAGAGTCTCGGACAGTGAGCCGATCTGATTGACCTTGATGAGGATGGCGTTGGCTGCCTTCTCTCGGATTCCCCGCTCGAGAATTTCCTGGTTCGTCACGAACAGGTCGTCACCCACGAGCTGGACTCGATCCCCCATCGCCTGCATGAGAGTCTTCCAGCCGTCCCAATCGTCCTCGGCCATACCGTCTTCGATCGAGACGAGGGGATAACCGTCAACGAGTTCGGTGAGGTAGACAGCCATATCGCCCGAGGAAAGCTCCTTGCCCTCCAACTCGTATTTGCCTTCCCGCCAGATTTCGGAGGCCGCCACATCGAGCGCCAATGCAATTTGTTCTCCCACCGCGTAACCAGCCGCTTCGATCGCCTCGCTGAGCAAGTCGAGTGCGGCGCGATTGGTCGGAAGGTTCGGGGCAAAGCCCCCCTCGTCTCCGACGTTGGTCGACAGGCCCCGCCCAGCAAGGACCTTTCTGAGCGCGTGGTAGGTCTCGACACCAGCCCTAAGGGCATCTGAGAAAGACCCGAAGCCGCCCGGCACGAGCATGAACTCCTGGATGTCCACCGAGTTGGCGGCGTGGGCGCCGCCGTTCAACACGTTTAAGCAAGGGACAGGCAGCACTCTCGCCGCAGGACCCCCGAGATAGCGGAAGAGTGGGAGTCCGACTCCTGCTGCGGCGGCGCGGGCGACCGCCAAGGAAACAGCCAGAATCGCGTTGGCCCCCAAAGTGGCCTTGTTGTCTGTGCCATCCAGGTCGAGCATCACTTGGTCGACGCGCTCTTGTTCTGTGGCGTCGACGCCGATCAGGGCTGGCGCAATGGTGCGATGGACGTTTCCGACAGCACGCGAAACCCCTTTCCCGCCGTAACGGGTTCCGCCATCTCGAAGCTCGATGGCTTCGAGAGCCCCTGTCGACGCCCCGGACGGAGCCACCGCTCGTCCGAAGGCGCCGCCAGCGAGACGGACTTCGGCTTCTACGGTCGGATTACCGCGACTGTCGAGGATCTCACGAGCCCGGATGTCTGCGATCTTCGTGGACATACAGAGCTCTCCTTGTGAACGTGTCGAAGGCTAGCAAGCACTCGCGCGAGGGCCCGGTCACTCGCTCGTTGCCCCTTCCGTGGGCCGGATGGGACGCCGGCGTCCCATCTAAACCTGGGTACGGGATTTGGCTTGCTCCCAGCGGGTGTCGAGGTCAGTAGTGGAGAGGCCGAGCAGGGGTCCTTCGGCCTCCATGGCGTGGAAGCGGCTCTCGAAACGGTGATTGGCCGACCGCAGCGCCACGTCAGGCTCAACGCCAACGTGACGAGCGAGGTTGACTACCGAGAACAGCAGATCTCCCAGCTCGTGGCCGACCTCCCCGCCCTCGCCAACAAGTGCCTGTCGCAGTTCGGAAAGCTCTTCGGCCACCTTGTCGAGGACCGGATGTACCTCGGGCCAGTCGAAGCCGACTTTCGATGCCTTGCGCTGCAACTCCCCAGCCCGCGCCAGAGCTTCCAGGCTGGCGGGAACACCGTCGAGAGCCGATGCTGGTTCGACTTGGCCCTTCTCAGCCGCCTTGATCTCATCCCAATTCGCCTTGACGGCGTCGGCATCAGCGGCGTCGACGTCTCCAAAAACATGCGGATGTCGGCGAACGAGTTTGCGGCGGAGGCACTCAGCGACGTCGGTGATATCGAAAGCACCCTCTTGTTCGGCGATCGCCGCGTGGAAGAGCACCTGCAAAAGGACATCACCCAATTCTTCTTCGACATCCGCGTAACCGCCGACGTCGCCGGGTTCGCCAGCCAATCCGGCGATCGCGTCCGCCAACTCCGCTGTCTCCTCCAGCAAATACCGAACAAGGCTCTCGTGGCTCTGCTTGCGGTCCCAAGGACACTCCAGGCGCAGACGATGCATCGTCTGGATAACCCCTGTCACGCCCGAGGAGGTGGCGGGTACGAAAAGCGAGGTCCTCAATCCGGCCAACCCATGATCGATTTCGGCCGGAGGGGCAGTCACAGTCACCTCGTCTGCCGCCCCGAGTCCTGCAACCAGCGCAACCGTCTGATCTTCAGGGAGGGCGCGATCGAGACGCGCGAGCACATCAGCGAGAATCTCTCCCCGATCGAGATGACCGATCACGGTCGGAGTGCTGAAGCTCAGGACGGCTGGGAGATCGTGTCCGTTGAGCAGTTGGAACCCATCTGCCAGCGGATCCACCTCGAAGCGAGCGAACATCAGATCGAGGAACGACTCGCCGGGGTGCACGGTCACATCGGAGGAGCGCTCTCGGATCTTGGCCACTGCAAGTTCGCCGACGGTCGGAGAACCAGGAACGGCATACACGGGATTAACCGCTGCCAGCACCCGATCTGCGATCGCTTCGTAGGTTTCGTCGAAAGTCTCGGACCGGTCGTAGAGGTCATCGCAAGTCTCAACTGACCGCAATTCGGCCAACTGGGCCGCAGCAGGATGTCGCAACGTCCGGACAATCACCGTACGAGCGGGGTCTAACAGGAACTTCCTGGTGTACTCGGGGACACGGGCCAGGTCGCCGGGTCCGAGCCCGACGATGTCAATCATTCCGGTGGAAGGACCGTCGGGAAGGGATCTGTCACCCATGTGCCGTACTTGGGGTCGACGGTGACTTCGGCTTCGCCGACTATCTCGAGCAGCCAGTCTTCGACGAGGGTTCCACCCCGCTCGGCGGCGTAGGAAAGCCGAAGGTTCTCTTCCACCTCTTCGAAGGGACTCGTCGTCCGTTCTGTCACGAGAATGAGGTGGTACCCGAACTGGGAACGGACAGGGCTGCTGGTCTGATTCAACGGAACCTCAAGCGCGCCTAAGGCAAACTCCGGTACGTACCTGCTGAGCGGCCCGCACCCGAGCTCACCACCGCTGGCGGCGGTTCCGTCGGTCCCGATCTCGGCGGCAAGGTCGGCGAAGGCCTCGCCTCCGTCGATCCGCTCCTTGGCATCGATCGCCTCTTCCTCGGTGTCGACGAGAATGTGACTAACGCACGCCTCGGTCAGGTCGAAGAGCGCCGCGTCGTAGCGAGCCTGCAGAACCTCATCCGTTGGCGCTCCTTCACCAGCGATCAACGCAGCCTCAACCGCGTCGGCGACCAACTGCTGGTGAGCGATCCGAAGAATGCGAGTGTCGGTGAGCCCGTTCTCCTCCAGGAACTCTTCATAACTCAGCCCACCGCTCTGGGCGAGAACTGAAAGTTCCAGCTCGGCGCGACGGGCCTCGATCTCTTCAGAGGTGAACTCGATTCCAAACTGGCTCGCTGCCTGATCGATCACTAGAACCTCGACGATGGTGTTCCGGAGATTCTCGGCGAAGAGCTGGGTTGGGATGGCGCCGGGGCTCTGCGAATACAAGGCCTCGACATCGGAAACCGTAATTTCGGTGCCGTTGACCGTCGCAACGACCGCGCCAGAGCCGCTACAGGCGCCAAGGACCAGCGCGAGCGCGGCAAGGAGCATTTTTTTCACAGGGAGAACCTCGAATTCGGAGGAGCCGAAGTCTAGGGGTACTCCGACGATGTCTAAGCCGGTGTTGCCTCGTCGGGCCACATCTTCTGGATGAACGCCAACAAGCCCTCGACCGCCGGGCGCGGAGCTGGAAGGAAGATCACGCCTTCAGCCGCCCTCAGAACAGAAGCTCGGGCTATCCGTTGGAGGCGTACCTCCTGGCTGGCGGTCAGGTCCACCGGCGCGAGCCGGATCTCGTTCTTGAGTGCAACGATCTCGGTCAGACCCACTCGGATGGCCTCCACCCGAAGACGGGCGATGTCAACCAGCGACGCGGCGGGCACCGGAAGTTCGCCGAACCGGTCCTGCCACTCCGAGACCACGTCGTTCACCTCTTCGATCGTCTCCGCAAGAGCCAAGCGTCGGTACGCCTCCAGCCGAAGCAGCTGCTCGGGCACATAAGCCTCCGGCAAGTGCGCATCTACTGGCAGGTCGATACGCACTTCGATTTCACGCGGCACCGTCTGTCGACCTTCGATCTCGTCCACCGCTTCGGCTACCAACTCGGCATAGAGATCGAAACCCACCGCACTGATGTGGCCCGACTGAACTTCGCCGAGGATCGATCCCGCCCCTCGAATCTCCAGGTCCCTCAGGGCTAGTTGAAAGCCGGAACCGAGATCGGTCGCTTCACCGATTGCTTCCAGCCTGCGATGGGCCTCCTCAGTCAAAGACTGGTCGGGCGGGTGGAACAGGTAGGCGTATGCCCGCTGATTCGACCGTCCCACCCTGCCCCTTAGTTGGTACATCTGGGCAAGTCCGAGCAGATCGGCCCGCTCGACGATCAGTGTGTTGACCTGTGGGAGGTCGAGTCCCGATTCGATGATCGTCGTAGCGACCATGACGTCGTATCTGCCGTCCCAGAAGTCGATCATCACCTGCTCGAGCTGACCCTCGGACATCTGACCATGAGCGATGACGTATCGAGCGTCAGGAACGAGTTCTTGTAGCCGCGCCACGGCACGGTCGATCGACTGAACACGGTTGTGGACGTAGAAGACCTGTCCTTCACGGAGCAACTCGCGCCGGATGGCAGCAGACACAGCTGCCTCGTCGAACGGACCGACAAAGGTGAGAATCGGGTGACGATCCTCGGGCGGGGTGCGAATGTGGCTTACGTCCCGTATGCCGGTCAGCGCCATCTCAAGGGTTCGAGGAATCGGCGTAGCCGTAAGTGTCAGAACGTCTACCCCCACCCGAAGCCGTTTGATCGAGTCTTTGGCGGTGACGCCGAACCGCTGTTCCTCATCGATCACGAGCAGTCCGAGGTTCTTGAACTTGATGTCCTCGGACAACAACCGGTGAGTGCCTATCACCACGTCAACCTCACCCGTCGCCAGGCGGGCGACGACCTCCTTGGACTCCTTCGCCGTGAGGAACCGCGACAGCATTGCCACCTCGATCGGGTACGGACCAAATCTGTCCGAGAACGTTTGGAAATGCTGACGGGCGAGCAATGTGGTGGGACAGAGAATCGCCACCTGTTTTCCGGCGGCGGCCGCCTTGAACGCCGCTCTGATCGCTATCTCCGTCTTGCCGAAGCCGACATCGCCAAAGACCAGGCGATCCATCGGTCGATCCGACTCCATGTCGACTTTCACGTCCGCGACAGCTGTCAGCTGGTCGGGTGTCTCTTCGAAGGGAAAGGCCCCCTCCATCTCCCGCTGCCACGGAACGTCGGGACCGAACGCGTGGCCCGCGGCCGCCGCCCTCGCCCTATGCAGGCGTACGACCTCGCTGGCCACAGCTGCAACGGCCCGGCGAACCCTGGTTCGGGTCTCGGCCCATTCCTTGCCCCCCATCCGCGAGACCCTGGGTGCGTCGCCACCGGTGTACTTCTTCACCGCTGCCAACTGATCGGTTGGTACGTAGAGCCTGTCATCTCCTGCGTAGGCCACGACGAGATAATCCCGTTCCACGCCGGCCATAGTGCGGCTGACCATGCCCTCGAAACGCCCTATTCCATGCTTGTGGTGGACGACGTAGTCACCGGGGCGAAGATCGCGATACTCAGCACCGGCATGAGCTCCTCTCCGTGGACCGACGCGGCGATGGGCCCGTCTGCGGCCGGCAATCTCCTGTTCGCCGAGCACAGCGACACCCAACCCACCCAGCACGAAGCCTTTGTGAACGCCGATCGGCACGACTGCCGATGTCGGTCTGGTGAGTGCCTCGGTTCGCTCGAACACCACACCCTGTTCTGAGAGCACGCGGGCCACGCGGTCAGCAGCAACCTCGCCGTCCATGGCTATGACCGGCACGATTCCTTTGGCGAGCAACCGTTGGAGTCCCGCCGTCACGGACTCGACGTCTCCGGGGGTGGCGTCGAAGCCTGTTGCGTCCAGGACCACATCATCCGGACCGGTCGGAGTAGAGGGCATCTGGAGATGTGCTCTGTTTGTCAGGCGCTCCTCGATATCGAGGAAAAGGGCGGGGTGTTCTCCCGCCTCCGGCGCACCACTCCCCCAGGTCGGGGCAAGAGCCGCAGCAAGATCGTCCTCCTCTTTGCGGAGATCGCGAGCCCGGTCCAGAGCCCTGACGGGGTCAATCACGACTACCGCCGCGGTGGCTGCCGCGTCGATGACCGTCGACTCTGGTGCAAACCAGGGCATCCACGACTCCATGCCTGCGAACTGCTGGAACTGGGCGATCCGCTCCCAGACGGAGGCGTTCCATGACGCAGTCGCCACGAGTAGATCGGCGGTGTGCGCCATCTCTCCGTCAGCCCGGAACTCTCTCGCAGGAAAGAGCTCGACTGAATCCACTGGCTCGGCCGATCGCTGGTCACCGATCCCGAATACCCGGATCTCTTCGACCGTGTCGCCCCAGAAGTCGATGCGCGCAGGCTCCTCGGCTTGGGCAGGGAACACGTCCACGATCCCACCACGGATGGCGAACTCACCTCGCGATTCGACGCGATCTGTGCGGTCATAACCCATGACGACAAGCGTGTTTGCAAGCTCAGTCACATCGAAGTCGGTTCCAGACCGCAGTTCGATCGGCGATGCGGACGATGGCGACAGCCGCTGGATCGCTGCTCTGACCGATGCCACAACGACCGTGCCGGCTCCGCCGGAAGCGAGTCGATGGCGTGCCATTGCACGACGAGCCATGGTGCCTACGTTGGGCGAGAGGTGTTCGAACGGAAGGGTCTCCCAGGCCGGCATCAGAGTCACGTCTCCGATAAACAGACCGACGTCATCGACTAGATCTTCGGCATCGCGTTCACCTGGAACTATCACCAACAGCGGCACTTCGGAACGGGCGGCCAACCCAGCAATCGCATACGAGCGGGCGCCGGGCGCGACCACCCAGCGTCCGGTCGGTTTGGGCGGAGGGCTGGCCTTCCAAAGGCCGACGAGAGGTGCGAGCGGGACGGACACGGGATCGGAGAGAGTAGGACCCCGTATCAGGGCGCGGCGCGGACGACGCTCTCGATCACCACAGAGAGCTCGACATCCGCCCCAAACCGAGCCGCCAACCCCCGTTCGATGGCGGCCACCTGAGCAGGCGTGATCGTTGTTTGTGTCCGAACAGTGGCGAGCAGTTTTATCGGGTCGCCCGGCTCGTACTCCATCGATACCACCTCAGCGTCCGTCAACGCCGAAGCGAGATTGCGCTCAGCCACGACCACCAATCTCGCATCTTCGACCACTTGGAGTACGACGATCACGGTCAGGAGAGTCATTACGCCGACCAGCCCGAGCGACAGCGCGGCTCGCTTCTCCCTCAATCCCCGCTCGCCCGATCGCATCCCTAACCACAAGAACACCCCGGATCCGATCACGGCTACCGAAATGATGTTCGTGAGAAACAGGAGGGTTGCCCCAAACGCCAGACCCCAGTCACCCAAAGCTATCCCGAGTCCGATCGTGCCCAGCGGCGGCACGAGAGCCGCCGCAATAGCCACACCCGCCAACGCTGCGGGAATCTCCTTGCGGGCCGTCGCGTAAGCCCCGACAGCGCCCGCCGCCAGGGCTACACCCGCGTCGAGAAGAGTCGGGTTGCCGCGGGCAAGCATCTCAGATGTCGGAGATTCGAGCGGAACTATGAGACCCAAGAGCCATCCGCAAGCCACCCCGCTGGCCGCACCGACAAACACGGTGACCATCGCCCTGCTGAATAGCCGCAGTCTGGCCGTGACAAGGCCGACCGAAATAGCAACCAGGGGTCCAAGGAGAGGTGCCACGAGCATTGCGCCGATGACGACTGCTGGCGAGTTGAGTAGAAGCCCGAACGCAGCAAGCAGCCCAGAAATCGCGCTCAGAAGGACGAAGTCGACGGAGAGTCCCGCCAGACGTTCGCTCTGCCATATGACGGCCTCTTGCTCAATTCCTGTGAGCTTGGGTCGAATCCGCCGCAATATCCCGGCAAGGGTCCGGCCCGAAACCTGGCGGCCCACGGTTATGACAGGACCGGGAGCACTTCTCAACACATCCACCGCCACTGCGGTGTCTCGCCACTGCAAAACGTGCTTCCCGACATTCACTCCGAGAACGACCAGATCCGTCGCCTCGGCGCGTGCCAGGATTCCCCGGCTGACGTCGTTGGCCACCACCAATTCACGGGTGCAGACATACGAACCCTCGACGCCATCCAGGCTTCGCTCGATGGTCGCGAGGCCGATCGCCCTCGGCACCTCGCTGCCCTGCACGTGCAAGGCGACGACGCCTGCTCCCATCGATTCAGCGATCAGCAGCGCGACTCGCACCGCAACCCGTGACTCGTCCGAGCCGTCGACGCCGACAAGCACCCGCTTGATTCCGTTGAACGGTCCAGATGTACGCGGCGGTATCCGCACAACCAACACATCCGCGTCGGAGGTCGACATGACCGCTTCGACGACCGGGCCGAGGGACACATCGCCCTTCCTGGATTGATGAACGCCGAGGAGGATCATGTCTGCCCCCACCTCGGAGCCCGCATCGAGGATGCCGCGTGCCACCGTGGGAGCCGACCGAGTAGCCATTTCGACCTTCGTTCCGGCAACCTCGGGGATGGCCGCCACGGTCTCCTCGAGCTTCTGCAGGGCTTCCTTCTGTTCCTCGACCGCGTCGTCGCCTACCACGACTGCCAGTGCGACCACCCGACCGTCAGTCGTGTCCGCCAGGCTGCCTGCCAGGCTCAACAAAGCATGGGCACTGTCCGGGTTGGCGATCGGAACGAGAATCGTCTTGGCGTGGTCCGGCACCGGAGCCTGCTCCCGGCTCTCGGGCGTTGCTGAGCCCTTCTCCTCGGTCATGGCGTGCTGAGTAAGGCGTAGCTTCCGGTGGCATGGGCAACGAGGCGATCCTGGCCGTCCACCAGGATTTCCACCCTTCCACTTATGCGGGTGCGGCCCGCTCGCAGGAGGTGGGCCGTCGCCACGAGATCACCGCCGATCGCCGGGCGCAGAAACGTAATGGCCAGATCCGATGTCACTGCCATGGGCTGTAAGCCGAGAACCGTGAAGGACAGATACCACAATGCGATGTCGGCGATCGTGAACTGGACGGGTCCCGAGATCAGCCCCCCGGGCCTCAGAGTCTCAGGATCGTATGCCCATCGCGCAACAGCCGTACCCACCTCCATGGACTCACAACGAAAGCCTCCAGCGGCCACCGTCGGATACTCCAAGGCGACGAAGGCATCGACCTGTTCGGGTGTTGGAATGACCATCAGTAACCCTTCGAGCGGTCGACGAGGCCGGTGAGAGGTTCGCCGGCCTCGAATCGTGCCAGGTTTGCCAGGAAGAACTGGACAATGTCCTGAGGGAGGCTGATGGCTGCGGTGTGCCCGGTTATCACGATTTTGGGGACCGACCAGGCCGGGTGATCGACCGGTAGCGGCTCAGGGTCGGTCACATCAAGGACAGCCAGTCCCAAACCACCAGATCGGGTGAAGTCCAGAACGGCCTCGGTGTCCACTGTGCTCCCGCGTCCTACGTTGATCAACGTCGCGCCGTGACAGAGCTGACTCAGGACGTTGGCATCCACCAAGTGATGGGTCTCGGGAGTAGAGGGGAGAACTACCACGAGGTGGTCGAGGCCCGCTGCGAACTCGTCCAGGTCCGACATCGCGTACATCCTGTCGTAGTGGCCGTCCTGTGCACCCGAACGGCGACACCCGCGTACGGTCATCCCGAAGAGCTGCGCGGCCTCTGCAATCGCGGACCCGATCGAACCCGCTCCGAGTATGCCGAGTGTTGATCCACGCAGCGATCCTGGCGGAGTCTCGTCCCAGGCGCGCGCCGTGTGCCTCCAAGGAACGCGCTGGGTACGACCTAGAAGGTGAGCGAAGACGAACTCGGTGATCTGTGGTCCGAACACGCCGGGGAGAGTCGTGACCACAACGTCGGACGGAACCTTCGACCAATCAATCGCGTCGACTCCCGCCCAGGTCGATTGAATCCACCGCGTCGACCGGAGATCTATCTCGTTCACGAGCACAGGGTCGGCGAGGAGTATTTCGGAGGATTCGACGATGCCCACACCGGCACCTTCGAGCAAACCGATGTACTCGTCCCGACGACCAGACGCCACCGTCACGTCAGTCACAGCATGCCCTCGGCCCGAAACCACTCGACCAGGCGCCGGAGCAGATCGCGCGGGCTTGTGTAGCTCAGACCCAACTCGGCGGCCGCCTTCGATCCGTCGTAGGCGTGCCCATGACGGAGAGTGCGGACCATTTCCCGACACACTCGTGGCTGTTGACCTCGGGCCCGAGCCCATGCCTCGACAGGGATCACACCGACGGATGCAAGCCATCCGGGCAGCCACCGCACGGCAATCGGATCGTCCGTTTGTTCCTCCAACAGGCCAACGGCTTCCTTCATTGAAAGCGTGAAGGAGTTGAGGAGATAGCGCTCCCCTGGCCGACCGTGCTTCTCGGCAAGCAGATGGCCCTTTGCACAGTCCTCGATGTCGACGATCGACACGCGGGTATCCACCAGCGCCGGGAGACGTCCTCGAAGGAGATCAAGAATCAGTGCCCCAGTTCCCGTCGCTCGGCCCGGACCTTGGACGGAGGAAGGGTTGACCGAAATGATCTCAATTGAGCTGGCGGCGGATGTCACCGCCAGTTCGGCCAGATGCTTCGATCGCTCGTAGTGGGACAAGTACGTCCCCCGATGCGTCGTCTTCTCGGTGCCAACAGTTCCCCGCGCCTCGCCGATCGTGGCTGCCGACGACGTGTAGACAATGCGCCTCACGCCGACAGCCTCTGCCGCCCGGACCACGGCCATCGAGCCACCCACGTTCACGCGCTCCAACTCTCCTGGATCCGACGGACACATCGTGTTGATCCCAGCGATGTGATAGACGACCTCAGTTCCCGCGAACAGGGACCGCAGACTTTCGGAGTCGGTTACGTCCCCCCTGATCGGCGACGCGCCGAGGTGGCGGAGAGCTACGTCGGTGAACTCGCTTCGAGAGAGGGCCATTACCTGGCGTTCGGCGGCGGCCAGATGCCGCACCACAGCGGCGCCAACGACGCCCGACCCTCCGGTTACAGCAACTTTCACGCCACCGTGGCCCGTGCCGCCCGCACATTTTCCATGAACAGAGACAGGTACTGCCACCCTGACGCAATCGTGACGGCAACGGCCACCCACATCGCCCACTGATCGAGGTACATCGGGCCCCAAGGTTCAGGCAACCGGACGAAGGCCAGCCCAATCGCAGTGAACTGCACTGTTGCCTTGATCTTTCCCCAAGCCGAAGGAGCGATGTACCAACCGGACATGGCAACCAATCCGCGCAACGCCATCACGATGAACTCGCGCATCACGATGATCACTGCTGCCCAAATCGACACCCTGTCCACAGACACCAGAGCGAAGAGCGTGCCAGTTACAAGAAGCTTGTCGGCGGTCGTATCCAAGAAGGCTCCCAGCGTGCTCTCGGTACCCATTCGCCTAGCTAGGTAGCCGTCGAAAAAGTCTGTCAGCGCCGCGACCACGAACAATGCCAACGCATACCCGTATGCATGCTCGAGTCGGTCCGAGCTGCGCACGAGCACCATCACAACGGGCACAAGGATCACTCGTGCTACCGCCAGCAGATCTGGGATCGTGATGCGACACCTCCTCCGAACACCGACCGCGGCGATTGTACGCAGCGTTGTATTGGGACTCTCACACACCGCAAGTAGTTTGCGCAGAGTGATCACCGACTGGGCTCGCTCTGACCATGTGACGCGGCTCAACCGCACCTTCGATGTGCTGATCGTCGGCGGCGGCGTAACGGGAGCCGGGGCCGCACTCGATCTGAGCGCCCGCGGTCTCGAAGTGGCTGTTGTCGACCGTTCCGACTTTGCCCAGGGAACATCCTCGAGGTCAACCAAGCTTTTTCACGGCGGCATTCGCTACATGCCTCAATTTCACTTTGCTCTGGTGTCTGAAGGCCTGCGCGAACAGAAGGTCCTGGCTCGGGTGGCTGACTTTCTGTACCACCCTCTGGAGTTCGTCGTCCCGCTATATCGCCAGTTCGGCCTGGCCGATGCTCCTTCGTGGGCGTCCCGAGGTTGGAAGGCGCCGCTGGCGTTGCGAGCCGGATTGGTTGCTTACGACCTGCTCGGCGGCCTCGGCAGACCTGGATCGCGACATAGCGCGATCTCTGCCGAACGTCTCCTGGCGGATCTCCCAACACTGCGCCCCGAGGGCCTCAAGGGGGGCTTTGTCTACTCCGACGCCCAGACCGATGACGCCCGCCTGGTGATCAGCCTGATCAAGACAGCCGTGGTCAGATACGGCGCCGTTGCCACGAACCGGATAGAGGTGGAACTGGTTGAACCGCTCGATCCGGGGTTTCGGGTTCGCTGCCATGACCGCCAGACCGGGGAAAGATTCACCACCACTGCCAAGACGGTCCTGGCGGCCACCGGCGCGTTCGATCCGCCAGGACTGTCGACGGGCGAGTCGAACCTGCGAGTCGTCAGATCCAAGGGCAGCCACCTCATCGTCAGTCGACAGGTGACAAACCTTGGTGAGAGAGCCCTCGTGCTCCCCGAAACAGATGACGGAAGGGTCTTGTACATCGTTCCCTGGCTCGGTCACTCGATGATCGGCACTACCGACACCGACTACACCAGCGAGCCGACGCATCCGACCGCCAGCCCCGAAGACACCGAGTACCTGATACGTCACGTTCGCCGCTACCTGGACGTCGACGACTTCCAGCCGATAAGCGCGTTTGCCGGTCTGCGGGCTCTCAAGGACACCGGCGGTGGATCCAGCCCAAGAGCCTCTCGCGAACATGTGATCGAACAGCCGGTGCCGGGCTACATCCAGGTGGCTGGGGGAAAGCTCACGACCTACCGCCGCATTGCTGCAGAGGCATCCGACACCGTCGCAAGTGCACTGGGTTTGGGTGTGCGATCGTCCACGGACTCATTGCCCCTCATTGGAGCAGGGGCGGATCGAGCGCGTTTGGAAGCACGCCTCCGTGCGGCGGGAGCCCATCCGGACGTCATAGGTCCGACGATCGATCGCAACGGTGGAGATGTCGAACGAATCGCCGAGTTGATGGAGACTGATACTTCCCTGGCCACCCCACTAGGTGACCGTCGCTCTTCGCTGGCCGACGTCGTGCACGCGATCCGCAACGAGGGAGCCACCCGAATCTCGGACATCACGCTGCGGAGAACTCACCTGGCCTGGTTCACCAACGACCATGGTCGATCCGATAGCGACAGGATCGCCGATGTGATGGCCGTTGAACTCGGATGGAGCGCTCAGGAACGCGAGTCCGCACTTGCAGACCATGAACAAGAGTTGGCTGCCGAGGCTCTCTGACGACGCGACTCTCACACCCAGTCGAATGTGCGCTCCACGGCCTTCTTCCACCGCTCATAGATCGCGGCACGCACAACTTGGTCCATCTTCGGCTCCCAACGCCGGTCCTCTCCCCAATTCGCACGCAGGTCATCCACCGAGTCCCACACGCCGACGGCGAGCCCCGCGGCGTAGGCCGCTCCGAGCGCAGTCGTCTCTGCTGTCTTCGGGCGAATGACTGGCACGCCGAGAACGTCGGCTTGAAACTGCATGAGGAGCTCGTTTTCCACCATGCCACCGTCGACCTTCAATTCGGTGAGGTCGACACCCGAATCGGCGTTCATCGCGTCTAGGACCTCCCGGGTCTGGAACGCTGTCGCTTCGAGGGCAGCCCGAGCGATGTGACCACGCGTTGCATACCGGGTGAGACCGACGATCACACCACGCGCGTCAGACCGCCAATGGGGGGCGAACAGTCCTGAAAAGGCAGGTACGAAGTAGACGTCACCGTTGTCCGCGACCGACCGGGCAAGCTCTTCCACCTCGGAGGCGCTGTCGATCAAACCAAGGTTGTCCCTCAACCACTGGACGAGCGAGCCCGTTACGGCGATAGAGCCTTCCAGCGCGTACACAGGGGCTTCGTCACCTATTTGATAGCCGACGGTGGTGAGCAGACCATTCTCGGAGTGGACAAGTTCGGTCCCTGTGTTCAACAGCATGAAGTTGCCCGTGCCATAAGTGTTTTTGGCACTGCCTATGTCGAAACATGTCTGGCCGAACAGCGCCGCCTGCTGGTCGCCGAGGACCCCACCGATCGGGACGCCTTCGAGGGGACCGGTGCCATACCCGAGGACTCCGACGGATGGGACGATCTCGGGCAGGACAGATTCGGGTACGCCGATCTCGCGGGTGAGCTCATCGTCCCATTGCAGGGTGGCCAGGTCCATGAGCATCGTCCGGGATGCGTTAGTGACGTCGGTCACATGACGGGTTCCTCCGGTCAAGTGCCAGACCACCCACGAGTCCACGGTCCCGAAGGCGAGTTCACCTCCCTCGGCCCTCTGGGCGAGGTCCGGACGGTCGTCGAGCAGCCAGCGAACTTTGGGCCCTGCGAAATAGGTCGCCAGAGGAAGCCCCGTCTTTGATCGGAACCGATCCGAGCCGACTCCGCCACCGAGCACGCGGACCAACTCGTCGGTCCTGGTGTCCTGCCACACGATCGCATTCGCCGCTGGCTCGCCGGTAGCCCGGTCCCAAAGAACCGCGGTTTCGCGCTGGTTGGTGATACCCACCGCCGCGAGTTCGGACCCCTCTATCCCGGCCTTGTCCAGGGCGCCGCGGATGACCGACCACATACGGTCGATGATCTCTACGGGATCGTGCTCCACCCAGCCTGGCTTGGGAAAGATCTGGCGGTGTTCTTGCTGATCGACCGCCACGACCGCACCCGCAGTGTCGAAGATGATGAACCGCGTGCTGGTAGTTCCCTGGTCCAACGCTCCGACGAGTTTGCCCAACTTTGCCCTCCCTCCGGGAACGAACCTAGTCCAGCCTCCCGGGCGCGGGTCAGCCTGGGGACCGATGGGCGGCTTGCTCCTGGGCTCGCTGGGGATCGGAGACCCAACGCTCGACCACATCGGCAGCATCAACCACCACCAGATCGGCATCGAGCCTCTCCCGAGTGCCAAAGCGCCGAAGCACGAAGTCGGCAGGATCCTGGCGGCCCGGGGGACGACCCACACCCACCTTCAGCCGGCTGAACTCTTTGGTGCCGAGGGACCGCTCTAGGGAGCGAATACCGTTGTGGCCACCCGAACCTCCGCCGACCTGGATCCTCAACCTCCCGAAGTCCAGATCGATGTCATCGTGGACGACGAGCAACTCAGATACGTCTGTCTTCATGTACCGGAGCACAGCGGACACTGGACCGCCCGACTCGTTCATGAATGAGAGTGGAAGCGCGAGAACGACCTTCTCAGCACCGAGGTGCATCTCCGCGACCTCGGAGCGGGTCCGCATCAGCTTCGCCTTGAAGCGCTCGCCGTGGCGTCGGGCCAACTCCCCGAGAACCTCGGCTCCGATGTTGTGCCGGGTCCCCTCGTAGTCGGATCCGGGGTTCCGGAGACCGACAACGACCTTCATGCGCTATTCGCCGGCGTCGTCGCCGTCAGAACCCTCGGCAGCCTCTTCGGACTCTTCACCCTCGACAGCCTCGCCCTCTTCGCCCTCGACGCCCTCTTCGCCCTCGGTCTCTTCGGGCTCTTCCGGCTCTTCGGCAGCGGGAACAGTCACCGACACGACCGTGTACGCAGGATCCTCTGTGTAGACCACGCCGTCGATAGCTGGCAGGTCGGCAATGCGGAGGGCATCGCCAACGTCCAAAGAAGAGATATCCAATTCGACATAAGTGGGAATGTTCGTGACCAGAGCCTCGATCTGAACCATGGTCCTGGCGGTGGACAGGACTCCGCCCGCCTCGATCCCAGGGGCTTCGCCCACAAGATGGACAGGGATTTCGGTAGCAACCGTGTCGGTGATCGAGACCGTCACAAAGTCAACGTGGCGGATTTCCCTGCGATAGGGGTGAGTTTCGACCACTCGGGCAAGCGTGAGGATGTTGTTGTCACCGACGTCCAGATTGATCAGCGCGTTGAGACCGCTTTCGGTGGTCAGTGCAGCGCGCAGTTCGGTGTGGTCGATCGCGATGGGCAGCGGATCGGTGTCCTTGCCGTAGACGATCGCAGGCACGCTTCCGGCCCGACGCAAGCGACGAGACGAGCGACTTCCGGTGGCGCGGCCGGTTTCGGCGCGCAAACTGATCTGGTCAGACGACATTGGCAAAGACTCCTGCGAAGCGGCGGGAAAACGAGACCCCGTATTGTCGCGGCTGGCTGGCACAGCAGCAAACTGGCTCGAGCTGTTGGTCCGTTGATTCGATGCGTCTACCCGTCGAGCCGGCCGATCCAGTCCACCGTGTGATGCGCAAGGAAGTCATAAAGCTTCTCCTCCGGCCATTCGCGACCCCGGAACGAGTGATCAGCGCCCTCCATGTCGACAACGGTGGCGGTTGGGAGCGAGCGCACGTGGCGATCGAAGAGTTCCCCTCGGCTCAACGCGTCGCGAGAACCCTGAAAGAACAGCATTGGGGCCGCCACCGCCGGCAGGTGATCGATCCGCAAGTTGTCTGGTTTTCCGGCAGGGTGCAACGGATAGGCGTAAAGGACGACACCGCGCGCCGGGTAGCCGTCTGCGACGAGCATCGTTGCCATCCGACCGCCCATCGACCTGCCACCCAGTACCAGCGGACCGCCGAAGCGGTCCGCGATGGCCGTGGCGACCGTCGAGTGGCTCGCGAGTGGGACGGCCGGCCGGTCAGGGCGTCGCCTACCAGCTTGGGTGTAGGGGTAGTTGAACGTGACGACCCGAACACCGTGCTCGGCTATCGCCCCCGAGATTCCCACGATCGAACGGTGGTGCTGGTCGGTCCCGGCTCCGTGAGCGAGGAGCAGAGTCAGATCACCTGCACCCCGGACCACGACACCGACCGACCCGCCTGAGGGCAGCGTTATGTCCATGCCCCGGCGAGGGTACAGCTACCCCCTGCAGTACCCTCCAAAGTCTATGGACCTCTCTATATATGAAAGTCGCGCCGAACTCGCCGAAGCAACCGCGGCTCTCATCGCTGAGCGCGCGGCGGCCGAGCCGTTGACCCTCGGTCTGGCCGGCGGGTCGACCCCATCCGACGCCTACACAGCGCTCGGCGAGCATGACATCCAGTGGGACAGAGTCTCGATGTGGCTTTCGGATGAGCGCTGGGTCCCGCATGATGACCCGGAGTCGAATGGCAGGATGGCGCTGGAGTGCTTACCTCCAGAAGCCGCCGACCGGCTGATCCGTCCCCGTCACTCGAGCTTTCTGGACCCGGCAGACTCGGCCGCCCATTACGACGCCGAACTGCGTTCGATGCATGAAGACGGGCCGCCAGACCTGATATTGCTGGGCATGGGAACCGACGGACACACAGCCTCGCTATTTCCCGGCACGGACGCATTAGAGCCCGACCCGCACCGATGGTTCGTGGCCAATCGCGTGCCACAAGTCGACAACTGGCGTCTGACGGCCACACCGCAGCTATTGAAGATCGCCCGCCAAGTCCTTGTGCTCGTGTCCGGCCAGGCAAAAGCAGGAGTCTTGGCAGAGGTGATCGAAGGCCCGGACGGACAATTTCCGATCCAGTTGCTTCGCCATGCGGAAGGTCACGTGACAATCATGTGCGACCGGGAAGCCGCCTCGGCCCTCTCCGGTTAGGGCGCTGCGGCCGTAGCCTTCGATGATCATGTATCGCCTACTGGCTGTATCCCTCTTGCTCGTCGCCGCATGTTCGTCATCGTCCAGCGATGAAACAGAACAGTCCGGGTCGGCTGCCCAGACAACCACCACCGAGACCTCCACCACTTCGACTACCACTTCAGACCTAGCCGTTCCGACGACGGAGACGACTCTCCCCCAGCCCGTCGAGCAGATCATCTACGAGTACTGGAAGGGTTCGTTCAAGTACCGGGACGGGCTCCGAATCGACGTTCACGCGCCGGTCGATCGTTCCAACCATCCCATCGCCGTACTGGTGCACGGGGGTGGCTGGTACGGGGGTCGACTCGACTCCATGGGATACCTGGCAGACGGCCTCGCTGCGCGCGGGTTCGTCGTCTTCAACGCCTCATACCGCACCATTACCCAGGGAGGAGCGTTCCCCGCAATGGTGGAGGACGTCGCCTGCGCAGTCGCCTACGCCCGTGATCGTGCACTCGACTACTCGACCTCGGCGAACCACTTCACCCTGATCGGACATTCGGCGGGAGCCCATCTCTCATCCCTCGTTGCGTTCAGCCCGGACACTTTTGGTGGAGAGTGCCCAGGCGCGGATCTCCCGGTCGATGCATGGGTGGGGCTGGCGGGTTCGTACGACACCGACGCCTACGCCTTTCTGCTGCAGTCGTTCTACGGCACCTCCCTATCGGAGGATCCCACGCCTTGGAACCAAGGCAACCCCTACACCTACGTCGATCAGATCTCACCCAACCTCGAGATTCTGTTGATCCATGGAACGGCTGACGAACTGGTGCCTGTCGGGATGACAGAAAACCTCTACCTCGCGGTTGACCAGGCGGGGGCGTCGGCCACACTCAAAATCGTCTCCGATGCCGGACACGGCGAGGTGACCAGCCCGCGCATCGTCGGCGACCTCATCGCCGCGTTCGTGATGGAGAGTTCATAGGCCGATCCAGTTGTTGGTGGATCTCGCAGGGGCGTCGACGGCTCCCTGGTGAGAGGATGGAGGCCCGTGCCGCCCCCGCCCCTGCGAAGTTATCCCACCGGCTCCGGTTCCGATTCCGATTCCGATTCCGGCAGAGCATCTGCGATATCGCGTTCGATGTTTCGAATGGAAGGTGTCAGCCACCCCAGGCCTGCGATGACGATCACGGCCACACCCACACACGAAACGAGGAGGGCACTACCGCGGCCCGGTCCTGTCTCCCAAATCACTCCGAGCGAGTCGGCCAGGGCGCCGTCGGGCATGAGGAGCGGTTCGAAAACATTGTCGGCGATCGGGCCGGCCGCCACGAACGCGATAGGCATGCCCATCTGAGCGACCATCCGTCTCGTCGAGAACACCCGGCCCTGAACCGCTGGCGCGATCTTGGTCTGCCACAGCGTCTGGCTGGTACCGCTGACGATGGGTACCACCAGCATCAGCAAGACCGACCCACCTATCGCTACCGCAAGGCTCGGCTTCAGACCTGCGATGACAAGGCCGAGCCCACCCACCGCCATGAACAGGAGCATGCCTCTGATACGCGCCTTCGGTCCACCCCAAGCGCTCATCACGACCGATCCGAGTACCAACGCTCCCCCAATTGCGCTCATCGCCAGACCCAGCGCCGCTTCGTTAGTGAAGGACAAGAAGACCGGAATCCAGAGCACATTGGAGAATGCCAACACAAAGTTCAGTGCCGCCGCGAGGAACAGAAAGCCCAGAAGTCCCCGGCGGTCCCGCAGGTAGTTCAGGCCTTCTAAGAACTCGATCCAGATGGATCGCCGCTCGGCCCCATCCTCGGCGACGTCCGGGAAACGGACGATGAGGAGTGTGGCCACGGCAACCAAGAACGTGAAGAAGTCGACAGCTAATACCGCGCCAAGCCCGACAGAGACCATAAGCCCGCCAGCGATAGCCGGAGCCAGGAGTGTGCCGACTGCCGGGCCGAGTTCGATGAGGCCGTTAGCCCGCCCCAGCGAATCCTTCGCAACGATCGTCGGGAGGGCGGCCCGATATGCAGGTTCCTGAAACGCCGACGAAGCAGAAGAGACTGCGCCCACAATCAGGATCTGCCAGAAGACCAGACTGTCGGTGAAATACAGCAGTGCAATGGTGAGCGATCCCAGACCGGCCACCGTGTCTGCCACGAGCATGACCACGCGTCGGTTGAGCCGGTCGATCAGGACTCCGGCAGTTGGCGCAATGAGGATCGCCGGAAGATTGACCGCGAGGAGCATGATCCCGAGACGGGTGACTGAGCCGCTGTCCTGGTAGACCCAGATGGTCAGAGCGAAGCCAGTCATGGATGTCCCCACCTGGGACACGAGCTGACCGACCCACACCTTCAAGAATGTCCGCACCCACCACCGCTTTCAGTCCGATGTCATGATGATGTCAGTTTGATGTCACACTGTCAATTCTCTTCAGCCTCTCCCCCTCGGGAGCTCGCCGTTAGGCGAGCGAGTGTTGGAGGGGGCGGTCCCGAAGGGAACAAGAAACAGGCCGGCCGACAGGCCGGGCCGATGGGACGGCCGAAGGCCGGACCGATTTCAAGTCTCTCCCCCCAGGAGCGAGCCGCAGTGGGCTTCCCCCAGGATCGTGTAGACCGGACCCTGTGGAGGTGTCATGTCTGTGAATAGGAGAGAGTTTGATTCTGAGTACAAGGCGGGAGCGGTCCAGATTGTTAAGGATTCGGGTCGTTCGGTTGCTTGTGTTGCTCGTGATCTTGGGATCAGTGAGAACACGTTGTGGAATTGGGTGTCGAAGGATCGTCACGCTCAGCAGAGCGATGGTGGTGTGACCGAGACCGAGGCTGAGGAGCTGGCCCGGTTGCGGCGAGAGGTCGTGGAGCTGCGTCAGCAGCGTGATGTCCTCAAACGA
>JBGTKD010000104.1:0-19145 GCA_041744795.1 Acidimicrobiia bacterium
GGGCCTCGTATTCCTCTACAAGGGACTTTCGACCGGACGATCGGCGGTGGTGGCCCCGATGTCCGGGGTGTTGTCTGGAGTCATTCCTGCGGTCGCCGCGTTGATCCTCGGCGAGCGACCATCGCCCGTCACCTTGGTGGGATTCGTCCTTGCCGCCGTGGCCGTGTGGCTTGTGAGTGGTGGTCGGCTGGGGGAATCCTCCGGCTTTTCCTATGGGCTCATCGCTGGTCTCGGTTTCGGGTTGTTCTTCATTTTCCTCTCGCCGATCCCCGAGTCTGCCGGGCTCTGGCCCCTCATTCCTGCTCGGACAGCATCGATCCTGGTTCTTTTCCTGATTCGCAGGAATGCCGGCGCCGGATCCGTCGACTGGCCGACGCGTCGGCTGATTGGGGCGGTTGGCGTGGGAGATATGGCCGCCAACGTCTTCATTCTGCTGGCGCTGCAAAGAGGTCCGCTCGGCGAGGGCGCCGTGATCTCATCGCTGTACCCGACCGTGACGGTCGTCTTGTCTGCCCTAGTTCTCAAGGAGGCCGTTCGCAGATTCCAATGGGTCGGACTGGCACTGGCGATCCTTGCGATGGCCCTCATCGCGTCCTGAACCTGGCGGCTTAGCCCTGGGTACGGGTGTGGTCGAGCGTGGGGAGGCGGAGGAGGATTGCGGCGGCGGCTATCGAACCGATCGCTGCGACGATCGATGTCAGTCGCATGCCACCCACACCGAACATCCACGGGCCGAGCAGGTCCCCGCCGATTCGGCCGATTCCAGATGCAACTGCAAACCACGCCAGGTACCCCGTTCGATTGCCCGGATGCAGTTCGGTGGCGACCGACATGGCAGAGACGATCGTGTACTCGATCAGGGCAATTCCGACGGCCAGCACGCCAACGCCAACAATCAGCGAGTCTGCGGTCCAAGCCAGCACTGCGAACACGACGCTCGCCAGTCCGAGCGCAGTTGCCAGCGCGTTGCGTTTGTTCACCCTGTCGGTGATCGTCACGACCCCGCCCTCGCCGATCAGTTCCGCGATCCCAATGACGGTTCCCACTCCGCCGAGGGCCAGCAGCGCCAGCCCGAAGTTGTTCTCCAGCCAGGTTCCGAGGTTCACGAGGAGGACCTCCAGCGTGAACCCAACGAGGCCGGAGACGACCAGGAAGGTGCGAGCCGGACCGCGGACCTTGGGCTTTGCCGCGATCTCGACGGGTGTTTCGGTTTCGACGCGGTCCAGCATCGCGACTGCCACGAGACCGCCTGTGGCGAGCAATCCCAGGGTCAGGAACGGGGTATTCCACGCGCCGCGTTCTATGAGCCAGCCCGCCACGGGCGCGCCCACGAGCAAGCCACCAGCCCATGAGACTTCGAGCAATCCGATGTGGCGGCTGCGACGGTGCCAGGGTACTCGTTCGGAGATGTGGGCCTGGGCCCCGACGTCGAACAGGGGTTTGGCGAAGCCGATCAGCGCAAATCCGATGACAGCTCCGGCGAACATTCCGACCCACGCTGTTACCAAAGAGCCGACTGCGAAAACGCCCAGGCCGGTCAGGAGGAGCGCTCGACTTGTTGCCCGGGGCCCTGCCACTCCGATGGCCACCGGTGACGCGAACCCGGCTGCCCATCTGACGGAGACGAGGGCCCCTGCCTCGCCGATACTGATCCCGAGTCCCCGGGCAATCGCCGGAAGAAACGGGTAGACGAGTCGGACTGCTGTGTTGAGTACGAGCTTCAACAGCACCAAACGGACCGTCCCGATCCGGGGTTGATCAGGTGAGTTGGTCCGAGTCACGGTGCGATCGTAGGCGGGGCCGTTCCTGTCGGTCCCCACTGATACTCTCGCCTCCGATGAATGACTCCAACCCCGACCAGACAACTGTCGGTCGCGTCATCGGCACCGATGATGCGACACCCCTCGAGTTCTGGGTTGCTGTGGCAGAGGGTCAGTACTTGCAACTGGACGATGTCGTGGCTTTGGAGCGTGTGTTGCCTGGCGGGGAGATCGTGTCGATGTACGGGATGGTCGCCCAGGTGAGAGCCCGTCATGAAGGCGCCCGCTTCGACTCTGACGTGTTTCTCATCTCCGACGGTGTGCTTCCCGCCGAGGTCTCAGAGTCAGCCAAAGTCTCCGCCACCCGCTTCGAACCTGAGACATTTGTTCCTCCTCGTCCCGGTCAGGCGGTTCGGAGAGCCGTGGGAGATGAGCGTGAAAAGGCGCTCTTCTTCGACCGGATGGAGGAGCGCCTGCCGATTGGGCTGTCTCGCCAAGGTGAACCGCTGTTCGTCAACCTTGAGTTCCTTGACGGCACGCGAGGAGCCCACGTCAACATCTCTGGTATCTCAGGCGTAGCGACCAAGACGACCTATGCGACGTTCTTGCTCCATTCGATATTCACGAGCGGTGTGCTCGGACAGCGAGGCGTGAACACCAAAGCCCTGATCTTTAACGTGAAGGGCGAGGACCTTCTGTTCCTGGACCGGCCGAACATGGCGATGGACCCCGATGAGGCGGCCCGGTATGCCAAGCTCGGTCTGCCTGCCGAAGCCTTCGCATCGCTGTCGGTCTACGCCCCGCCTCGTCCCGGTTCTGTCGCCGCGCCCGACGTCTACTCGCGGACCGACGGGGTAGTGACGAGCTTTTTCTGGACTCTCGAGCAATTCTGTCACGAGGACCTTCTCCCGTTCCTGTTCGCCGATGCCGAGGACGATCGGGCGCAGTACACGATGGTTATCCACAACGTGATGGCACAGCTCCGCAAGGCCGTTCCCCTAGATGACGGTGCCGTCATGCTCGACGGTGAGACGGTTCGAACCTTCGCCGATCTCACTCACTTGGTACAGCGACGGGTCACAGACCCGGAGAGCAGCTACGACTGGGCCGGTCCGGCCATCGGCCAAGGGACCGTCAATGCCTTCGTTCGCCGGCTGCTCGGAGCCCAGCGCCACCTGGAGCGTCTCATCCGTGGAGACGTAGCCAATGCCGCCAAGCACCAGATCAACCTCGACACTCAGGTGACTGTCGTCGACATCCACAATCTCAACGATCGGGCCAAGCGATTCGTCGTCGGTGTCACGATCCGTCGTCAGTTCGACTTCAAAGAGCGGGCCGGCCAGTCAGATGAGCTCTTGTTCCTGGTGTTGGACGAGTTGAACAAGTACGCCCCACGGGACGGCTCGAGTCCGATAAAGGAAATCCTGTTGGACGTCGCCGAGCGTGGCCGCAGTCTGGGCGTCATTCTGATCGGCGCCCAACAGACGGCTTCGGAGATCGAGCGACGAATCATCGCCAACTCGTCCATCCGGGTGGTTGGCCGACTCGACTCGGCGGAGGCAGCGCGCGAGGAGTACGGCTTTTTGCCGAGCGTTCAGCGGCAGAGGGCAACGATCCTGAAACCGGGCACGATGATCGTCTCCCAACCTGAGCTTCCGGTTCCTCTAGTCCTGGAATTCCCCTTCCCTGCCTGGGCTACCCGGGCTTCTGAGGCGAGCGCCGGCAGGTCCGACGAAGGACCCGACGATCCGTTCGCGGGGCTCGACGCGGGCACCTGACTTCAGATGTCTTCGGATGCCTGACGGTTCGGGATGGCGCGATATGTGTCGGCCTTGCCTAGGTGCTCTCTGAACGAGTCGAGATCGGCGGTCTCCCAGGGTTCGTAGATCACGGGGTCCGCGAGGGTCGCGCTTTCTACGCCTTCATCAGTGAGGTATTGGTTGATCTCGCTGCTCAGCGAATCGGTGCACAAAGGTGAGGCCATTAGGGCGCGTATAGCCTCGAGTCGCATGCCCGCTACGTGACTCTCGCCCTTGTCCTCGTGGAAATGCGGGTTGCGGGTCTCGACCTGGAATACGTCCACGAAGGACCGGGCAACTTCCGGATGGGCCGAAGGCATCGCTCCTCCGAACTGCTCGAAGAGATCCACGAACTCATACGGCTCGACCGCGTAGCCTCCGGCGAAGCGCATCCGCTTGGCGAGCTCAAGGGTGATCGCGTGTTCCCCCGAATTGCCTGTCCGGATCACCTCCGTTCCAAAACCGTTGTACTCCGAAAGCAAGAGGTTCAGGAAGCGATTCGTATTCTGGGTTGTCCGTCCCCACTTGTTGAAGACGAGGTGGCCGTCTTCGATTTTCGGCTTGGACTGCCACGAGATCCGCACCATGGCATACGGAGTCGGCGCAAGGTGCAGCCCGGCAGCGAAGACCTTTATGTACTCGTGCACTGCACCTGGTACGTAGTTGTCGGCGTCGATGAACCCGACGTGATCCTTGTCGGCGAGAGCGGCGATGAGCATTCCGACGAGCATCGCCTCGCCCTTTCCACGCCTGACCGTTGTGCCTTCGACCAGTTGGGCCATATCCGCGTGAGCCAAGGTATCAGCCAGCCCCGGATCGTCCTGATGGACGGCAACTGCCGGTCGCTCGGCCGAGTGACAGAAGCGCTCGAGTAGTCCGGTCTCGATCTCGTAGCGATCGATGGGTTCGCGATCGGAGGCGGAGACGAGAACTATCAGGCAATCGTGTGGGATGCCGGAGAGCACTCCTTCGATCACCTTGCGCCGCTCGTTCTTGGTCGGCACGACCACCGCCATGGACCGCTCGATGGTGTTTACCGCAGTCGGGGACACCAGATTCACCAGCCGTCCCTGGATTGTGGTCTCGTCCTTCCCGCCATCGAGGCCGGAGTCGAGTTCGATCACCTGGGTGGTCTCGTGGATGCGGACGGCACCGAATCGTTCGTGGCGATGGGGGTACTCGATCCGCATAGGTTGGGGAGCGTATAGGGGAAGTGTCGCTACCTGCCGATACGATCGGCGCCGTGAAGGCGCTGCACACATCTGACTGGCATGTCGGCAGGACGATGCGCGGACGGAGTCGGGCGGATGAGCATCGAGCGGTGCTTGGTGAGATCGTCGACCAGGCTCGTGAGCATGCAGTAGACCTCGTGCTCGTTGCGGGTGACCTGTTCGATGTCGCCTCTCCAACGGCCGAGTCCGAACGCATCGTCTATCGAGCATTGCTTGATCTAGCCGAGATCGCTCCCGTGGTGGCTGTGGCGGGAAACCACGACAATCCCCGCCGGATCGAGGCCCTCCAACCTCTTCTCGATCTCGGTCGGGTCACGGCCGTCGCATCGGTGCAACCGCCTGACGGCGGAGGAGTCCTGGATTTCGAGTCGATTGGCGTGCGAGTAGTTCCGATTCCATGGACGAGTCAGCGCGCCATCGTCACCGCAGACGACTTGATCTCGAAAGATCGAGATGACAACGCTGTTAGCTACATCGACCGCATGCGCCGTGTTATCGAGGCCCTGACCGCAGGAGCCAGCACCGACACGGTCAACCTGGTCGTGGCTCATCTGATGATGCATGTCGAGCCGGCGATGACCGCAGGTAGCGAGCGAGTTGCTCACACGGTCTTCGAGTACTCCCTGCCTGCCCAGACTTTCCCAGGACATCTGTCCTACGTGGCGCTCGGTCACCTTCATCGGCCCCAGCGAATTCCGGCGGCCGCACCCGTTCGATATTCCGGTTCGCCTTTGCAACTCGACTTCGGGGAGGCGGGCGAGCAGAAGTCAACGGTGTTGGTGGACGTTCTGCCTGGCAAGCCAGCATCCGTCACAGAACTTCCCCTGAGTTCGGGGACCAAACTCGCCGTTCTTCGAGGAACGATGGAACAAGTGGTCTCCCAGGCCGAAAGCGTCGGGGAAGCGCATATACGGGTAGTCCTTGAGGAGTCGCCACGCGTTGGCATGGCAGACGAGGTTCGAGGCCTCATACCCGGAGTGGTGGACGTCACCGTGGTTCGGGCAGACGAACCTGAACGCCAACGTGTCGTTGCACGCCTCGGACGGCCGCCTCGAGAGCTCTTCTCGGAGTATCTCGCCCTGGAAAGCACCGATGACAGCTTGGTGGCTGTGTTCGACGAGCTCTTCGACGAGGTGTCATGAGACCCATTGCTCTACATCTCTCCGGGTTTACAACCTTCCGTAATCCCACCGACATCGACTTCGAGGGGGCCGATCTCTTCGCCCTCACCGGTCCGACAGGCTCGGGAAAATCGAGCATCATCGACGCGATCTGTTTTGCGCTCTACGGCACCGTTCCGCGGTTGTCGGGGATCACGCCTGTGGTCTCACTGGGAAAACCGGAGGCCCGTATCCGGCTCATTTTCGAGGTCGAAGGCGACAGCTACACGGTGAGTCGGCTGATCGTGAGACAGAGTGATGGTGCATCGCAGCGCGACGTTCGGTTGGAAGGTCCCGGGTTCGCAATCGAAGGTGTACGTGAGGTAGATGCCCGGATCACCCAGTTGCTGGGACTCAGCTTCGATCATTTCACCAAGACCGTGGTGCTTCCGCAGGGCCGGTTCGCAGCGTTCCTCGACGACGGCCCCGCTGCGCGAGAGAAGCTCTTGAAACAGCTGCTCGACCTGGGCGTATACGAAGAGATGCGGAAGCGGGGAGCAGCTCACGCGGATCGTCTCGCAACTGAGACCGCTTCTATGGGGGCCCAACTCCACGACCTACTGGTGGATGAGAGTCAGGTTGTTCAGACCGAAGCGCGTCTCGCTCAACTGCGCCGATTGTCGGACCGAGTCTCCGAACTGGTCAGGGCCGAAGAAGGTTTGGTAGGCACTTTGAACACGACCCGACAAACCCGGGACCAGATGGCAGCCGACATCGAACGTCTCAATTCGATAGAACCTCCGAAGAGCCTCGCCAGCCTGGGTGAGCAACTCGAACAGGCTGGCGAGGCTGCGGAACTAGCCCGTTCTCGTTCAGCGGATGCAGAGAACAAGCTCGCTCAACTGGTGCAAGAGCGGGCGGGCATTGGGGAGATTGGCGGCCTGGACCGGTCCATCGAGGCCCATGGGCGTGTCGTCGACCTGACCGAGCGCGTCGAACGCGGGTCGGAGGTGGCAGCGGAAGCCAAGTCCAGGTTGGATGCGACCCGAGTTGAGGCGGTGGCGGCGGAGGCCGCCCTGCAGTCCGCGGTTGAGGCGCTGCGTGATCTGGAGAATGTCCATGCCGCCCACGCGCTGCGTGAGGCAGTGGTCACCGGTCAGCCATGCCCGGTATGTCTGCAGTTCGTCACCACGGTCCCTGAGGGGCCCCCACCACCAGATCTGGCCCTGGCAGGCGACGCCCTGAATGCCGCGCGTGATATCCGAGACTCCACGTCTGCCCGGCTTCACGATGTCAGCACCGAGGTCGCAAGGGTTGATGTCCTCGTTGAGCAGCGCCGCGAAGAGTTGGAGATGGCGCGGTCAGCGGTTGCCTCGATGGCGCCGCTGACCGAGTTGGCTGCTGCACGGGAGCGCGCGCTGACTCTCGACGCGAATTTGGCTACGGCCCGCGAAGAAACGGAGGCGGCGCGTAGGGCTCTCACCCAAGCCGAGTCTCTTTTGGACAGGGCGGCGAAGGCGGGCAAGGAGGTGTCCGCCGCCCTCGACACTGCGAGAGACACGCTGGCGGGACTTGATGCCCCGTCACCTTCCCGGGTCGATGCGGCGGCCGATTGGCGGATCTTCCTCGATTGGCTCACCGAAGTCCGAACCGATCTCACAAAACGTTCGGATGAACTGACGAAAGCGGTCTCGCAGCAGGAGGCGGAGGTTGCAGCGATTCGTCGCACATTGCTATCGGAGATAACAGAGGCCGATCTGAGCGTTGAGGATCCGAGGGTGGGTGTGGCTGCGGCCATCGCAGCGACGGAAACCACCCTCGGCAGGATGCGTTCGGACCTGGAGAAGAGACAAGAGTTGGAGGCCCGGTGCCTAACCGTCGAAGCTCAGCGGATCCGATACGACGAGACGGCCAAGCTCCTCAGGTCCAACAAGTTCCAGCAATGGCTGATCGAGGAGGCTCTGGTCGGTCTGGTGGATTTCGCCAACGCTGAGCTAGCGAAACTGGCGGGTGGGGCCTACTCGTTGGCAGTCGACGCGGGTGACTTCGAGGTGATCGACCACCGCAATGCCGAGGCGCGGCGGTCGGTGAAGACGCTATCTGGTGGCGAGACGTTCCTTGTATCCCTTGCCCTTGCCCTCGCCCTGGCCGAACGGGTGGTAGCCACTTCGGCCATCGGCACGGCCCGCATCGAGTCAATGTTCCTCGACGAAGGATTCGGAACACTCGACGCAGAGACCCTCGACACTGTGGCCGCCGTAGTCCAGGAACTCGGCTCGCGCGATCGCATGATCGGTCTCGTCACTCACGTGCGTGAACTCGCCGATCAGATCCCAACTCGGTACGAGGTGCGAAAGCTCCCTGACGGATCGACCGTGGCGAGGGTCGACTCGTGAGGTTCTCGGTGGAGACTTGGGCGCCCGAGTACGGCGCAGCGATGAACTCTGAGATGGAGGAATCCGCGGTTGCCGTCGACGTTTCAGTGGAATTGACGGCCGACGCCTGGCGACCCCTCGAGGTCGACGTCGGCCCTCTAGACGAAATCGTCTTCGTGGACGGTGTGCGTCGAGTCGACGCGAACGTCTGGATAGATGATGGTGTCGAACCTCCCACCTATGGCGTGTGCGCGACTTATGCGGCCGGTGCGGTCCGGTGCAACGGTTCCGCAGAAATCGTGGATGTTCTCGTGGAGCGGAGTCTCTTCACGTCGGCTCGGGCAGCGGAGGGAATCGAAACCCGGCATGGAACCTACGGCGTGGTCCCGACGGTGGGTTCCGCGCCTGAGGACCTGTGGATAGGCATCCAAAAACGTATGGGCCTGTTGGAGGGGAGGGTGTCCGCCGGTCTCGGACCGTCGGGTCTGACAGTGGTGGACGGACCGCTTTCGCATCACCAGCAAGTCGCCGGCGCGGTCGGATACATCAAGAGTCAGCACGTACATCACCTCCCGGACGAGGTTCGACCGATATTGCGCCAGATCCCTGTGGGACGGCGGACGCCGCTCTTTCTTGTCGGTGGCACCAGGCAGGTGTTCTCGTGGTACTTGAGGTTGGCGTCGCTCGGCGGACCCATGTCTGGTGTGGTGCGGTGCGAGGTGGCTGCCGTAGGAACGGCGGCGGAGGCGGCGGGTCTTGCCGATCGTGTGGTCGCCACTCTCCCTCGGTTCGCTTCTCAAGAGCACAAGGATCCTCGTGCTCCTCAGAACCTCTACCCCATCGGCGGCCTCGAGCGGGAACTTCGCCGCCGTTTGGGCGATCAGCTCCTTATGTACCGCGCCCTACGACGAGCCGCCACCTGATCCAGCCCCCGGCGTCCATCTTTACCCAGGGTTAGAACGGACGCCGGCGTCCCATCTGGCCCGCGGGAAGAAGCGGAAAGAAGGGGTACCTCATTCTGTTCGCCGAATCCCGCGCATGCGCGGGATGGAACTCTGGGTACGCGGTCAGGCCTCGCGGCGGGCGGCTAGGGCGGCGCCGAGGATTACGAGCATGACCCCAATTAGAGCGAAGGCGCTGACACGGTCGCTTCGGAAGGTGACTCCCAGCGCGAGCGATATCACGGGTATGGCGTAGGTGATAAACGAAGCGCGTGGACCGCCAACTCTGCCGACGAGCGTCGCCATCAGCACAAACGCCAGCCCGGTCCCTGCCACACCCAGGACCACTGTCGATGCGCTCGCGCCCCAACCGAAGTTCGAGTTGGCGAGCCCATAGAGCCCGAACGGCATCGTCCACACCGTGGCGAGGGCGAGCATGCGAGCCATGACCGGCACGGAGCCGTATTTCTGCTGGATGGGACCTGCGATGTTCGTAGCCAGGCCGTAACAAAGGCAGGCAAGGAGAACCATCGCCACTCCGATGAAGGCGCTCTCACCTTCTCCGCCAGTCGACACGCTGACCAGGGCTAGTCCGACGAATCCGATGGCTAACCCGGTTCTCTGCGGTCCCCGGCTCGGCCGTCCAAAGAACAGACCGCCGATGATCGCCGTGAATATCGGCACAGCTCCGTTGAGCATGCCTGTCACAGACGAATTTATGTACTGCTGGGCGAGGGGGAACAAGGTGAAGGGTATGAACACCCACACCACCGAGAGAAGAAGAATGCGCGGCCGGTCCTCGGGGTCGAAAACCTTTCTGGCGGCGGGCAGCGATACAAGAGACAAAGCGCCCAATCCCACTCTGATCCATGTGATCAGTCCCGGGTGGAAATCATCGAGTGCTATGTCGATAAAGAGGAACGAAGCGCCCCAAATGAGCGAAACGCCTGCGAACAATCCCCAGTCCGCGGGTTCGAATGCCTCTCTGTCGCTGCGTGATGCGGTGGCTGGAAGGCTCACCGAGTCATCTCGATGACGTGGTCGGGAATCTCGAGGTTCGGAAGGTTGCGCTGGTCAGGGATCGGGATCTCGTACCCGGACTTGAACGGCATCACCCCCGCCCAGATCGACAGGGCGTAGTCCTCCTCGTCGTCGACGGGGCCTCCGGATCTCACCTTCACCGATGCCTCGTCTATGGGAATCGAGATCATCGCGGTGCCTCGCACATCCTTGTCGGTCATGGGACGGAGGTGCGGTCTTCTGCCTGGGACGATCTTGTCCACATATGCATCGAGGATCCGGCGACGTTCGTCGATCGAGGACACCGGGACTGTTTCACCAAATAGCACAACGGAGCGGTAGTTGGCTGAGTGATGAAAGGCGGAACGGGCCAGAACGAGACTGTCGATGAGGGTGATCGTGACACAGATGTCGACTCCGGGCTTGGTCTTGCGCATCAGTCGTGTCGCGGGGGAGCCGTGGAGATACAGCCGATCACCCAACCGGGCGTGCAACATCGGTATGACGACGGGGCGGCCATCGTCGATCAGCCCGACATGGGCCACCGTCGCCTCATCGATGATCGAGTAGGCGAGGTCGCGGTCATAGGAACCGCGAGCGGCGTAGCGGACCTTCGTGGCTGGTGTCTGGTTGAGAGATGGACTGGGCATCGTGTGTGCGTTAAGCTGTATTGATACAAATATGGTGTTGTACCAGGACAAATATAGCAGCGATCTCCCCGCCTCGGCCGCTCATCTCGCTGAACGGATCGAGGCGGATGTCGCCAGCGGGGACCTGGTCGGCGGCGATCGACTCCCGTCGGTTCGTGAACTTGCCGGCATTGTGTCCCTTGCGCCCAACACCGTCGCGACCGCCTATCGGCGCCTAGCCGATCGCGGGGTTGTCGTGAGCCGCGGACGCCTTGGTACGTTCGTTCTGGAACGTCCACCGCTGGGGCAATATGCCGCGCCCGTCGTTCCCCCTGGATCGATCGATCTCGCATCGGGAAACCCCGACGTGCGCCTGCTGCCCGACCTGGCTCCTCACCTGCCCGGATCGGGACCGTCGTCTCTCTACACCGACCCACCGGTAGTTCCGGAACTGCAAGATGCAGCACGCACATGGCTGGCCGATCAAGGGGTTTGTTCAGACCGTGTTGCTATCACCTCGGGAGCCCTCGACGCCATCGAGCGAGTGCTCTTCGCCCATCTCCGGGCTGGCGACGTGGTCGCGGTCGAACGGCCTGGCTGGTCAGCCGTGAGCGATGTTGTCCGTGCGCTAGGCATGCGCGTCGTGGGGATCGACACCGATGACCGGGGAATGGTCCCAGACAGTCTCGGCGAACGCCTTGGCGCGATCGACGCGGTCGTCGTGACTCCTCGTGCCCAGAATCCGATCGGATCAGCGTTCGATGACGATCGACGCCGGGATCTCGCGAGAACGCTGTCGGCGCGCCCCGAGGTCCTGATCATCGAAGACGACCACTGCGGACCTGTATCGGGGTCCGAACTGATCACGCTCGGCCGGGACCGCCGGCGGTGGGCATTGGTCCAATCGATGGCCAAGACCCTCGGCCCCGACCTCCGGCTTGCTCTGGTGACCGGTGATGATCTGACCATCGACCGGGTAGTTGGTCGATTCGGCATCGGGCCAGGATGGGTGAGCCGGATCCTCCAGTTGACGGTTGCCTCGATGCTTTCGGACTCGGGTGTGGCATCGCTGCTCAACCGGGCAGAGGAGTCGTACCGGACTCGTCGCGAAAGCCTGGTAGACGGACTGCGTCGCTCCGGGATCCCCGGAGCGACCGGACGGTCCGGTCTCAACGTCTGGGTCCCGGTGGTTTCCGAACAGTCAGCTATCGACGCTGCTGCAGGCGCCGGGTTCACCGTGAGAGCCGGAGCACCCTTTGCCGCCCAGACGCCTGCCGTACGCATCACGGTGTCGAATCTGGATTCTGAGGACATTCCAGCTCTCGTAAGAGTGTTGTGCGAACCAGCTACCCCCGGTGGACGACTGGTGTAGGACGAGGACTAGCGTCCGGGTATGGCAGCCACAACATTTTCGAGCATCGAAGAACTCAAGGCCGCGGTCGGCACTCACCTTGGTCACTCCGACTGGTGGGAGATCACCCAAGATCGTGTGAATCGCTTTGCAGACGCCACCGACGATCACCAGTTCATCCATGTCGACCCGCAGGCCGCAGCGCAGACCCCCTTTGGGGGAACGATCGCTCACGGTTACCTGACTCTCTCCCTCGCCGTTGCGCTTGCCCAGCAGATAGTGACCGTTGAAGGGGTGCGGATGGCTGTCAACTACGGAACCAATAAGGTGAGGTTCCCCGCTCCGGTCCCCGTCGGGTCGAAGCTGAGGGCGGGAGCAGTTCTTGAATCGGTCGAGGATGTGACGGGTGGTGTGCAGGTCGTCTACACGCTCACCTTCGAAGTCGAAGGGGGTTCCAAGCCCGTGTGTGTCGCCGAAACGGTGAGCCGCTACTACTTCTGAGAACTCAGCCTTCTGATCGGGCTTCTCGAGTCATCAAGGCGAGTACAGCTTCGCGAGGATGTGCGCCTTCGTAGAGCACCCGTTGGACCTGGAACGCAATCGGCATGTCGATACCGTGGTTTGCCGCGAGTTCCAGCACGGGCCTGACCGTCTTGACGCCTTCGGCCACCATTTTCATCTCGGTGATGATGTCATCCAGGCTCCGCCCGGAGGCGAGCGCCATTCCCACCCTGTTGTTGCGGCTGTCATCTGATTGACAGGTTGCAACGAGATCTCCCATGCCAGCCAAGCCAGCAAACGTCTCAGGTTTACCCCCCATTGCCACACCCAATCGCGTTATCTCGGCCAACGCGCGAGTGATGAGCGCGGCAAGAGTGTTTTGTCCGAACCCCAGGCCTTTGGCCATCCCGGCCGCGATCGCCATGACGTTCTTCAGCGCACCAGCCAGTTCGCAGCCGACGACATCGGGGTTGGTGTAAACCCGAAAGGTGGGGTCCATCAAGGCGGCTTGGAGTTCTTCGGCGGTTGTTGAGTCGCGCATGCCGATGACGGCGGCGGCTGGGGCTCCCGCAATGACCTCTCGAGCGAGGTTCGGACCGGTGAGTATCCCCGCTCTGCTGCTGTCGTGATCCGGCATCACCTCACCAACAACCTGGGTCATCCTCAGAAGAGTGTCCTGTTCGATTCCTTTAGTGAGGCTGAGAACCGGTGTCGCTGGTCCGATCGCACTAGCCAACCCGACGAGAACCGAGCGGTAACCATGGGACGGGACCGCCATGACCACGACATCAGAGCTGGTTACGGCGTCGACTGCGTCCGATGTCGCGCGCAACCCATACGGGAGCCGATGCCCCGAGAGGTAGTCCGGGTTCTCGCCTGTGCTGTTGATGGTCTCAGCGAGTTCCGGTCGACGAGCCCAGAGCACTACTGGATTGGTCCGCGCGGCCAGCGAGGCCACTGTCGTTCCCCAGGAGCCGGCTCCGATCACTGCAATGTGCATGGCCGCCGACGTTAACGTTCGGCGTCCCGCGGCACCGCTACCTTTCCGCCTTCCCAATCCCGGAGTCCAGCACATGGCGCTGCAAGCAGGCATCGTCGGCCTTCCCAACGTCGGAAAATCGACGCTTTTCAATGCCTTGACTGCCGCCGGCGCCGAGGCAGCCAACTACCCGTTCGCCACCATCGAGCCGAACGTCGGCGTTGTCGCCGTCCCCGATGAGAGACTCGACCAGATCAACTCGGTGATACCGACGAAACGCATCGTGCCTACGAGTGTTGAAATCCTCGACATCGCCGGTCTCGTCAAGGGCGCATCACAGGGCGAAGGTCTCGGAAACCAGTTCCTCGGTCACATCCGCTCTGTTGACGCCGTCATCCATCTCGTGCGCTGTTTCGAAGGCGACGTCACCCATGTGGATGGATCTGTCGACCCGGCGCGCGATATCGACACCGTGGACTTGGAGCTGATCCTTGCCGACCTCGCATTGTTGGAGCGGCGCTCGGATCGGCTTCGACGCAACGTCCGTACGGGTGACAAGTCGGTGGCGCTCGCTTCGGAGGTAACCGATCGGCTTCAGGCATGGTTGGCGGAAGGCAACCCTGCGCGCACGATGCAACTGTCAGACGAGGAACGTGAGACGTTGCGCGATGTCCAGTTGATCACGGCCAAGCCGGTGCTCTTCGTGTGCAACGTGGACGAGGCGGGCTTGGCGGGGAACGATCATGTCGATGTCGTCCGGGAAGTGGCGCGACAGTCGGGTTCGGGCCTTGTCGTGATCTGCGCCCAGGCCGAGGCGGACATCGCGGAACTCGACGGAGACGACCGGCTCGGGTTCCTCTCGGACCTGGGTCTTGAAGAACCCGGATTGTCGGCGCTGTCCAGGGAGGCTTACGCACTCTTGGGCCTCGACACCTTCTTCACGGCGGGACCCAACGAGATCCGGGCTTGGACGGTGCGAAAGGGGACCAGGGCACCGCAGGCAGCAGGTGCGATCCACACCGATTTCGAAAAGGGCTTTATCCGGGTGGAGGTCTACACGATCCCTGAGCTGCTTTTTCACGGATCAGAAGCCGGTCTGAAGGCAGCAGGAAAGATGCGAGCAGAAGGCAAGGATTACGTGGTCAAAGACGGCGACGTGATGTTCTTCCGATTCAACGTCTGACGCGACGAGGCCCCGGTAAGGGGGAACCGGGGCCTCATCTTCTCTCCCTCCACGGAGAGCCTGTACGGAGACTTCAGGAGGCATGCCAGGGGGGGTGCCAGACTCCGTACGCGACGCGCTGGGGGTGTTGGGGGTTCACCCTCCTGCTCGCTGCGAGCACCATAGAGGGTGTTGGTCGCCGGGAGCAAGAACCATCGCGATGCATTCGGTTATGACGGGTTAGGCTGGCCCGGCCGACGAACCTGGCGGGAGAGATCCTCTTATCTGGAGGGCGCCGAAGGGGCAATCCATCCCCGGAAACTCTCAGGCAGCAGGACCGTTCAGGGAAGGCAGCGCTGTGTCGGAGATCCGGCGGGGGAAAGTGACGACCTTCAGGAGGCGTGATGGATCCTCGACCATTTCAAGACCGGCACATAGGACCGGATTCCGCAGACATCGATCGGATGCTCCGAGCCATCGGGTCCGCCTCCCTCGGCGATCTCGTAGACGAAACCGTGCCCTCCGGCATCAGAGACGACTCCCTCGATCTGCCCGAGGCGCTCTCTGAGGAGGAAGCCGTCGTCCGGCTGCGGACGCTCGCAGATCGCAACGGGGCTGCCAGATCGATGATCGGCATGGGCTATTACGACACCATCACACCAGCGGTCGTGCAGCGCAACGTTCTCGAAGATCCATCCTGGTACACCGCATATACCCCGTATCAGGCGGAGATCTCCCAGGGTCGTCTCGAGGCCTTGTTGAATTTCCAGACGATGGTCTCTGACCTGACTGGCCTGGAGGTCGCTAACGCCTCATTGCTCGATGAGGGGACCGCGGCGGCCGAAGCGATGGCGATGGCTCACCGGACCGATCGCGGCAACAGGGACACGTTCCTGGTTGACGCCAACTGCCATCCCCAAACCATTGCAGTTGTTCACACCCGAGCCGGGTCGGTGGGCATCGACGTCACCGTGGCCGATCCCGATGACTTCGACCTTGCAGGGGCTTTCGGACTACTAGTCCAGTATCCGTCCTCGACTGGTGAAATCCGCGATCACTCCCAGCTAGCGGCGCGGGCCAATGAAGAAGGGTTGTTGGTCATTGCAGCCGCCGACCTGCTGGCTTTGACGCTCGTGGTGCCCCCAGGAGAGTGGGGCGCCCACATCGCGGTGGGCTCGACTCAGCGCTTTGGCGTCCCCATGGGATTCGGGGGGCCGCATGCGGCGTATATCGCGACGCGCAACGAGCTCGTCCGGGCACTTCCGGGCCGTCTCGTGGGAGTCTCCCAGGACCCGGCTGGAAGGGTGGCCCACAGGTTGGCGATTCAGACTAGGGAACAGCACATTCGTCGAGAGCGAGCGACCTCGAATGTGTGCACGGCGCAGGTTCTGTTGGCGGTCATCGCAGGGTTTTACGCGGCGTGGCATGGTCCTGACGGATTGCGGGCGATTGCCGAGCACGTGCACGCCCGCACCTCGGAATTGGCGGCTGGACTGATCGCAGCCGGCTGGTCGCTCTCCCACGACTCTTGGTTTGACACCGTCACTGTGGTGACTGGCGACCGAACAGATGGACTGATCGATGCAGCACTGGAGAACGGTTTCAATCTCCGGAAGGTAGACGAGACCCGCATTGGGATCAGTTGTGACCAGACGACCGAGGTCGGCGATGTGGATTCCGTACTCCAGGCCTTTGGGGCGACGAGACCCTTGGAGGCTGCACCGGGTTTGCCATCTTCGCTACGTCGAGAGACCGAGTTCCTCTCACATCCGGTCTTTCACCTCTACCGATCCGAGACCGAGATGTTGCGCTACCTCAGGAAGCTCTCTGACAAGGATCTGGCACTCGACCGCACGATGATCCCTCTCGGATCATGCACCATGAAGCTGAACGCCACGTCCGAGATGATTCCGATCACGTGGCCAGGATTCGCCCGGATTCACCCCTTCGTACCTGCTGACCAGGTGAGGGGGTATCACCGTCTCATCGAGGACCTCGAAGAGTGGCTGGCGGAGATCACGGGTTATGACGCCGTCTCATTGCAGCCCAATGCAGGTTCCCAGGGAGAGTTCGCCGGATTACTGGCGATCCGCGCATATCACGACGCCAACGGTCATCTCGACCGAAAAGTGTGTCTCATCCCTTCTTCGGCCCACGGAACCAATGCGGCATCCGCAGTGATGGCGGGTTTTGAGGTTGTCGTAGTCGCGTGCGACGACGAAGGGAACGTGGATGTGGCCGATCTCGCTGACAAACTTGTGTCCCATGGCGAGCGGTTGGGTGCCCTCATGGTCACCTATCCCTCTACCCACGGTGTGTTCGAAGAGGCGATCCGAGAAATTTGCGACATGGTCCATGAAGCCGGCGGCCAGGTATACGTGGACGGTGCGAATCTCAACGCTCTCGTCGGGATCGCCAAACCCGGAAGTTTCGGCGCCGACGTCTCGCACCTCAACCTGCACAAGACTTTCACGATTCCGCATGGCGGTGGAGGACCCGGGGTCGGACCGATCGGCGTCCGTTCCCACCTGGCCCCCTTTCTCCCCGGCCATCCGGTGAGCGGTGGACCGACTGCGGTGGGTCCGGTGTCCTCAGCCAGATGGGGCTCGGCAGGAATTCTCCCGATCCCCTGGGCCTATATCGCGATGATGGGTGCCGAAGGGCTACGCCGGGCTTCGGAGGTTGCAATCCTCAACGCCAACTACCTGGCGGTGAAGTTGCAGGACGCCTATCCCATCCTCTACCGCGGCCGCAGCGGCCGGGTGGCCCATGAGTGCATCGTCGATCTACGCGGCTTGACTAAGACTTCTGGCATAACTGCCGAGGATGTGGCAAAGCGGCTTGCGGACTATGCCTTCCACGCTCCCACTCTGTCATTTCCCGTTCCTGGAACGCTGATGATCGAGCCAACGGAGTCTGAGTCGCTGGCTGAACTCGATCGTTTCGTCGAGGCGATGTTGTCGATACGAGAGGAGATCAGCCAAGTAGCAGCAGGCGATTGGCCGCGCGACGACAACCCCCTGGTGAAGGCCCCGCATACCGCCGAGGACCTGATCGGTGAGTGGACGCGGGCTTACCCGGCGGAAATCGCGGCCTTCCCGGTAAGATCTTTGAGAGGGAAGGGATACTTCCCGCCGGTCGGCCGAGTGGACGGACCGGGTGGTGACAGGAATTTGGTCTGCGCGTGTCCGCCTGTGGCGGAATACGCCGAATAGCCGAAATGCCTCAACCGAACTGGCATTAATGCCGACTTAGCAGTCGGTCGGGGCCGGTGCAGAACAGATCGCAACGGAGACTCAATGGATTTCAGGGGACATCTCCGACTTCCAGCAGATGCCGGAACCGGCATCCCCGTTGTGCTGCGCGTAGACGACATCTACATCGTCATAACTTCCGACGGCGAGGAACTCGGTTCGTGGCGGGCTGATGAAATGTCGGTCGAGCGGATCTTCTCTAATCAGTTCGCTCTCGACTTGGCAGGCGAGTCGATGGTGTTCCTGGCCGCTGACCCTCTGGGGTTTGCATACGAAGGTGTGACAACCATCGAGGAACTTCAAGGGCGCCTGACCAAACGTCGTATTTTCAAAAAGAAAAAGTCCGCTGCCAAGACCGCACCCGAAGTCGATATTCAGGCGGAGGCTCCGTCGGAGGTCGTGGATCCACAGCCCCTCTGGACCCCACCAGACTTGAAGTCTGTTACTGAGCCCGGCAAAGAGCTACCCATTGTGCCTGCTGATCCTTTCGAACCTGGTCAAAGGGATCGAGACGAGGCACCCCCGAATGACTCGCGTGTGGTCTACCCAGCGGGCAAGGCCTTCGAGCCCGACCCCGTAGCGGTTGTGGAACCTGTTGTCGAACCCGAGCCTGTGGTGGAGCTTGAGCCTGTAGCTATTGAGGAACCTGTTGCCGAACCCGAGCCTGTGGTGGAGTCGGACCCAAAAGCTCTGCCGGAACCCGTTGCCGAGTCCCCGACTGAACCAGAGCCCTCCTTGTTTGAGGTTGAGCTGGAGATCGAAGAGGTTGGGCTGGCCACCAGCGGAGGCAGTTGGATCGAACCCGAGAGCTTGTCGGCGGAGCCGGAGCCGGAGCCGGAAGTTGAGTCGGTACCCGAAGTCGAAACTCTCGCCGCCGAAATCGACGGAATCGAAATCGAGGACTACGAACCGGCTGCGGCCGCATCCATAGAGGCATTCGTCGCCCCAGCCGGCGAGGTCCCCGGGGTTATGGCTGATGATGAAGCTGCGGTCGAGGAGACCGAAGCTGAAGTGCGGCCTGAATCTGTCACCGAACCGGTCG
>JBGTKD010000105.1:0-6491 GCA_041744795.1 Acidimicrobiia bacterium
GCGTGAAATCCTCAAACGACTCACGCATTCGAGGAGTCGACGGCGGAGACCACGGTTCGGCCAACGGACCAACGGCTCGAGTCCATCGCGGACGCTCAGTGTTGCACTCGTCAGCGAGTTGTTCAGCGAGTGCGGCGAGAATGACGTTCAGCAGCGGCACAGTCGGAGCTGGTGGATCAGCTATTGCATCTCGTAGAAGCTCGGGATGCTGCTGGACGCGATCAACAAAAGCACGAAGCCGAGTCCAGTCGATCTTCAATCGATCAGCGTCGCTATACGCTGTGGCCAGCTCAGCAATACTCAGTCGATCGTCCTGAGGCCGTGACTCGATGATCAGATCGTTCCCGGCTGCGTTTACGAGCCGAGCAAGCATTGTCAGCGTGGGGTCACTCCGACCTTCTTCGATTCGAGAAACTGTGGAAATCGGGACACATGCCTTGGCTGCGAGGACACGCCGAGACAAACCCGCATCGGTTCGGGCCTCGCGTAGAACGGCAGATCCATCTTTCATAAGGGGATGGCATAAATGCAGACCCTCATCTAGCGCGAGAAGTCCGGGTGGGAGGTCTTCTCCTCCACAGACCGGATAGCTACCCGTCAGCCCAGAGTGACGCGGACCTCATGTGTCGAGCCGTCGTCGACGAGATCGAGTCCGTCGCCATGTGAAAGGACCGTGCCATCCATCTCCAGGCTCACCACCCCCCGGCTGACTGCATTGGGGTTGACGACCCGTATCTCATACCGGGAGGAGTGGTACCGGAAGGCAATCTCGAACTCTCCCCAGGCGCGGGGTATGCAGGGGTCGATGACGAGACGGGGCCCACGAAGGCGAAACCCGAGAATCCACTCCACACCGGCTCGGTACATCCATCCGGCCGAGCCCGTATACCAGGTCCAGCCGCCCCGGCCGACATGGGGAGCTTTTGAGTACACGTCGGCAGCCGCCACATAGGGCTCGACCCGGTATCGATGGATCCCGGCCCTGGTGCTGGCATGGTTGATTGGATTGAGGAGACCGAACAACTCACCGGCTCGGTCACCGTCACCCAAGGCGGCGAAGGCGATCGCACACCAGACGGCGGCGTGGGTGTACTGCCCTCCGTTCTCGCGAACACCGGGGAGATATCCCTTGATGTAACCTGGATCGACCTCCCACTCGTCGAAAGGCGGGTCGAATAGAAGGATCAGACCGTCTCCCCGATGGACTAGGTATTCCTCGACCGACTCCATGGCCCGCCGTGCCCGTCCATCTGTCGCTCCACCGTGGATCACCGACCAGGACTGAGCGATAGAGTCGATACGGCACTCGGGACTCAGCGACGAGCCGATTGGAGTCCCGTCGTCGAAATAGGCGCGGCGATACCAGTCACCGTCCCAGGCCTCCGCATCGATGCGGGAGCGGAGACGATGAGCCCCCCGCAGCCAACGCGATGCGAGCTCAGCCTCCCCATGTCCCTCGGCGATGTCGGCGAAACGCCTTAGATTGGCGTCGAGGAACCAGCCAAGCCACACGCTCTCCCCTTGCCCCCCTCGGCCCACCCGGTTGAATCCATCGTTCCAGTCGCCGGTACCTATCCGCGGCAGGCCGCGTTCACCCAGAAGAGAAAGCGCCCGATCGAGGGCACGGCGGCAATGATCGAAGATCGTTCCCGTCGTCGCCGACTGCTCCGGAGTGAAGAAGACCTCGTCCTGGCCGGGGGCCAGCTCCGGTCCTCTCAGGTAGGGAACGTCCTGGTCGAGGATCTCGATGTCTCCGGTCACTTCAACGTAGTGAGCAACTGCGTAGGGAAGCCACAGATAGTCATCGGAGATTCGGGTTCGCACACCCTTGCCCGAAGGTTCGTGCCACCAATGGAGGGCATCGCCCTCTTCGAACTGGTGGCCCGCGGCCCGGATCAGGTGCTCTCTCGTCGAGTCCCGCATCGAAGTGACCAACGCCATGCCATCCTGTAGTTGGTCGCGGAATCCGAATGCCCCCCCGGACTGATAGAAAGCCGTCCGGCCCAACATCCGACACGCAAGGGTCTGGTAAAGCAGCCATTGGTTGACCATCAGGTCGAAAGATCGGTCCGGCGTCTTCACCCGAACGGTGCCCAGGATGTCGTCCCAATGCCTCGCCACCTCGTGTCTCACTTGCTCGGGGTCGGTGTCGCGATAGCGCTGCACCAGGCTGCGAGCCGCGTCGCTGTCCTTGCCCTGACCGAGGAGGAACACGACATCAATCTCCTCGCCCGGGTCGAGGACGATGGAACGCTGAATGGCGGCGCAAGGGTCGTATCCCGCGCCGACCGCCCCCGAGAGCCCTCCGGCGAATCTCAGCGCCGCCGGGTCGTCGACGCTGCCATGTCTGCCCAGGAACTCAGCCCTATCACCGGTCACCACGACCTCGCCGGCCCCCAAATCGGCAAAAGCCACCCGCTCTCCGAAGTCGACGTTCCAGGGGTTTCTGGCGAATACCGCTCCTGTCGCTGCATCGCGTTCGGTGACGATCTGCATTGGCGAGACCGCCCTCGTCGTCCCCAGGACCCACTCCACATAGGCGGTGACCGAGAGCCGCCGACGTCGGTTCGTGAGATTGCGGAGGCGCAACCGGGAGATCTTGATCGGGTCTTCGAGCGGCACGGTCTGGTGGAGGTGGAGCGCAATTCCCCGCGACGTGTATTCGAACTCGGAGTAGCCGGCCCCGTGACGGGCCAGGTAGCCAGAGGTGTCGTCGCGTAGGGGCAGAGCAGTCGCTCCCCAGATCTCCCCATTCTCCTCGTCCCGGACATAGAGCACCTCTCCGGGACGATCGGAGATCGGGTCGTTGGACCAGGGGGTGAGTTGGTTCTCCCGGCCGTTCTCTGACCAGGTGTACCCCGATCCCGACTCGGAGACGCAGAACCCGAACCGGGAGTTGGCGACGACGTTGATCCACGGTGCAGGTGTCCACTGTCCCTCCCCCAACACGACCACGTACTCGGTGCCGTCGCCGTCGAAGCCACCCAGGCCGTTGTTGAATTCGCGCTCGGGACTCGGATATGTCCGATCTGAGTGCTCGGTTGCGGCAGGCCGAGCGCGAATCTGAGGCGGCTTCTGCGGGGTCACCCGACGGGCCAGTTGGTCGGCGAGAGTCCCCCGGTGGCTTAGCAGCACCGCACGAGCGACAGAGTGCAGTGTCGCTCGGTCCTCAACGGACAACAGCTCCCCGTTCAGGACGAAGACACCGCCGTCCTGCCCCTCACCCAGCAGAACCCCACTTTCTCTGATCAGCTCTTCGATGGCCCCCTGCAAGTCCTGGAAGTATGAGCCGGGCTTCTCGTTGATGATCACCAGGTCGGAGATCAGACCCTTGGTCCGCCAGTACTCGCGGGCACGGAGCAGGTCGCGGACCAGACCGCGTTCTTCGCTCTGGTCGATCCGCACCAGGACGATCGGCAGGTCACCGGAGATACCGTGACGCCACAACCCGCCCCGACCGGCGGAGGGTGACGCGGTCTGCCCGGGCGGGCTGCGGAGGGTGGGGTCGAAGTAGATCAGCATCCCGGCGAGCTGTTGATACACATGAGCCTGGTCGGGCTCGATCCGCAGGTGATGGAGACGAACCTGGGCCTGGGTCCACGCCAGGGTCGAGCTCCGCTCGAATGCCACCGGATCGGAGAACTTGTCGATCAGGTCGAGTGCCTCCTCGCGGCTGCGCGCCAGCACCGTCGTGAAATCGAGGTGGGCGCTAGCACCGGGCTCGATCCGCACTCTCCTCCGGAGGCTGAACACCGGGTCGAGCACCCGGCCCACGGAGTTCGACAGGGGGCGGTCAGCTGCCGCCGCCCGATGAATCTGGTTTCCCCGGCCGAGGAACCTGGCCCGGTCGGTCTCATATTGAACCCCGCCCACCATCTCGCCAGTGACGGCCAGGACATGGCCCGCCCACACCCTCTCCTCTTCGGCCGAGCGTGGCCGGCGGGTGGCGATCAGAGCATCCCGACCGGGAACCACCTCGGTTTGGACGAAGAGATTGGAGAACGCAGGGTGGGCCGCGTCGGCACGGGCAGATGCCAGTACCAGTTCAGCATAGGAGGTGACCTCCATCTCTCTGGGCTCCGAGTCGAGGTTGGTGATGGTGATCCGCCGGACCTCGGCGTCGTCCTCCTCGGACAAGACCACCGTCAGCCGGGTGGCGAAGGTGCCGTCCCGACGCGAGATCTCGGCCCTGTCCTCGCTGAAGAACACCTCGTAGTCATCGGGCTCGACCAACCTCGGTTGATACCCGGCCGACCAGGTTCGACCCGCCGCGTTCCTGATGAAGAAGTACGTGCCGAAGTTGTCACGAGTGGCGTCCTCCCGCCACCGGTTGACCGCCAAACCTTCCCATTCGGTATAGCCCGATCCCGCGGCGGTGATCACTGTGGTGAGACGACCGTTGGAGAGGACGTGAGACACCGGCGACGGCCCATGTGGCGTCTGCACGCGGCGCACCACGCCCACAGGCTCCTCGGGAGGACGAGCCGAAGCAGCGACCTCCTCCGCACGAGGACGGGCCACCTCGACATCGCGAGGGACCCTTTCATGGAGCAACAGCTCGGCGGCCCTCACCGCGGGGTCGGTGTGGAAGAGGTCTCTAGCGAACCCGTCATAGATGACGTTGGCCAGCGAAACCAGCGACATCGCCTGATGGTGGGCCATGTATGTTCGGACCACAACGGTCTCGGAATCTTCGGGGAGACGGCTCGGTGTGAAATCGAGCGCCTCGTAGTACCCATACCCGCCCATCGCCCCCATGCCGTTCAACACTTCCAGGTTTGCCATCGCATCCTGGGCATCGACCATGGTCGCCAGCAGGGTCGCGTACGGAGCCACGACCAGGTCGTCGCTCAAACCCCGTTCGAACCCGAGGCCGGGAACACCAAATGCCCGGTACTGATAGGTCAGGTGGATGTCTCGGGCCGAGTAGGCGGCCTCGGAGATCCCCCAAGGTATGCCACGTTCCTTCCCATACTCGATCTGGCGTCTCACCACGGTCCGGTATGTGGTGTCGAGGATGCTCTCGGGCGGGGATTGCATGACCAGGAGTGGCATCAAGTACTCGAACATCGACCCCGACCAGGAGATGAGCGCCGCATCTGCTCCCATCGGAGTCATCGAGCGACCGAGACGGAACCAGTGGCTGGGTGGGAGGTCACCCTTGGCGATGCCGACGAAGCTGGCGAGTCGAGCCTCCGAGGCGAGCAAGTCGTAGTGGCTCTGGTCGATGGCGTTCTCATCGACCCGGAAGCCCACCGCCAGCAGGCGGTTGTCCGGGTTCATGAGGAAGGAGAAGTCCATGACTGACACGAGCTCAGCGGTCCTCTCGGCCAGAGTGGCAAACCGTCTGGCGAGATGGTCCCACCCATTCTCGTCCTCCAACACAGACCGGTCGCGGACATGGCTGCTTATCGTCCCCAGCAGCGACTCGGCCGCCGACGCAAGACGATCGGCGTCCCCCCTCGCCGCCAACGTCCGGGCGATGTCGGCCACATTCTCGGCTTTGGCGCGGAGCGCGGCGAGACCTGCGAAGTTGAGCTCCCCACTCTTCAGCGAATCGAGGAGCTCATCCAGCGCATCGTCGAGCTCGCGTGGGGCCACCACGGCGATGTCCGCGGCGAGGTCGAGTCCATGCGCCACCTCCTGCACGAGAAGCGCTTCGTCTCTTATCCCGTCTCGAACCTCGGCGTCCGGGGACAGATCCTGGAGACGCAAACAGCCCTGGGACACCGCCAGGAGGTGACCCGCCAGGTTGCCACTATCAACGCTCGAGACGTAGCGCGGGAGGAGTGCTTCACAGGTTGTGGTGTCGTACCAATTGAGGAAGTGACCGTGGAACCGCTCCAGACGATCGAGCGTGGAAATGGTGTTCTCGAGTCGGGCCACCGTCTCTTCGATACCGATCCAGCCGAACTCCCGGGCGGACAGAACCGCGAGCAGATAGAGCCCGATGTTGGTCGGCGAGGTTCGGTGCGCTACCACGGAGACGTCCTCTTGGAAGTTGTCCGGCGGCAGCCAGTTCTCATCGAAGGTGACGAAAGTCTGAAAGTAGCGCCATGTCTGGCAGGCGGTGAGCCTGAGTGTCTGTGTCTCCTGGGGTGTGAGCGGCTCTTCTCGATGGGCCGAACGGGGGGTGCTAGCCCAATGGGCGATCAACGGTGCCAGCACCCAAAGCACAGACCACGCAATCGCCACAGCCAGGGCGTCCGATTTGACCAGGGCTGCCCCGGCGGTCGCGGCAAGCCCAACCACCATCGAAGGGGCCATCCGCCCGATGAACCCCGCTCGGTCGAGGCCGAGTTTTCGCTCCACCTCCTCAGCGGTCACCCAACTGAGGAGCCCGCGACGTGAGAAACCGAGACGCCAGAGGGTGACGACTATGGCGTCTGTGATCCTCAGGGCCTGGTGGGCGAGGAATGCTGCCTGCAGGGTGGTTCTTCCCAGCACCCGGAAGGCGTCCGTCCCCCAACGCCTCAACCTGACCGCCCCGG
>JBGTKD010000106.1:0-1995 GCA_041744795.1 Acidimicrobiia bacterium
GGCTCTCGGAGACATCCCTGTGGCCAATCGACACCTGCAACTCGCGGATGTGCTCTTGTCCGAGGCGGGCGATCCGCTCTCAGTCGCGGCGAAAGGCAATTACATACAAACGCTTGTGGTGACGGGTAGGACAGAAGAAGCAATCCCGATGCTTGAGAGCCAGATCCAAGGATCCGCCGACGACACGGTGTTAGTCATATCCCTCACCAACCTCTCTTACGCCTACCACGCCAACGGTGACTTTGAGAGTCTTGAGCGAGCCCTGACCGACCTGGAATCGCGCGCCCTCGCCGCCCAGTCGATGATTCTCTCCGTGAACGGCCTCCATCAGCTCGCAACTCATCGGCTCTTCTTGGGACAGTTGGAACTTGCCAGCCAGGCGTGTGAGCGAATGATCGAACGCAATGAAGATCCGTGCTGGTATCCAGGGCTGAACCAGTTGCTCACCGGTCAGATCCTTTCCGCAGCCGGCGAGACGCTCGAAGGACTCGAGTCGTTCAAGCAGGGTATGGAGCGATTCGCTCGGGAACCGTCCTACCAGGACTTGGCCTCGCTGTTGAGGGGGTTGTTGTTGGAGTGGGCGCTGGTCTACGAACGCAGTGGGGACCCCGAAATGGCCGCTGTACTCCTTGGTGCCGACGATCTCGGGTATCAAGGCGACCTGGTTAGGTACAACTTCATGCAGGCTCGCTACGACGAGGTCGCCGACCGAATCGTCGGAGCCATTGGTCAGCCCGCTTTCGAAGCCGCCCGAAACCGGGGGAGGACGATGTCGTTCGGCGAGGCGATCCAGTACGCGCTCAAGGCATGATCGGATCAGCGGCTAGCTAGTGCGTCGCGGCGGGCGGCGGCGATAGTGGCAACCGTCAGATCCACATCACTCTCGGTAGTCATCCAATTCGATACCGAGATCCGAAGCAGGCGTTCACCTCGCCACGTGGTCGAACCCAGCCAACTGGTGCCGTCTTGGTGGATCCAACGTTCTACGTGCGCAGTGGTGTTGGCATCCCCCACGCGCACGAGGACCTGGTTGAGCACGACGTCGTTGACGACGTCGATGCCCTCGATCGCGGCTAGTTCTTTCGCGAAATACCGGGCATGGGAGCAACAGCGTTCGATCAGTTCGGCGATGCCGCTACGGCCCATCGAACGTAGAGCCGCCCAGGCTGGCTGGTCCCATCCGGTCGCCAGGAGGTCGGCCACCAACGCCCCGTCCACCGAGCCTCCGACTACGAATCCGAAGTATCGGGGTCCAGCGGTGGACCTCAGTCCCGGGGTGGCGGCGGTGACGAGTTCGTTGATTACCTCCTCCAGCGGAGTCGCATCGTCTGGGAGTTCCGGCGACAGCGACTTGGCAACCTCGCTGCGGGTAGCGCGAGGTCCAACCCGGAGAGTGGGGAGGCTCTCTCGGTAGTCAGCGATCGTGTTTGCGGCGAGTTCCACCCCGAAGCCCACGCGGGTTTGGACGAAAGAATTGGAGTAAGGATTGTCGGCTCAGACCTACAGGTCTTTCGCCCCTGGTCGGAGTCCTCGAGAGGTGATCGAATGACCGCAGTCAGGCGAGAGGAATATGTCCGATGTCGTACCACTTCAGTGTCGCCGTCAACGATGACTTCGAGCTGGTCCTGAAGAAGACCCGCGTCGCTCTAGCCGATGAGGGTTTCGGAATCGTGAGCGAAATAGACATGGCGGCGATCATGAAGGAGAAGATGGGGCACTCGATGGGTGCGTACGTGATCTTGGGAGCCTGCAACCCGCCGTTCGCCCTGAAGGCCATCACCGCCGATCCAGGAATCGGAACACTTCTGCCCTGCAACGTCGTCGTCCGCGAAAACGGCGGTTCGGTGGTGGTCGACTTCATGGACCCCGAAGCAGTGCTCGACCTGGTCAAAGCACCGGGAGTGCGCGAAGTCGCAGACGATGTCAGGACCCGCATGGAACAGGTGCGAGACACGATCGCCACCGGCTGAGGGCCAGAGAGCCCAGAACCTCGGG
>JBGTKD010000107.1:0-9013 GCA_041744795.1 Acidimicrobiia bacterium
TGACAAGGAAGCGTGCGGCAGACCCGGCGTCCACGAACGCCGCTGCTTCTTCTCGCTCATCAACCTCTCCTCGAGGATCTGAGCGACCATCATCCCAAGCAGAACCGCCCGGGGAAACCGTCAACCACCCACCGGGGTCCGCGTCACCGAGCATCACACTCGGAACCCCACCACTCGACGGGACGCTGCCGGCGCGGCCGAGTACGGAGAGAACACGGGCATCGCAGAACCGCCCGGCGCGAGATCGGCGTCGAACCGACGGTGCTCAAGGCAGCGGGCATCGTCGCTCGAAGTAGCTCGGAGTCGGACCGACAATAGAGGCGAGTCAGCTCACGAGTCGCACCAACCAAGCGAGCCGGGAGGTTAGAGATTGCCGGTCGCGTAGCGAACGATGTCGGGCAAGAGTCGATCCGCTAGCTTCGGAAGCTCCGTGACGGATGTGACGCAGTCGATGACCAGGCCCCCATCGAGCTGCCGGACGCCCTGGAGTTCGACAGGGAATCGAGATGGGCCGTCGAAGGCGACACTGGCTTGAGCCCCACCGATCACGACGTCGGGAACATCGACGAGCGTAATCCCGGCCAAAAGAGACGCCCTGAGAACTTCCGGTGCCGCACGTGCGATGTGCACCAGGGACGGGGCGTTTGGCCGCAGCGAAAGAGCTAGCTCTTGCTGGATCACACGAGCGTGATCGTCGTAAGCCATGCCGGAGTCGCCCTGGCTTCGAACACAACGCATCTCGAGCGAGAAGTCAAGCGGATAGAAGTCATCAGACGCATCTACGGTAGACATTGGGATTGCCAAAACAATAGGCTGTTGATCGAACTCGCGATGCAGCGCAAACGACATGGCCGCAACTAGTAGCCCCTGATCCGTGAGGTCCAGGGAACTCGCTAGCGCTCGTATCTCACCAAACTCCTCGGGATCGAAACGAATCCGAGCTCGTATAGTTTCGCGTCGGCTACCGCTCTGATATGGCGGCGAAGCGTCCCGAGTCTGCCACTCTGAGGTGTAGCGGGCTACAACCGACTCGTCCACCGGCCGGCCGCGAGGAGCCTCGAGTCGGGCCTCGGTCTCGATGTTGTGCCCGTCGGACAGCCCCTCCAACAGGATGCGCGCCGCTCGGCCGTCGAGTACGACATGATTGTACATCATTGCGAACAACGTCCGAGTCGCCATGATCTGGATCCCGAAGCGGACAACCGGTTCACGCCCGCGCGCTGCGCAGTCCATCCATGCAGCGCCCAGAGACTGAATCAAATCCTGACTTGAATCGACGCGAACAACGGGCTCCCAGGCTTCGGTGGGCGGCGCGTCGTCAATACGCGGTCTGCCACCGCCCGTAACGAGCGAACTGTTGAGGTGAGGAACGCAATCAAGGAGACTACGGATACGTCGTGTGCAGACAATGGCGGAGGAGCGCCCTTCAACTGTTGCAAATAGGATCTCCGCTTGAAGCCCAGATCGTGCGCGCTGAGTCAACCAGACGCCCAGTTGATCGTCGGAGACTCGCCCCGGAGAGCGAGGGCCCTCGCTCTCCGCAGGCCGCGTTGTGTCGAATGCTCGCCACGACGACGAGGCTAGGACCTGTCCAACGGTAAGGCACAGATCGAGTCGGCTCCTACACAATTCGACGACTCTGATCGCCATCGCCGAGCTTCCCCCGAGCTGAGAGAACGTCGCCTCATCCGGGAGTCGTTCACGCGATAACACGATGCGCCATGCATCGGAGGGGCGGTCGAGGACGACGCTACTCATCTCGGTCAAGCCATGCTGTTCCTGCAGAAGTGCTCGGTCCACCTTGCCGCTCCTTGTGTACGGGAGGGCGGTCACAAACTCCAACCTGGTTGGCACTGCGTAGGCTGGCAGACGTTCGGCGAGGTCGTCGCGAACCCGGTCATGAATCGACGCTGGCTCCGATGCGTGTAGCTGAATAACTGCGACGAGCGACATACCGGACGCGACGACTAGAACAACGGCTTGTCGAACGCCGTCGAGAAGACCGATCTCCACTTCGAGCTCGGCGAGATCCAGCCGGTGGCCGGCGACCTTCACCTGTCGATCCGTCCGACCCACGAACTCGAGGTTCCCGTCTGGCAACAGCCGCGCCCGATCACCAGTTCGGAAAGCTCGCTCGGGGGTGCCCCTCCCGGCCGCGCCAAAACCTCCTTGATCGCCCCCGACGTAGCCCAGGCCCACACACGCGCCGCTGACCACAATTTCGCCCACACCGGCGATCTCGCCCGTTCCGGAAACGTCAAGGCTGATGTTCGAGTTCGCGACTGCTCTTCCAATTGGAACCCTGCGACCAGGGTGATCTTCCTGGCCCGTGACTGAGTATGTCGTACAGCAGACAGTCGCCTCCGAAGGACCGTAGCCATTGACAATCAGAAGAGCCGGTCTGGCGCGCTTTAACGCGGCAACAGCGGAGATTCCAATCGGCTCGACACCGATCAGAAGTGATGCGAGCCTCGGAATCTCCGAACTATTGGCTACCACATCGAATACGGGTTCAACGAAAGCAGGCGGGATATAGGCAGCTTCAATACGTCGCTCCGTTAGTTTATCAACGAATACAAAGGGATCTGGAGGCAGATTGGAGAGAGGAACAAGCGTGCCTCCTGTCGACAGGCAACACCAAAACTCGAACTGGCTCACGTCGAACATGACTCGAGCATGCCAGGCATGCCTTCGTCGCTCCTGCCAACCTATTGCACGAAAGTGCTGCACGAGATTCAACATATTTTCATGCGAGATCGCAGAGATCTTCGGCGAGCTGGCCGAACCGGACGTCACTGCGAAATAGAGCGCACCCGAAAAGGAGTTGGATTCTCCGGGGGGGCGAGACGCGAACCAACGCGTCCAGTAGATACGAAGCCGCATTCCACCGACGCTGAGTACCTCAGCATGCGCTGTCTCCTCGAGCCAATCAAGTTTGCGATCCGCCTCAACGATTACCACCGCGCCCTGCACCCGGTCGACAAGCGACTCGATCCGAGTCGGTGGCTCCTCGGGGTCAACCCAGAGGTAAGGTCGCCCAACTAGGGCAGCTCCAAGCGCTCCCAGTGCAGATAGGAGTCCCACGGGAGACACGATCACGACGGGCCCGCCCGCTCGCCTTGCTATTGCGCTCACATCGGCCGCGCGGCGAATGAGCTCCTCATAGGTCACGACGATCGTGTCGCTCGCGTAGGCTGGGGCGCTCGGTTGCTTCTCAGACCAATGAAGAATCCGATCCAAGAGAGTTGTGCCGCTCACGAGTCCGTCACACACCCCGACTCGCAATCGAGAATCGCACGAACGAATTCTGAGAGTTGCGGATGCTCAAAGAGCAGACCGACTGGTATCTCGCGGCCGAGACGCTCAGAACAGGCGTCAACCACATCCACGGCCATCAAGGAGTGTCCGCCCAACGCGAAGAAGTCGCTCTCGTGGCTGAGGTCGTCGACTTGAATAACCGATCGCCAGATCCGTGAGACCAGATCCAGAGTGTCGTTGAGGCGCTGTACGCCGTCGTGAGAACCTCTCATGTGTCGACTCCGTCTATGCCGGCCTCGCGGGAGCGATGTGAGTCCCGCAATAGCGTCTGTGTATCGACCTTTCCAGCAGCCGACAGGGGCATCTGATCGACTACGCGAATCTGTGGTCGGTGAGAACGCGGGAGCGAACGCGTGACCAACGTGGCGAGCTCCGAGGCATCGACCGGCCCATCAACCTCGACGAACGCCACAAGTTCCTCTCGATCCGCATCGAGTCGCGCAAGGCCACAATGTACTCTCGAGACTCCCTGGTGACCCTCGAGAACCTGTTCGATTTCTGCAGGCTCGATGCGGACCCCCCTAATCTGAAGCTGACGGTCAGCGCGTCCCTGAAGAAACAGTCTTCCCGCCGCGTCGAGGTATCCAAGGTCTCCTGTCCGATAGGTGCTTTTACCTTCGGTGGATTGTGAGAAGGACCGTCCGGTCGCTATCGGGTCCCGCCAGTATCCGTCCGCAACGCCTGCGCCACCCAACACGACTTCTCCGACGCCTTCAGCCAAATCAGCGCGGCGCGGGATCCGTTCGATCTCGACTGAGACATTGGCAATTGGAGTGCCGGCGCAAGCAGCGCCATCCGCCGACAAGACGAGATTCCGAGTGGCGAATACGGTACCCTCAGTGGGGCCGTACAGGTTCCAGAGCTCTTGCCCGGACTTGCGGTCTGCGTGATCAAGAACGCGCTCCGCTAGTTCCGCTGGCAATGGCTCACCGCCGCAAAGAAGCCGGTCTGCAGCCCAGACTCCGCCAGCGGCTCTCGGATCATGCATCAGAAGGCGAAGGAGCGAAGGGGTCGCAAAGAGGTGCGTCACGGGCAGGTCGTCTTGAATACTGGCAGGGTCGAGGGCCGAGAAGATCTTGGCACTATCGGGGACGAGCCGGAGAGTCGCCCCACGGCTCAGTGGCCAGATGAGGTCGATGACCGCCGCATCGAACGCTAGCGTGCTGGAACTCAGCCAGACATGACTACTCGCCTCGCCCAACATGTCGTCGAGTGCGCTCAGGAGGTTGTCTATTCCGGCCCGTCGCACTGCTACCGCCTTTGGGGCTCCGCTTGACCCCGACGTGAACAGTATGTACTGGAGGTGCTCAGTAGGCGAGAACGATACGCAATCGGCTGCTCGCTTCGTGAGCAATTGACCATCTGGGGAGATGCGTGTGATATCGAGTGAGCCAAGACCGGGCCGATCGGCGCCGACAACTGCGTGACAGCCTGCCGCATCGAGGCACTGTCTGATTCGTCCGTCCGGCCACGCCGGATCGAGGGGGAGCCAAGGTACGCCGATCAGATCGAGGGCGAGGATCCACGCTGGTAGAAACCGGTCACGCTCAAGCATTAACCCGACGATTCCATCCAGGTCCTGTCGACCCGCCACTCGACCCAACTCGTCTGCCAGGGCGAGGAGCTGGCTTGCTGTAACCGGGCCGTCTCGGTCGAGCACGCGCGGACCGTCCCGATCAGCTCCGATTGATGCCGCGAAGGACGAGTAGATACTCATATCCAGCCGGCTTCCCTTGCACGATCGACATAGACTCCGATCGCTCGACCCGACCGGGTCCGGACAAGAACGCTGGATGAACCGCTGGAAACCAGCCCTCAACGCCTTCGCCATCACCTTCGAAGGGAGACTCTTCTAGATTCGAGCAACCGACAACAACGATGAACCGGCCAGACCAGATCCACCCTTATTCAGACAGTCCCGCACGAGCATGAACTCGAGGTCCAACGAACCCACCGCCCACAGTGGAGATTTGGTAGCCGCCGTCGCTGCCCTGAGCACCCTCACGCGTCGAATCGCTTCCGATCCGAGCGTCGACCCAAGCGCACCGGTGGCAAGGCTCTTAAGGGGTTCTGTGGAGACCTCCGTGATGTTCTCCTTGGGTACGACTCAGCCCGCTCCTGAAGTTGGTGAAACTAGAGTCTCTCGCCGGTTCAATTCCTGCGAGATCCCTTTCGCAACAACTTGCACTAGATCAATCATCGACCAGATCCCCAGGAGTTAGATGTGCGCAGTCATTAAATCGCCGCAGCCGCCAGCTGGTAGCACCGCCTGCGGACCGACCGTATTCCCACTCTGTGATCGAAGTGTACGTCGGCTCGGCCGCGATATGCCTAGAGCCCGTCAGTCCAAGCGCGGCAAACATCGATCTAATGACCCCAGAGTGTGTGACGATGAGGACGGTTTTTCCCAGCCAGTCATCAGCGCTGGCTTCGAAGAACTCCCCGACTCGTGCTGTCAACATAGCCTTCGACTCGCGGCCCGCTGGGGCAGCCTCACCACGTGCGATCGGCTTGCCGTCTTCGATATCAGCAGGATGTTTCTCGCAAAGGCGACAGTCATGTAGGTGATGGCAGTTGGAGAGATCCCGGCCGACTATCGCTGCTGTCTCCATCGCTCGGCGCATGCGGCTCGAGACCAGGATGTCGGGCGCGCTTAACCAGTCGTCCCGTCTGATTCGTCCTGAAACTAGCTCTGCTTGCCGCACCCCCCGCTCCGACAGGCCCCTGCAACCCGCATGCCCTCCCCAGGTCCCGTCTACGCCGCACCAGCCTTCTCCGTGACGGAGGGTGAGAATCCTCGCCACCTCGCTAGACACGCTTAGCTCCCATCAGATCCGGGGCCCTCGTTCAAGATAGTCGATGGCGCGCTCCAACCTGGATACCCAGCCCAAAGCGGCCGCCGATGAGATCTCCGGGCTCGACATTGTCAAGAGCCCCTGAACGACAGCAGATTCGAACGCATTCGTCCACGATAAGAGGGGAGCGTCGTAGGACGATAAGGTCTGGTTCCACTGCGTTGGTTCGACGGAAGACACGAGCATCCATGCGACGTCGTAGGTCCCGTCACCTATCCGCACGTCCTCCCAGTCCAACAGGGCGAGCTCGCCAGAAGCACTAGTCCGCATGTTCAGAAAGGACGCGTCCCCGTGAATTAAAGTCGGACTATCGTGCCGAGCCTCGCGCTTCTCTATGTTGGGCACACGGCCGACCAGTTCGTCTCCTACAGTTCGAATACGTTCGGAAATTGCAGGCGCACTCCGTAGCCCCTCCCAGCGAGTGTCGAACAGCGCGCCTATAGCATCAGCCGCCGTGTCCCCTCGCCAAAGCCACGGCCAAGCCTCCAAGTCAGCGGCGGAAAAACTCTGATGCAACTCGGCTAGTACGCGCACTGCGGCAACGGGATCTGCTCCGGCCTTCCAGCTAGACAAATCCTCCAGCTCAAGAAGTGTTCCGTCTTCGCTCAGTTCTGCGCGATAACAGTTGGGAGTTCGGACCGTTACTGAGTCGGCCAGTTCTTCGTCGAATCTGATCTCGTTCTCGAACATTCCCAACATCGCCGGGATCGATCCAGGCTCCGGGGGCGTGCGTGATTTTACGAATGTCAACAGAGCCTCCGGTACGAACATGAAGGAGAGAGATGCCTCCGGCAAACGATATAGCTGCTAGCAATCATACGATCGGTTCCATGGTGGCCCAAGGGATCACATCGAGAACATTCATGCCGACCACTCCGATCATGATCTTAGCTCCGATCTCGAAAGTCATTCCGTCTGTACGGTCGGTCAGCAGTGAGGACTCGTAGTGGGCTAAATCAACAATCCAAATGTCTTCGTACCCGACGGACGACAGGAGTTCCTGTGCCTCATGCACGTCATAGAAGCTAGTCATGGTCTCGCCGGATTCACTGGCAAACCGTACCGTCCACTCGCGGTAATCGCGAAGGTGTGACGGCAGCGCATGAGTTGGAAGGTGGATGTCGAGCAAAACGACACCCGAGCGAGTCATAGTGGACCGAAGCAACTCCTCGGCCTCGTCGCGACTCAGATACGGGAGAACTCCCATGCAGGATACGAGCGTGCGCTGTGAACGATCGAAGCCGCAGTCCGCCAAGAGCTCGGAGACACTCCGGTCGCCATCGACCGGTACCAGATCATACTCAGAAGGAGGCCTGATCTTGAATTCGCGAAGCCGCCGCTTCTTGTAGTCCAGTACGAACGCTTGGTCAGTTTCGAAGAAATGCCAATCGGGGAGCTGGCCACCGAACCTTAGGGGTGTCGCATCGAGCCCCGCCCCATGCGCCACGTATTGGCTAAAGCCGGCATCCGACGATGCCACCAGCACGTCGTCGACAATTCGAGACCGGAGAAGCAGGAAACCTCGACTCCGGAAGAGGTCTCCATTCTGCTCGAAGAGCGGCTGATCCAGACGCTCGATTAGCGTCGAGTACTCTGGAGGGCACAGCATCTCCGCAAACTGGTCTTCAATGAGAGGCAACTCCGCGTGTCGTTGATGGGCCGCACGTAACGTAGCCAAGAACGCAGCAGTTCGGGGTAGTTCTGTCACACTGCACCGTCCCAGAGCTGGTCCCACGGAAGCTGGCCGCCCGTCCGTACGAAGTCTGGCACTGGTTGGCTGGCGCTGAGGACCAATTCTGGCGATGATGCTGGCGTGCTGCCGAAAGCTTCGGCGAGCACTAGCCGAGTCCCGCATCGCCGTCTCCATTCGAACAGTCGGATTTTCGGGTTGGCGTTCTCACCGTACCAAACTAGCTCGGGCGCCTCGCGTGGCGAGCTGACTGTGAGATGTTGCAGCGGGTACTCGAGACCTACCCCAGTCGCCTTCAGAACTGCCTCCTTACGCGTCCAGTACGTAACGAGATCCTCGTAGTCGGTCACGTGCCTCCGTTCAACATCTGCGCAAACGTGCTCTGCCAGTTTTCGAAAGGGTCTCTTGTCCATGCCTTCAACGTCCTCGACGTCCACGCCTACGCGTGCTACCGACGACGCCGCCACCACCACGTATGGGCCAGAGTGCGAGACTGATACGTCGAACGACGAACCCACCACCCGCGGCCGTCCGTGCTGTCGCTCGCAGCGATCACACGTCCTATCGATCTCAACTGCTCGAAGATCATCGAGTCCAAGGGACTTCGCGGCAAGTCGCCGCAGCATTACCGCAGCGACAAGCGACCGGTTCCTGTCCGCCGCCCGCTCGAATCGCTCGGCGCGGTTCCGCTCCAAGTCGGTCAAGAGGCCGATGTCCGAACGCCGCAGCGCTAGACCCTCGGATATCCAGACGAGCGAACGTGTGAGAACTCGCTCGGAGCTCCGCGCCATATGCATTCGAACGGTCTTCACATCTATCTCCATTTGATCTATGGAGCGCCCGCTAGAGGTTACCCGCGAACGCCAAGTCACGCACCGTCGCCGAGGCGCTGCGGGACGGGCGGATCGACGAAGCGTTCGACGAACTCGCCGCCGCCGGGCACCTCCACGTCGTCGGCGACGACCTCACCATGTACCGCCACGTCCTCGGCCACTGGTGGGACGCACACCGCCAAGGCCTCGAACATCCCATGGTCGACCAGCGCAACAGCACCCGCCGCCAACTCAACCAACTCGCACACCTCCTCCGCCGCGTCAACGGCGAACTCGAAGGCGAAGAGATCGCCGCCAGCGGCGACCGCGCCTTCGCC
>JBGTKD010000108.1:0-5475 GCA_041744795.1 Acidimicrobiia bacterium
GTCCACAACGTCAAAGTCGAACTCCGAGTTCGTGTCCCAGATCACGTCGGCGGTCCGCCGAAGCTCAAGCGTGTTCTCTACCCACGACACAAAGGCATCCGAACCGGCACACCGAAACTGCGCCTCTAGTTCGTACTCGTACAGAGACGCGCCGATCGCATCCACTGCAGATGCGATCAACTCGGAGCTCCCGATCTCGCCTGGACGGACGACCTGCATGTCGTCGATGAAGAACACGCTCACCCGGGCGACCCGTAATAGCTCCTCTACCTGAGCCACGTCAGTCCGCTTCGCGGCCGGGGTATACCTATTGGCGCTGGTTGCGCGAATGCGGTGAGCCTCATCGCAGATCATTACGTCCAAAACGTCTTGATCTTCGCCTATGTAGGAGTTGAAGTATTTGAAGACACTGCCAGCTCGAGATCCAACAACCTTTCGCATGTTCCCGGTAAATGCACGTGATCCAGTCGCGTGATGGGTCACATAGCCGTTGGCAGAGAGTTCTCCGACCAGGTTGATCGCGACCACCGACTTCCCCGTTCCCGGGCCTCCCTTAATGATGAATGCCGCCTTCGTCCCCGTCCGGTGCGCGTCTGCAACGTGGGCAATCACGGAGTTGAAGGCAACCCGTTGCTCGTCGAGCAGCACATAGGCGGGTTCTCCCTTGATCATCTTGGACGTGTGATCGAGGAGCTTCTTGTTCGGTCGATACCTTCCCTCGAGCACCGTGGTCAGCAGAGGAATCCCGCCGCCCGCCCCAAGGTCCTCATTCAGCCATGCCGCGAGTTCGTCCACCTGGTCGCCTGCAAACAACGGGTTCACGGCCAAAGACCCGGCATGGCGAGCCGCGTACAACTCGGACTCGGCATCGTATGTGAAGTTGTGGAGATAGCTCGAAGCTCGCAGACCGGCCTTGCCTTCAGCGAAGACCTCATGCGTGTCGAGAAGGTATTGCCGATATTGCCCGACCTGAACAGACGGGTGAAGCGTTTCTCGCATTCCTCCTCCGAGGAAGACCGTGACGAGTTCGTCGATGTCCGAGGACTCGGCGCCGTCCCACTGTTTCAACTCGACGACCGACGCCATCGGGCGGCCCTCATCGTTGTGCCCAGTGAGCATCACATCCAACCGACGCGAACTCATGGGTAGTTGGTACTCACAGATCACGCCATGGTCTCGCAACCCGGCGACATCCACGACTCGACCCATCGCAGCGAGCGAGTTCTTCCAAGATCGGACTTCAGACTCAGGTGGCCAGTAGCGGAAGTGCCGGAAGAAGCCCTCCCGGAGCCGCTCACCGATCAGATTGCGAGTAGTCGAAGACACAAAGTCAGGTGACGTTCCCGAATAGAGGTGCACGGCAAGCAGCCTAAGCAACCAGCCTGGCCCGCGCAGTCAGCGGTCAAGTCGCTTCCGCAAGAACGGGTTCCAGCCAAACTTTCCACAGCGACCGCCTCAACGACGAAACCTTCCACGGCCTACCCGAGGGTGCCTATGTGCCCCAGGGCGCCGGCCCACACCGCTGTGCGGGAGAGGCTCTCATCCAAATCCTGATGCCGGCCCTTCTCGCCTGGTTCACCAAGCACTTCGAATGGCACTTCCCGCCACAGGACTCCTCGCCCACGGGACGCGGCCTTGCACCGTCCCCCCGCGACCGCATCCGTGGCACCGTCACCCGCCGATGACGAAAGACGAGACCTCACCCCTGCTCGGGTGTGACGCTTTCCGCCCTCAGCGAGTGATGGCGACCTTCATTGCCTTGGTTTCTGCGGCTCGCCCGAAGGTGTCGTAGGCATCCATCATTTCGTCCAGCTTGAAGCGATGACTCACGAACCTCTCCGGTGTCAGCTTGCCCTGTGCCACCAGCTTGAGAAGCATCGGCGTGGTCGTCGCACTCACCAAACCAGTGGTGATGGTCACGTCCTTGATCCACAGATCCTGAAGCTTGAGCTCCACCGACTTACCGTGCACACCGGCATTTGCCACTGTCGCACCAGGACGGATCATCGAGACGCACATGTCGAATGTCTGCGGAATGCCTACCGCCTCGATCGCCACGTCAACACCTAGGCCGCCGGCGGTCATAGCCATGACCTGGTCATGCCAGCCATCGACACCGCTGTTAAGGGTGTCTGAGGCACCGAACTTCTTGGCCACTTCGAGCCGATTGTCGTCGAGGTCGATGGCGATGATGCGGGAGGGGCCGTAGAGACCAGCCGTCATGATCGCGGACAGACCCACCGGGCCAGCCCCAACCACCGCTACCACGTCTCCTGGCTGGACCTGTCCGTTGCGGACACCGATCTCGAACCCAGTGGGGAGGATGTCTGAGAGCATGATTCCCGCTTCGTCGCTGACGCCCTCCGGCAGCTTGTGCAGTGAGTTGTCTGCGAACGGCACACGGACGTACTCGGCCTGGGTGCCGTCGATCAAATGGCCAAAGATCCAACCGATCCCCGACGTCCCTTCATCATCGAGGCAGTGGGATGGCAGTTGCTGGTGACAGTACGAGCATGACCCGCAGGAGGTGATGCAGGAGATGATCACTCGGTCACCCACCGCAAGGCCCTTCACCGCCGATCCGACTTCGGTGATCGTGCCTACGCCCTCATGTCCGAGGACCCGGCCATCGGCCACTGTCGGAACGTCACCTTTGAGAATGTGAAGATCGGTCCCACAAATCGTGGTCGTGTCGATTTGGACGATTGCATCGGTCGGCGTCTGGATCTTGGGGTTCGGGACCTCTTCCCAGGACTTGTTGCCTGGGCCGTGATAGACGAGTGCCTTCATGTGCGGCTCCTCCTGTTTCGTGACGTTCGCGCGGAAAAAGTCGTTCCGCTTGTCACGAGTATCTCTTGCACCTCCCGCCGGCGGTAGATCCGAAGGACCCTGGCTAGGGCTCCATCGAGATCACCACGTTGCCGACCTTCTGGCCGGTGGCGACGTAGCGGAAGGCATCCACGATCTCCTCGAACGGATAAGTCCGATCGTGGAGCGGACGGAACTCACCGCCTTCCATGAGATCTCGGAAGAACCGCACTCGTTCCTGGGTATGGGCGGGCAACGCGATCGCCACACTGTGGTCACCGACGTACCGTGTCCACACAGCCAGCGGAAGGTTGCGCCACCCGGGGCCTGCGTCGCTGGCCACATAGAACCCGCCAGGGACGATCGCCGGTTTCCAGGTCCGGTAGGTCGTCTTGCCCACCGCGTCGAAAACGATGTCATAGAGGGCACCGGGGGGCGGAAGGGTGTCGGTGGTGTAGTCGAGCACATGGGCCGCACCGAGGGACCCAACCAGGTCGATGTGCTCGGTGGCGCACACGGCGGTCACTTCGGCTTCGAAATGGGCCGCCAGTTGCACCGCGGCAGACCCGATCGCACCGGTCGCCCCGTACACCAGTACACGCTTTCCCGGCTCCTCGATGCCGCCGAAATGCAGGTTGTTGAAGGCGTAAGAGGCTCCCTCATTCCCCGGTGCGGCGCCCTCGAAGTCGCAACCAGCGGGCATGTGAGCGATGAGCCGATCGTGACGCACGACCTTGTACTCGGCGTGACACCCGAACCGGGCGTCGTCGAAACCGAACACCCGCTCTCCCACTGCGAACCCGGTCACCTCGTCGCCGATTGCTTCGACCACACCGGCGAACTCGTTCCCCAGCACGGGGTGCTTCGGCTTGGTCACTCCGTAGAACAGGCGGGCGAAGGCGGGCGATCCGCTGACTACACCGAGGTCGGTTCGGTTGACCGTCGTGGCGTGGATACGAACAAGCACCTCGTCGGCGGCAGCCACCGGCACGGGAAGGTCGACGAAACGGATCACGTCGGGTGTTCCATACCGGTCAGCGATCGCAGCTTTCACAGCGACCGAGCGTAGATGCCGGAGGCCGTCGTCGCGTCGAGGGTCAATCTGGATCGGGAGCGAAAACTGCGAGGGCGCGCATGGTGCCGGCCGGTTCGATGTCGACATAGGGTTCGGGCGCGGACCAGTCGAATATCACGTCGAACTTCTTGAAGAAGTCATCGCGCCCGAGGAGGACGAAGCCACAATTGGCGACCCAGAACTCCGTGCAAATGGTCGTTGTCCTCCACCGAACCTTGCCGCGACATGTGCGTATCTCGAAGTCTCCATCAGCCCCCTGGCCCCGGATCGGCTCGCCGTTGCCGCCTACCGGCATCTTCAGCTTGTCGTAATCGACGCCGAGCGCTTCCAAGATTTGAAGGGGAACCACCGTCCGATCTGCGCCGGAGTCCAACATTGCAGTCGCTTGCAGGCGTCGGTCATTCGCCACGACAACATCGACCTTGACCAGGGGCGAATGCCCTATGAGCGTCGCAGTTCCGGGGACTCGAACCACGGCTAGAAAAAGTACGCCTTGCCTTGCTCCGGCACGTGATGCAAGAGAACAGGCGGGTACCCGGCCTTCCTGGCGAGGCTGAGTGTCTCAGCGGGGCTGTTCCCCACCGCAACGATCTCGTCGTTATACAGTCCGACCCACTTTCCAGGGTGTTCTAGGAGTTGGTGCTCCACTTTTTCGCTGAACACGCGCTCAATGGAATCCTGCGCGGGAAGGGTCACGATGTCGGCCTCTTGGCTCGTTGCATGCGCCCAACGTAAGGGATCGGTCCGGCTACATCAACCGTCGTGGATTCCAAATGAAGCACTACCGGTCGTCAGCCGCTCCGACGACCAAGAACGTTTCGGTTCACGCTCGCAGCGCTTCCCATGGTCTCGCTCGTGTTAATGCCCGTTCCGGTGGCCAGCTGCAGGATCGCACCGACGTCTCTGCTGTCACCCAGCGCCGCGGCGATATCAGATTCGGTAACCAGCCCTCGGGCCAAAGCGTCGGACGCGATCCGCCCGAGATGGCCGCCGTCCATTTGATCGTCCGCCAGATCGGCGATCGTCCGGGCTGGGGTGGTGACCGCAAACCCGTCGTGGACGGTCCATGAGTCGCGGTCCAGGCCTCCGGTTCGCACTCGAATCTTCACATGGGCCCGAGACTGAATACGTTGGTCGGAGATGAACTCCGGTACGTCGGCGATTGCCACGCCCAGATCGAACAGAGCCGCAGCGGATCTGTGAGATACCCAAAGATGCGGCCGAATCGTCCGTTCCCTCGGCGATAGGTCGGGAGTGAGCCGCAGCCACGCCACTCGGAGTCGCTGATGAGGGTCATAACCCGTTCCAACTATCCGATAGACGCCATGGTCGTGCCTCTCGATCGTGCCGCTCGTCACCCCACGCTGCAGGGCCGAATCGTCCACACCTTGGCGGTGTGCCTGGGCGCGAGTGAAGTAGCCCTGTTGGGCCTCAGTCACATCGCTCAGTCGGCGGCCGAGCGGGGGGCGCGATCCTTCGAACACAGGCCGATCATACTGCAAAACTATCGGCTAACGACAGATTTGCAGCATGTCTGACTTTGGCTTCACCTGAAACGTCCGGCCCCCAGGAAACTCGACGGGACCGTCAGC
>JBGTKD010000109.1:0-4762 GCA_041744795.1 Acidimicrobiia bacterium
CACCAGACCAAGACGCACCAGACCAAGACGCACCAGACCAAGACGCACCAGACCAAGACGCACCAGACCAAGACGCACCAGACCAGGACGCTCCGGCGAAGAAGTCGGAGCTAGACGTGCCGTTCCAGGTGCTACCGAAAATGTCCATCTCGCCATTGAGGACAACGCCGTCGTGCTGGACGTGGTGGGTTCCCCTGGCTAATTCGAGAGTTCCCGTGCCAGTGGCGAAGGGCGTGCTCGGCGTAACCGACGGAGTCGGCGCTTTCAAGGCCGCGCCGAGGTCGATGAGGCCCGCGCCCTGACAATCACTCGAGACCCTCAACAACGGGCGGGCTGTCTCTTGAAGAAGAGCCTTCACTTCGTCAGGGGTGATGTCAGGACGCTGATCGATGATCAGGGCAGCGGCCCCGGTGACGATGGCAGAGGCCTGCGAGGTTCCCGATCCGCGGAACAGACGATCCTGGACGACCGCCGACCCGTTACTCGAGTCAACAAAGGAATTCGGGACCCGAAGCCCCATTACCGACTTGCCAGGTGCCACGAGGTCCACAGTGCGATCGGTGCCGCAGTTCGAGAACGGCAGGACTCGGTCGTCTGCCGTCGAGTAGGTGCCGCGGGAGTCCACACCGCCGACCGCGATGATCGAAGGATGCAGGGCCGGGTTACGGAGCGGCTTGTCGTTGCCGTCGTTGCCAGACGATGTGACGACGACGATGCCACTGTTCCAAGCCTGTTCCACTGCGAACGCCAGCGGATCCACGTCGGGCGGCTGCGTTCCATCTGTACCAAATGCAAGTCCCAGCACCCTGATGTCCAGGCTCGGCTCGCTGTTATTGCGGTGGCTGACTATCCAGTCGATCGCCGCGATGACCTGGGACACGTCGGCTACTCCGTTTGCGTCCGCAACCTTGACATTGATGAGACGAGCGTTGGGTGCGATCCCCATGTACGAGGTACGGAAGTCGGGCTGTCGTGGGGTCTCGCCGTAATCAAGATCGGATCCGGCGATGATCGAAGCCATATGCGTGCCGTGGCCGAACAGATCCAAGTGCCGGAGATTCTCGTTCATGCTGTCGAAAGAAAGGTCGGGTCCGTTGACCACCTTGTTGGGATCGTCAAGACCAGGCACCGGGGCGATGCCCGAATCGATGATGGCTACGTCGACACCGAGACCCGTGTACCCCGCCTTCCAAAAGGCGCTTGCTCCCACGACTTGATCGGCGATCCGATACAGAGAGCCACCGTCGGAGGGCGGTCCCGACTCGAAGGTGCTCAGCTCGATCTTGGCGTCCGGTGTAACAGTCACGACGGATGGATGGGATCGGAGCCGCTCTGCGGCAGAACTGGTCATGTCTACGGCAAAACCGTCGATTACCCGCAACGGGACGATGCCCGTGGCACCCGTCTCGGCGAGCAGTTCGGCCACAACGCCTACCTGGCCTGCGACGCTTCGCACGATCCAAGACGACGCGTCCTCGGACTGGGGAGACACACCGATCGGGGAAAGCGCAAGCAAGAGAGCCAGCAACGTTCCGAGGATGGCGGCGCGCCCTACAGGGCGGCTCTTCGATTCTTTTTCGTCATCCCCCCAGCTCACACCGCGGATGGCGGCGAAACTGGCCCGCATGTTCGTGGGCAACCGAACCCTCCAAGGTCTATGTACCTAGGGCATCGGCATCCGGAGAGTGAAAACTTGAGCAAACCGAACGACATTTCGCAGCAAAGTTCCACCGAATTATTGGCGACGGGCGCCCTGGGAACCAAAAAGACGGGACCCCCGCTGAGTGCGGAGGTCCCGTGAATGGCAGCCCCGACCAGGTTCGAACTGGCGTTTCCGGCTTGAGAGGCCGGCGTCCTAGACCGCTGGACGACGGGGCCATGGCTTAGTTGTGGTCATTGTTGTCGGATGGCTCGGGGGGAAGGACTTGAACCCTCAACGACGGGACCAGAACCCGCTGTGTTGCCAATTACACCACCCCCGACCGGGTGACGGAGCGCAACAGCGCCTTCGGCGACCGGCATTCTACCGCGACCCCGATAGTCGTCCCAGTCGGCCCTCAGAGGGGATCGACCGTTCGCCGACGAGCGGCCCTATAACGCGGATCGGCCACTTCGCGCAGCCCGACCGACACCAGGTAGAACGCCGCGGCGAAAAGTGAAAGAGCTATCGAAGGCGGGATGATGGCGTTCCAAGCCGGAGTGCCAGTGATCGGGTTCATAAACGTGACGCCGTTGTAGACGAGCGTCCCCCAATTGACCCTCGTGCCTGTCTGTCCAAGCCAAGCGGCGAACCCATCGGCAACGACTGCACCGACGACAGCGAGCATCATGTAGACCGCAGCCAGGGGGTAGAGGTGAGGGAGCACATGTAGCCCGAGGATGCGCCACCTACCGGCACCTGCCACACGAGCCGCATCGATAAAGGGCGCGGCGATCACCTTCAGTGCTTGCGCCCTGATGACTATCGCACCCGCGCCTATCCCGGTGATGAGACCGTAAATCAGTCCAAAGTAGATCGGGCCTATGTCCTGTGACCGCTCCGAGGACCCGATGACGAGCATGAAGATGGGGGCAGGGAGGAGAAGGAAGGCGTCCGAGAGGCGGCTGAACACGGCATCGGTCCAACCGCGGAACAAGGCGCTCATGCCACCGACGAAGGTCGCAACTATTGCGGTCGTGAAGGCGGCGACCATCGCCATTATCCACGTTGGCCGTATGGCTGCGAGCAACTGGGAAAGCACGTCACGACCGAGTGCATCTGTACCGAAGAGGTGGCCGTTGCCCGGCGGTGCGGGATTGGTGAGGACGTTCGGATCGAAGCCCGTAACCGGGTGATAGACCCCAGTCGGCCACACGGTCCCCAGCAAGTATGGGTACACGAACCCGGCAAGCCCGTACAGCAGGATGATCAACACCCCGACCACCGCCAGCCGGTTGTGAACGAACTGACTCACACCGAGCTTGAAAGCTCGCCAGGTTCGGGCCCGCCACGTGATCACGTCTGCACACCCACCGGATGGGCAATCCGCGGATCGAGGGTGTAGGTGATGATCTCCAATGTGAGGCGAGTGAGCATCGTGAGGATCCCAATCACCATCAACACCGAGATCACCGTCGGTAGGTCCTGTCGTTCGATAGCCGAGAACAACAACGTGCCGATGCCAGGCCACGACACGGCCCTCTCGATGATGACCAGACCCGTCATCAAGTAAGGAACCGAAACGGCCAACCGAGCTACGAGCGCGAGAGAAGCATTCTTGGACGCGTGCCGGTCGCGGATAGTTCTCTCCCGCAGCCCTTTAGCGCGAGCGGTACCCACGTAGTCCTCGTTCAACTGCCCGACCATTCCCGCCTGCATGATCAACATGAACTCGCCGAAAGCGAGCACGACAAACGCCAGCAACGGAAGGCTCGCCTCGAACAACAGGTCGAGCGCAAACGGCATGATTCCGATGGCTTCCCAAAATCCGACCACCACTACAAGTGCGATAAGGAACTGGGCCCCGGGTGTGATCCGTTTCCGCCGTAGACGCCACCACAGAGCACCGATGAGCCCGGCGCAGACCATCCCGAGAGCAATTCCCACGGTCATCCGGTTGAGGTACTGGCTCTCGGCTAGCGGAGCATCGAACCACATCTCGCGACGCTGCTCCTCGAACACGGCGGCTCGCCAACGCCTCAGACGCAGGGCAAGCACGGTCGTGAGGACGAACCCAACGAAGGGAGGAAACAAAGTCGAGAGGGAGATTCCGGCGAGCGTGATCCCGTCGCTGCGAAACCCGCGCCGCCAGCCGGTGCTGCGCCCCAGCCACTGGCCCACGACATACGCGATCACCAGTCCAGTGACGAACACAAACACTGTGGAAGCAATGACTGGACCAAGCAAAGTGCCAACTCTTGCCCCAGTGGTCGTCTGGCCCAGCCCCCCTTCGAAGAAGGAACTGATCCAACGCCACCACCGGACCGGGATCGGCCGATCCACTCCAAAAGCTTCTCGCAGTGCGGCCACCTCTGCATCGGTCATCGTGAGGCGTGACATGGAGAAGTAGTCCCCAGGGATGAGCGACTCGACGAGCCAGAACATCACGAAACTGAACACGACCAGCGACACCAACCCGACAGCGAACCGGCGGGCGACGAACTTGAACAACCTGCTCCTCCGGCTAGCGAGCATATCGGCTCGGTTAAACGGCGGGGCTTCGAGGGGATCCACGGGGTCGCTTCGCTCACCGCCCCCCTCAAGCCGGCTACGCCGGGCGGTCCCCCACTCCCTCGGTACGCTCCCCAATGTGGTCGACGGGGTCGCTTCCGCTCACCGCCCCCCTCGCCCGGCTACGCCGGGCGGTCCCCCCAGACTCCCTCGCTGGCGCTCGGTCGAGGGGGGACAAACTGACTGCTCGCCAATCTCTCCCCCTCGGGAGCGCGCCGTTAGGCGAGCGAGTGTTGGGGGGAGCCGCCCGGCACGAAGTGACGGGCGAGGGGGGCGGTCCCGAAGGGAACGCAAAAGAAGAACAGACCGACCGGCAGGCCGTTTCAGACGTGATCGACGGGGTCGCTTCCGCTCACCGCCCCCCTCGGCCGGCTACGCCGGCCGGTCCCCCCAGACTCCTTCGCTGGCGCTCAGTCGAGGGGGGACAAACTGACTGTTCGCCAATCTCTCCCCCTCGGGAGCGAGCCGCTAGGCGAGCGAGTGTTGGGCTCTCCTCTGTCAATCCGTGGTCGCGGAGGGTTTTCCAGACTTGCCGGGCGACGTGTCGTTTGG
>JBGTKD010000110.1:0-25939 GCA_041744795.1 Acidimicrobiia bacterium
AGTCGTCTCCCGTTCGATACGTGTGGGTGGCGACGAACTGGACGAGGCCGTCATCGACTGGGTGAAGAAGGAACACAACGTGCTGCTGGGTGAGAGAACGGCAGAGCTGTTGAAGATGGCGGTCGGGTCGGCCTGGCCGCAAGCCGACGAACCTGCTGCAGAGGTACGAGGAAGGGACCTGATCACCGGTCTCCCCAAGACGATTCTTCTCACCGCCCCGGAAATTCGTGAGGCGATCGAAGAGCCGACCCAGGCTGTTGTGGATGCGGTGAAATACACACTCGACAAGACACCGCCTGAGTTGGCGGCGGACATCATGGAACGTGGAATCTGGTTGACGGGTGGCGGAGCTTTGCTCGCCGGTCTAGATCAGCGGTTGGCCAATGAGACGGGAATGCCCATCGTCACGGCCAGCAAGCCCCTCCAGTCCGTCGTGATCGGCTCAGGCAAGTGTCTCGAGGAGTTCGAGACGCTCCACACCGTCCTCGTCTCTTCGTCAAGACCCTGAACTGGCCTCGCCATGCGCGAGTTCCGAGAAGACCGCTCCGTTCCACTGTTCGTCACCCTGCTGGTGATCGCCTTCGTGATCATGACCCTGGACGTCCGGGCCAGTGGGGCAGGGTCGCTTGACGTCGTGCGGGATGGGGCCAACCGGATCGTGGCACCCATCCAGGCCGTCGGAGCTGCCGTTGTCAATCCGATCGCCCGTCTTGTCGAGAACCTCTCTGATGTCGCTGGTCTCCGTAGCGAGAATTCGGCTCTCAGAGCCGAGCTTGCTCGAGCCCAGGCCGATCTTGGTGCCGTCGAGCAGGATCGGGCCCGCCTCGAAGTGCTCGAAGAGATGCTCGGGCTTGAACTGGCCGTCGAACAACTCGTGCGTACGAATGCCAACGTCATTGGGCGGTCCGATTCGATCGACGAGCTCCTGACGATCGATCGTGGTGAAGAGGCGGGGATTCTTCCCGGACATCCGGTGCTCGACCACAACGGATACGTGGTCGGACGGATTCTCGACTCCTGGATCGGTGGCGCCCACGTGATTCCTCTCATACGTGATGTCGAGGGGATCACGGTCACAGTTGGAGATCAGATCGGATCGCTCCAGCCAGTTATTGGTTCATCGGAGATGGTTTTGACCGTTCTCGAATCGGCTCGAGCTGTCGAAGCAGGCGATCAGGTCGTGACTTCCCAGCTCTCGCTGTCGTTCCCGCGTGGTCTGCCCGTTGGCGAGATCACCGAGGCGGCCCCTCCTCAGGGACAGACCCTCACCGCCACCGTGCGTCCGTTCACCGATACGAACAGGCTCGAAGCGGTTGTTGTGATTGCTTGGCCGCCCGACCCGGCGGCCGCTGCCGCGGAAGGTTCTGACGTAGCGACGCCTACAGAGACGCCTGCCAGGACGGACGAGGACGAGTGATGGAGATCCGTCGTGTTCTGCTCGTGATCGTTGGGATGGTCGCGGCGCTCGTAATCCAGACCACGCTTTTCGGCCGCGTCCGCATTGGGGGCATCGCTCCCGACCTGGTGCTGCTGGCAGTGATCCTCTTCTCGTTGCGAGCCCGCGCCGAGACAGCAATGCTCGCGGCATTCTCGATCGGTTTCTTGTTCGACGCCGTCGCCACTTCCAGCGCCCTCGGTCTGCGTGCCCTCGCCTACACGACCGTGGCGTTCGTCGCTGTGAAGACCCGAGAAAGGGCCGATCTCGGACCAATCGCGGTGGCCGTGTGGGCCGGGCTCATGACTCTCATAGGCATTGCTGCGATCTTCCTGGTCGGCACCCTCTTCGGCCAGATACTCATGGGATTCGGTCAGGCGAGTCGCCGCCTACTTCTCGTTCCGCTCTTCAACACAGGTATCGCCTTGGCGCTGTCACCATTGACGTCTCGCATGCTGGACGGACGGAGGGGAGTGATGGGGCTGTGAGAACCACTGCACGCATAACCGTCCTGCTTGGGGTCTTCATCGGGCTCTTCGGCATGCTCGGTATGCGGCTCTGGTTCGTTCAGATCGCTGAGGGTGCTCAGGCTGCGCAAGTGACCAACACCCAGGCGTGGGTCACGATTTCCACGCCCGCCCCCCGCGGAGACATCTTTGACAAGCGGGGAAACCTGTTGGCTACTTCCCGGTTCGTGCCGGTCGTAGAAGTTGATCGGCACCTCGTCGATCGGGAACAGACGGAGTCCCTGATCCGTCGTCTTTCCAGTCTCCTAGCCATTCCCGAGGCTGAGATTGCGCGGCTGTATGAAAACGCCGGTGTGAACGGGACCTTCGAGATCGCAACTGTCGACAGTGTCGACGCCTATCAGATCATCGAACAGCTTCGTGACTTTCCTGGCGTGCGTATCAAACGGCTTCCCCAGCGAATCAATCTTGTTGGTGGGACGATGGCTCATGTGCTCGGCCATCTGGGACTGCCGACAGCCGAGGACCTTGAGGGCCGTCCGAATCTCGACCCTGGGACCCGTATCGGCAAGCTCGGCGTGGAGCGGATCTATGACGAGTGGCTGCAGGGAACCCCGGGGGAACTTGCCTACAGGGTTCAGCGTGCCGCTATCACCGAACAGCGTCCCGAAGTGGCACCCACACCAGGCAACTCGGTCTATCTGACGCTCGACCTCGCCCTCCAGGAGGTGGCCGAGCGGGCGCTGGCCGAAGGCATCGAACTCTCCAACGAGTGGAAGGCAGCTCAGCGTTCCCAGGGTCGCAGCGGTGCCCAGAACAAGACCGAGAGGGGAGCGGTGGTCGTTCTGGAGGTTCGGACCGGCGCGATCGCAGCCATGGCCTCTTTCCCGACGTTTGATCCTGGTCTGTTCGTCGGAGGACTGGACAGTTCGACGTTCGCCTCACTCAACGAGTCCGGGGCATTGCGTAACTTGGCCGTGTCCGGCCTTTACCCGCCTGCTTCGGCGTTCAAGGCTGTGACGTATATGACCATCCTGGAAGAGGATGCACCCCTGCCTGCCGGAGTCGAGGGAGTGGACGCCAGCAGTCGAGTGGTCAACTGCGACGGCCGTCTAGAACTGCCGGCACTTTCGGACGGCTCCCCGCAGATCTTCACCGATTGGTATTACCCGAATGTCAAAGGTTGGCTCGATCTGAGCGGAGCGTTGGAGCAGTCCTGCAATATTTACTTCTGGTCCGCCGCTCTCGGCATGTACCAGGCTTGGGATGACACCCCCAGGGAGACGGCTCTCCAGGACATGGCAAAGGCCCTGGGATACGGCTCGCCCACCGGCATCGACCTCACCGGCGATGCGGCTGGCATCGTCCCTGACCGAGCGCTATTCCTCGAGTGGCAGAGGCGTCAGCTCGAAGATCCCGACGCCCCCCGGTTGTTGGACGCCTCCCGGCTGGAGGCTTCAGACCCGTGGTACGGAGGAGACCTCATGAACGCCGCCATCGGCCAGGGCTCTCTCGTAGCCACGCCCCTTCAGGCAGCTGTCTCTTACGCGGCGCTGGTGAACGGCGGAACCGTGTGGACCCCGTACGTGGTCGACCAAATTCGCGATCGAGACCAACAGCTCGTGTTTGGTAACTCTCCGAAGGTGGCCAACACGGTCGACATCGCTCCAGAGCACTCTCGGCGGTTGCTCGCCGATCTCAACCGCGTTGTCACCCGCGGTACGGCGGCAACTGCTTTCGCCGGGTTCGGCAATTCGCTCTTCGACGTCGGCGGAAAGACGGGAACTGGCCAGTCGATTGCCACCGCCGACAACCACGCCTGGTTCGTAGGAGTCGTCGGAATCGCCGACCCCCGTTATGTGGTGGCAGTCCTGATCGACGAGGGAGGCTCAGGTGGCGCGGTCGCCGCCCCAGTGGCTCGCCAGATAATGCAGTATCTGCAGGGCGAGGAACTCACGCCTATCACGGCAGGAGCGGCTGCCCAATGAGCACCTTCTGTATCAACCTCACAGGGGGGCGCTGATGGCCACGCTCTCGTCGCCGACCATCGCGGTGGAGAACCGGCGGGGAAACCGACCCGATCTGACGCTCGTCGCATTGCAGGTGGTGCTGAGCGCTCTCGGCCTGATGATGATCTATTCGGCCACTCGTTTTGCCCTCGAACGCGCCGCCGAGTTCCCGACGTTTGCAGTCGAGCGTCAGGCGATCTTCATGACGTTGGGACTCATCGCCCTGTACCTGCTGTCGCTGGTCGACTACCGGGAATACGAGACGATGGTTCCCATCTTCTACGCCGTGACGATCCTCGGGTTGTTGGCTGTGTTCGCCTTCGATCCTGTGAAGGGTGCCCAGCGCTGGATCCCCTTGCAGCTCTTCAACCTGCAGCCCGGCGAGTTCGCAAAGGTCACCGTGATCGTCACGGTTGCCTACATCCTCGCAACCGGCACCAGAGAGGATGAGCCGCTGCGGTGGAGAAAGATTCTCCAGTCAGGTGTGCTCATGCTGGTGCCGTTCGTCCTGGTCTTTATCGAACCTGACCTTGGCACTGCAATGGTGCTCCCGTTCGTCTGGCTCATCATGCTCATCGTCGCCGGGATGACTTGGAAGCAGTTGGCGACGATTCTCGGAGTGGGAATCGCCGGAGTCGGCCTCATCTGGAGGTTGGGTCTGTTGGCCGAACATCAGTTGGAGCGGATCGCGGTCTTCTTCGACCCGTCGATCGACCCGCAGGGAGTGGGATTCCAACTCCGACAGTCCAAGCTAGCGATCGGGTCGGGACAGCTGTTCGGGAAGGGGCTCTTCGAAGGTACCCAGACCAATTTCTCCTATGTCCCCGACCAGGAGACGGACTTCATATTCACCGCTGTTGGTGAACAGCTCGGGTTTGTTGGAGGCATCGTTGTACTTGCCCTGTTCACTCTCATCGTATGGCGGCTCGTGATGATCGCCCTCCTTGCCCGGGACCGTTTTGGCACACTTCTCGCAGTAGGCACGGCCGCCATGGTCGTGTTCCACGTGTTCGTCAACATCGGAATGACGATCGGGATCGCACCGGTGACAGGCCTACCTCTGCCGTTCCTTTCGATGGGCGGCTCGTTCTACCTCGCCATGTCCATCGCTTTTGGCATCTGTAACAGCGTCTATCTGAGGCGAACCCCGGTGCCCGGCGAGCGCAGGCGCTCCAGACTCAATTAGTGGTGCTCGGGGACACCGCGCCCCTCTTTGAGCGACACACCACTAGCGTCAGGGTCCATGTATCGCCGACCCCAATCGGGCTGGCTCGAGGTCATCTGCGGACCGATGTTCTCCGGCAAGAGCGAAGAGCTCATCCGCCGAGTGACGCGATCTCGGATTGCTCGGCTGCCCGTCCAGACCTTCAAACCAGCGGTGGACGTCCGCTATGCCGAGCGACATGTTGTTTCCCACTCGTCACTGCGGGCCGAGGCGATACCTGTGGTCGACTCCGCGGAGCTGCTGCGAACAGTCGAGGACGCCACCATCGTCGTCGGTGTCGACGAAGGCCAATTCTTTGACGACGGTCTGGTCGATGCGTGCGAGGCACTGGCAGCTGCTGGCAAACAGGTCATCGTCGCGGGACTGGACCTTGACTACATGCGACGTCCCTTCGAGCCAATTCCCACGTTGTGTGGCAGGGCTGAATACGTGACCAAGACTCTGGCCGTTTGCCACCGATGCGGGGGACCAGCGCTCTACACCCAGCGCACGGTCCGCTCGGATGACCTGGTTGTGCTCGGCGCTCAGGATGCCTACGAGGCAAGATGTCGGTTCTGTTACAACCCGAACGAGCCCGAACAGCCGTCGCTGGAGTTGGACGAACGTACCGTCTGACCGGCCCGTTCCCGGAATTTCGCGCTCGCCTGTTACCGTATGTCCGCCATCCAGCGATGGCTGCGACCCGGCACCAGGTCGATGTTGGCCCGCCCGGAGTTCCTAGATCGGAATCCGGCCGTGCCCACCGACTGACCACCCGGATCGCGTATTTTCCACCGGTTTTGGAGTTGTTCGTGAAGCTGACAGACCCACTGTCGAAGCACCTCGCCAGGAGGTCGCTCCGTGGGTTGTCTGCCGCGCCACACTCGCCACGCCCGGTGCCCCGGCCCATGACAGGGCCGTACCCACCGACAGGAGCATTCATCGATGGCACTCTTCCGCAAGCGCGACGCGCAGGTGATCAAGAAGGGCTCAGCAGACAAGGTCGAAGTTCGTAAGACCAGGAGAATTGGCGGCCAAAAGGTCGAAGTCCGCCGAATCACCGAGACTCAGCCGGTCGACGACGGCCGACAGAAGAAGCAGCAGTCCCGCCAGCGCCAGGACCAGCACAACAAGGGCGGAGGGATCGACACCACCCGCCGCCGTCGCCCGCCGCGCGAAGAAGAAATCATCATCCCGCCCGACTCTCTGCGTAAGCAGATGTTGGTGCGGGTACGCCCCCATCAGACTCAGGTCGTTGTCCTGGAGGGGCCTCAGCTCGTCGAGCACTACGTCGCAACCTCAGAGACTGAGTCCCTGGTCGGCAACATCTATCTGGGACGGGTGCGCAACGTCCTTCCCGGGATGGAGGCGGCATTCATCGACTTTGGAGCGGCCAAGAACGGGGTCGTCTATGCCTCGGACGTGAAGGTGGACGGCGCAGGTCGCGGTAAGAAACCGCGAATCGAAGAGGTGCTGAGCGAAGGAGACGAGATTCTCGTTCAGGTCGTCAAGGACGCCATGGGTGCCAAGGGCGCTCGCCTCACAGGACAGCCTTCGCTTCCCGGTCGCTATTTGGTGCTGGTGCCTGACTCAGACGCCCAGGGCATCTCCCGGCGGCTTCCCGACGACGAACGCCAGCGTTTGCGGGAAGTCATCTCTCAGGTGAAGCCCAAGGGGTTCGGTGTGATCGTTCGCACCGCCGCTCTCCACGCTTCCGATGAGGAGATCGCCGCGGACATCAGCCGTCTGCATAAGGCCTGGGAAAAGATCATCTCCGACAACGAGGGTGGGGGAGTCCCCCGTCTGGTCTACGCCGAGCCCGCCATGCTCATCCGGGTGATCCGCGAACACTTCACCGGCGACTTCAAGCGGATGCTGATTGACGACCCCGCGGCTCACGACCAGGTGAACGCTTACCTGAGCAGCACCGCCCCCGACCTCGTGTCGAAGGTGACGATTTACAAGGACGAGATGGCGCTTTTCGAGAGGTATCACGTCGAAGATCAGCTGCGCAAGGCCTTGGATCGGCGGGTTTATCTGCCGTCGGGCGGCCACCTCGTCATCGACCGGACTGAGGCGCTGACCGTCATCGATGTGAACACGGGCAAGTTCGTCGGCAGCTCGAGCCTGGAAGAGACTGTGCTGCAGAACAACTTGGAGGCGGCAGAGGAGATCGGCAGACAGCTCCGCCTGCGGGACATCGGCGGGATAATTGTCATCGACTTCATCGACATGGAGACCGAGAAGAATCAGCAGCAGGTGCTGCGTCGTCTGCGGGAAACCCTGGCCCGGGACCGAACCCGGACCCAAGTATTCGAGGTGTCACATCTTGGTCTGGTCGAGATGACCCGCAAGAACGTGTCAGCCGGATTGTTGGAGACTTTCTCGCATCGCTGCGAGGCCTGTGAAGGTCGCGGAATCATCCTCCACGAAGAAGCCGCCGCCCTAGCCATCCCCCTCGGCTTCGAAGACGACATCGACTGACTCGTTTTTGGCGGCGTAGCGGTTCAAAAATGAACCGTTCCGCGTACCAGATCGCAGTTTTCGGCTTGGCCGTGGAGAGGGCGGGCCGATATACTCCGACGCTGATCCCCCTTTCCAGAGGTTTGTCCATGTACGCCATCATCCGCTCCGGCGGCAAGCAGACAAAAGTGCGCCCTGGTGACGTGATCGATGTCGAGCTCCTCAAGACCGACGACGAGACCGTCACCTTTACGCCGTTGCTTGTCGTCGACGATTCCGGCTCCGCGATAAGTGACCGCAAGATCCTCGCCGAAGCCACCGTCAGCGCCAAGGTGCTGGGCGAGGGCAAGGGCGACAAGATCGATATCTTCAAATACAAGAACAAGACCGGATACAGCCGTCGTCTGGGTCATCGCCAGCGCTACACCAGCCTCGAAGTGACCGACATCGCCCTGCCGAAGGGCGCCGCGAAGGCCGCACCCAAGAAGGCCGCCCCCAAGAAGGCGGCGGCCGCTAAGCCTGCGCCCGCCGCAGCTGAAGAGGAGTAGAGATGTCTAAGACAAAAGCAGGCGGTTCCAGCAAGAACGGTCGTGACTCGAACGCACAACGCCTCGGACCGAAGGTCTTCGATGGCCAGGTCGTCGACGCCGGTGCAGTCATCGTGCGTCAGCGCGGCACCCGCATCCACCCCGGCGAGAACGTGGGTCGCGGCAGCGACGACACGCTCTTTGCGATGAAGCCAGGCACCGTCAAGTACGGCACCCGGCAGAATCGTCGTCAGGTGGACGTTCTCACAGACTGATTTCGGTCCGGTCGCATGTTCGTCGACCGGGTTCGCATCCATGTACGCGCCGGTGACGGCGGAGCGGGTGTTGTCGCGTTCGCAGCCTCCAAGGGTCGCCCTAAGGGCAAGCCGATGGGCGGCTCGGGCGGGAATGGCGGCGCTGTAGTCGTCGAGGTAGACGAGGGCATGGCGTCACTGCTGCGCTATCGCCGCAACCCGCATCACACAGCCACCAAGGGTGGCCATGGCAGTGGGGATTTCCGACACGGAAAACGCGGTGAAGACCTCGTTCTGTTGGTCCCCGCCGGGACTCTCGTTCGAGACGAGTCGGGCAAGCTTGTAGCTGACCTCGTCAAACACGGTCAGCGGGCGGTAATTGTCGAAGGTGGCAGAGGCGGGCGTGGCAACGCGGCCTTCGTCTCACCGAAACTGCGCGCTCCGTCTGTCGCCGAACAGGGCGAATACGGAGTCGAGCGCAACTTTGATCTCGAGTTGAAGCTTATGGCTGATGCCGCACTCGTCGGTTTTCCCAATGCCGGGAAGAGCACCTTCATCTCTCGTGTGTCCGCTGCCCGGCCAAAGGTCGCGGACTATCCGTTCACGACTCTCGAGCCACACCTCGGCGTGGTGTCGGTTGACGACCATGAGTTTGTTATTGCAGACATCCCCGGTTTGATCGAGGGAGCAGCAGAGGGAAAGGGGCTCGGTCACGAGTTCCTGCGACACGTCGAACGTGCGAGAGCTTTGGTCATCTTGTTGGACCCGTCTCCCATTGCCGAGCATCGCCCGGCTGAACAGTTGCGGATCCTTCTCAACGAACTGGAGGCTTTCAACCCCGACCTCGTGACTCGCCCCCACGTCGTTTTGGTTGGCAAGGCCGACCTCGAAGGTGCCGGCGAAGCCGCTGACGAAATCGATGGCGCCACGACCGTTTCACCGATCACGGGCGACGGCCTGAAAGAGGCGCTGTATCGCATCGCTGAGGCGGTCAACCAAGCACGACGTGACGCGCCAGACCGGCAGGGCTATGTGCTTCATCGTCCAGTCGTGCCGCCATTCAGTCTCCGCAGGCACGGCCAGACCTGGCTCGTCGAAGGTCTCGGTGCCCAGCGGGCCGTACGGTTTGCTGACCTCACCAACCCGGAGGCGGCTGACCTTGCGTCGGATCGTCTGACGCGTCTAGGAATCGACGATGCGCTCGCCGCAGCCGGAGCCGAGGACGGCGACACGGTGCGAATAGGGACTCTCGAATTTGAATACTCCCGCCCATATCCCGACGATTGGGATGACGCCGAGGAACCGGATGAGGAGGAGGAGTGAGACGTCCGATCGCCGACCGCGCCACGGTCGTCGTAAAGATCGGCACATCGTCGCTGACCAAGGGCAAACCGGGTCTGGACTTGGACGCTCTCGGCTCGGTCGTCGCACAGGTCGCCGCCCTCCGCGAGCGGGGTCACCCGGTGGTGCTCGTGACCTCTGCCGCCGTGGCCGCCGGGCTCCCCGCCCTCGGAGTGACTGGACGGCCGACCGACGTGCCCGGGCTTCAGGCTGCGGCTGCTGTTGGGCAGAGTCGGCTGATGCGGGCATACACGGAGGCGTTTGACTCGTTCGGGATCACTGTTGGCCAGGTCCTTCTCACCCGCAACGTCCTCGCCGACCGGGATCAGTACTTGCATGCCCGCCAGGCGTTCGAGCGTCTCCTGGAGTTGGGGGTAGTCCCCATCGTCAATGAGAACGACACGGTTGCGGTAGAAGAGCTTCGACTCGGTGACAATGACCGACTGGCGGCGATGGTCGGTCATCTGGTTGGCGCCGGACTGCTGCTGCTGCTCACCGACACTTCCGGCCTCCTGTCGGCTGACCCGCGGACCAATGGCGACGCGACCCTCCTGAACGCCATTGAACACACGGACTCGATCCTCGACGCACTGACGGCCGGAGGTTCGGGGCCGCTCGGTTCTGGGGGTGTGAGCACCAAGATCGCCGCCGCCCGCATGGCCGCCTGGTCCGGTGTGCCAACCGTTATCGCGCCGGCGGACGCAGAAGGTGTCGCATTGATGGCGGTGTCGGGCGAAGAAATCGGCACGTGGATCGAGCCGCGGGCTCAGCGGTTGCCAGCACGCAAGCTGTGGATCGCGTTTGGTCAGCCGAGCGAGGGGCGCATCGTCGTGGACCCCGGTGCTCGCACCGCTATCACCCGTAGCGGTTCATCGCTTCTTCCTGTGGGTGTCACTGCGGTCGAGGGGGACTTCTCAGCCGGAGCGGCAGCCGAGATCACCGGTACCGACGGTGCCGTGGTCGCCAAGGGAGTGAGCCGGTTCGACGCATCCGATCTTCGCCGACGTGCGGGGCTCCGATCCGAACACGGCGAGGTCGCGCTCCACCGCGACGACATGATCATCCTCTCCACCTGAGAAGCGCGTTCTACCGTGCAGAACGTCGCATTCATGCGACGTTCTTACGCCAAAAACCCTTTTGGGGGAGGAGGTCGCGGCGGTGGGCTAGGGCTAGGAGGCCTCCGACTGTGAGGATTGTGCCGATGATCAGCGCGGCGAGGTCCGGTCCGGATTCCGGGGTCGCGACTGACTGCTCCACGAGGATCACGTCCGTCGCGTCGATGAACGTGAGTCCTCCCAGTTGGGGATGGAGGTTGCGGAAAACGCCTGTGACCTCGACGATCGGGCCCCGCACACCGTGTCCTCCGGGCGATCCGAAATCCTCGAGCGAGATCCCGCTCAAACGAACCGAAATTCCGGTGTTTGTGCCAGCTAGTTGCCTCATCGACCCCGGAGGCTGGTGGGTGTACGCATCGTCGTTCAGCTGAACCCAGACAACATCGCCCCGGTCACCGTAATCCCCGACGATCTCGCCGACGACCGTGACCTGTACGAGGTCATAGGCGTCGGCTTCCGTGAGCAGTTCGGCGACATCCACCAGAGTCGAGGCGCCAACAGGGAGAACTGGGAGCAGAATAATGGCTGCGACCCCGCCGAACGCCAAGAGCCGCCTCACTTGCCGAACACCGTTGAAGCGGCGAACCCGAACAGAGCGGCGATCGCGATGAACTCCAGCCTGCCAACCCACATCTGCAGGATGTAGACGATCTGAAGGAAAAGCGGCATGTCAGGGCTGACGATCCCGACCGAGAGCCCCACGGCTGCTGAGGCGCTGATCGATTCGAATAGGGCAGGACCCAACTCGTAGCCGTAACCCAGCGCCACCGCCGCGCCGAGTAGGTAGAGGCCTACGTAGAGGAGCGAGATAGTGAATACGGACCGGATGAGGGTCGGGCTGATGATCTGTCTTCCGAAATGGTGGTAGGTGTGGGAGACAACCGCCCCATCCGGCAGGAGCGCCTCGCGGACCGTGTCTCGCATCGCTCGGATCGCCAGCCCAATTCTCAGAGACTTGACGCCACCCGCAGTGGATGAGCTCATCCCGCCCAGCGCCATGGCGATTGCGATTCCGGCGAAGGCCAACCCTGACCAGCTCGCCAATTCAGGTGTCGACACCGTCGTAAACCCGGTGCCAGTGTGAGCTGAGAGCACCTGGAAGAGTCCGATACGGACCATCGGGTAGACGCTGTCGACCACACCCAAGAGCGCTAGGCCGAGCATGGTGATGAGAAGGGTCACGCTGAATGTGAAGGCGATGGTTCGAACTTCGATGTTCTTGCCGATTCGCCTTCTGTGCCAGATGGCGTGATGAAGTCCGAAACTCATTGCACCGGCGATCATCAGCACCGTCACCAGCCCTTCGAAGATCGGCGAGTTGTAATACGCAATGCTCGTGCTCATCGGCGTGAACCCGCCGGTATCGAAGGCGGCCATGAAGATCGTCGAGGCATGAAAGAATGCTCGGCCGATGCCGAAACCCTGAACGAAGATCCCGTCGAGAGTCAACACGCTGATCCCGATCAAGGCATGTGCGGCACTCACCAGCCAAATGAAGCGGGCGGTCGTCTTGACGTTCGGGAACATCCGATGCTCCCGGCCCTCGCCTTCGAATAGCGAGAGGGCGCCGCTGCCTGCAAGGAACATGAGCGCGGCCAGCACGATTCCCTGACCGCCGAGGAACTGGAGTATGTGCCGCCACAAGTTGACCGACTCGGCGAGGTGGTCGAGATCTTGTATCACTGACAGCCCAGTGGTGGTCAGTCCGCTCATTGCGTCGAAATACGAATCGATCCACCTCGCGTAGTGACCTGACGCCCACAGCGGAATGGTCGCGAAGGCGGGCACCACCAACCAGGTGAGCGCGGCTACGACCATCCCGTGGCTCCAATCCACAGCTCGTCCGGGATCGGGACGAAGTCGATCAGCTCCGGCCGCGACGGCCGTGCTGATACCGATCAGCAGCGCGAACTGGCTGGCACTCTGCCATTCGCCCTTGGCAACGGCCCACACAAGTGGGACGACTGCCGCAAGGGCGACGACGCCGATGATCCGGCCGAGATCGTGCGCTATCGAGCGGTGATCTTCGATTGATGGGCGAAGCAACATGATCAGATGGCGGCCAGTACCAGCCACGCTGCGACAGTCGCGACGAGGACCACGCCGAGCAGCGCTAGGACTTCCAGGCCCACCCCCCGCAAACCCCTACGAATCTCCTGCAGGTGCGTTCTCATTCGAACTCGTTCTGCACGACCTCGGCAAAGATGCTGGCCAAGGCGTCGGTGGAAGCGCTTTGGGTAACGAACAGAAGGCGATCACCAGGAACAACTTGTGTCGTTCCGTCCGGCACCGCAACGGAATCGCCGCGGGTGACGCTCACGACGATTGTCGAGGGCGGGAGACGGAGGCCCGTAACCGATGTTGGAGGGAAGTCGCTGCCCACCACGATTTCAACCGTGATCAGTTCACCCCTGTCCGGCAGCGCGGCGGTCACTTTCTCTGACAGCTCCAGATCCCGTTCGATCATCGCCGTCATCTCATCGGTCACGCTCACCGTCGGGACACCGAGTGCCCGGAACGCTTGTCGATTCCGCGGATCGTTCATCCGAGCCAAAACACGACGCAGCCCGAATGCCGAAGAGGCGAGCTGACATGCGACAAGGTTGTCTTCGTCCACACCTGTCACCGCGACAAAGATGTCGCTCGGCCGCAGATTCAGGCTCTCGAGTCGGCGCATGTCCGTCCCATCGCCGGTCAATATCAGGACTTTGCTGAGATCCGACAGGCGACGAGCACGCTCTTCGTTCTCTTCAATGATTATGACGGTGGCCCCGTGGTCGAGCAGGCGAACGGCCAACCCCGCTCCGATCTTGCCTCCTCCGAGGATGACGACTCTCACTTTTGGCCCTTGACGAAGAAGGCGATGCGACTGCGTACCCCTTCTCGGGCGGCAGCCACGACGAGGTCGCCTTCCTCGAGGACGAATCTGGTTCCGGGGATGACAGTCTCGCGGCCCCTGCGAACAGCGGCGACTCGCAGCCGGTCCCTGACCTCGAACCGGCCGACCGTTCGCCCCGCTGCCTCATGGTTCACTACGAACTCGACCATTTCGACGTCGCTTCCGCTCTCAAATGTCAGATGGTGTCGGAACTCGGTGTCGACGATGTCCTGATAGACGACGTTGGCTATCAGCGTCGTACCCGCAACAAACTCAACACCAAGGGCCCTGTAGGCGGCCTCGCGGGCAGGGTCAGACAGGCGAGCAATGGAGCGCGCGACACCAAAAGTGGCCTTGACGACTTCGACCGCAACCAGGTTGGCATTGTCCGAGTTAGTCACCGCAAGGAACACGTCTGCGTGATCGGTTCCGGCTCGGGTGAGCGTGGCGACGTCGAAGGCCTCGCCGAGCTGTGTGCTGCCATTGAATCCCCGACCCAGAGAGTTGATCGCTTCTTCGTTGTGGTCGATCAACACGACGTCATGGCCATCGGCTGCGAACTTTTGAGCGAGCGCCGTTCCCACCCTCCCGGCGCCAGCGATGACGATGTGCATTCAGCGGAGGTTATCGGCTTTCTTCGTCGTCTATCACCGGCGCCAAAGATCTCTTGTGAACAGCAGGAGGACAGGAAAGATCTCTAGGCGTCCGGTGATCATCAACGCTGACAGAAGCCACTTTCCGGCGGCAGGAAGGCCGGCGTAGGAGCCTGTCGGACCCACTTCTCCCAGGCCCGGGCCGATGTTCCCTAGTGCTGAGGCGACTGCACTGGCAGTTGTGATCAGGTCCAGGTTCTCGCTGGTGTTGGCATCGAGGAACGACAAGAGGAACGTGCCTGTCATGAAAAGGAACATGTAGAAAAGGAAGAACGACTGGACGCTCTGCACAACCTCGTCCCGGACGCGGTCACGTCCAAAGCGAGTGATGAACACCCCACGAGGGTGTACGAGGCGTCGCAGGTCAGCTGCGGCGGCCTTGGACAGAATGCCGATCCGGTAGACCTTGACGCTTCCGGAGGTCGATCCCGCCATGCCCCCAATGAACATCAACCCCACGACGAAAATCTGCAGAGCGGGCCGCCATACACCGAAATCGGCGGTGCTAAAGCCTGTTGTGGTGACGATGCTGACTGCGGTGAATGCTGCATCTCTCACAGCAGTCGCAAGCTCGACGCCCGGTTCGATTAGTCCACCCAAAATCACAACGATGGCCGCCAAGACAACGAACGAGTAGACGCCGAATTCGACACTCCTGAAGTACTCATTCGGTTTGCGCAGCGCCCGGTAGTGGAGCGCGAAGCTGGCTCCGGCAAGGAACATGAACCCTGTGATGACCCACTGGGTGTAAGCACTGAAACCTGTGATCGACGTGTGCTCGGTCCCAAAGCCGCCGGTCGACAAGGTCGTCATCGCGTGGTTGATGGCCTGGAAGGCATTCATGTCCCCGAGAGAAAGCAGTATCGCTTCAAAGGCGGTCAAACCCACGTACAGGATCCACAGGCGCTTGGCCGTCTCCTGAAAACGCGGTGTCAGGCGATCGGGAATCGGTCCTGGCGATTCGGCGCGAGCGAGTTGGACCCCTCCGATCCCGAGCAGCGGCAGCACGGCAATCGACAGGATGATGATTCCCATCCCCCCAATCCATTGGGTCGTGGAACGCCACACGAGAATTCCGTGAGATAGGGCGCCCGGATCAGCCAGGATCGTGGCTCCGGTTGTCGTGAATCCCGAGGCAGTCTCGAAGAAGGCGTCCGTTATGCCGCTGATCGACCCGGTGAGAAGGTAGGGAAGTGTCCCGAACGCGGACATGATGAACCACGCGACGCCGACCGCTCCAAACCCTTCCTTGGTGGTCAGCAGACCCTGGGTTCCGAGGAGCCGCCAGCTGATCGTTCCAGACACCACGGTGATCGCCGCGGCGGACAGAATGCCGACTGCAGCAGAGAACTCGCCGTAAACCAGGGATACGGCAGCAGCCGGCAGCATCGCCAGACCGGAACCCGCGATGACCCGTCCGCCGATAAAGGCCAGTCGCCTGACCATTGCGAGGCCCCCGCGTTCAGTTCGACGGCGGGAGGGCCGTACCCGGGTCATCCGTGACCGAATAAGGTTTCGACTTCTTTGATGCTCCGAGGCATCGAGAAGAGGATGACCCTGTCGCCGGCCTGAATGGTTGTCGAGCCAGTCGGCACGAAACTCGCCCCGTCTCTGAGGATGCCTCCCACCACCGCACCGCGCGGCATACCAAGTTCGGTCAGGGTCTTTCCCACTGCGGAACTGGTGGCGTCGACTTCGAGCTCGATCGCTTCGGCGTCTGTGTCGTTGAATGTGACGACTGAGTGGATCCGACCTCGGCGCACGAACCGGAGGATGGCGCCGGCCGCGATGAGACGGCTCGAGACCGCGGCGTCGATGCCAGTTCCAGCCAGGAGGTTGACGTAGTCAATCCGGTTGAACCGGGCGACGGCGGTTGCCGCACCGAGAGCTTTCGCTACGAGACAGGCGAGAACGTTTACGTGGTCCCACCCTGTCAGTGCGAGGACCGTGTCCCGGTCATCCAGGTTGAGCGAGCCGAGAGTGTCAGGATCGGTGGGGTCGTCGTTGATCACCAGTGCCTTCGCTAGACGCTCTGCGATCTTGCGGCACCGAGCCGGATCTTCATCGATCAGGATCACTTCATAGCCATCATCGAGCATGATGTGGGCGGTCATTTCTGCGACCCTCGTTGATCCGAGAATGACAACCCGGCGCACAGGTCGGTGACGTACCCCGAGCAACTCGGTGGCCCGGTCGACGTCGTCTGCTCCCACCATGACCAGCACGTGGTCTTCGGCCTGGATCACAGTGTCGCCATGGGCAACGATCGTCTCTCCCTGGCGTACCAGGGCGGCAACCACCCAGTCCCAATCGTCTCGATTGGCCCTCAATTCCGCCAGGGGCCAGCCGATGAGGCGCGAGGTGCGGGGGATGGTGGCGCCAACAAGAACCAGCGTGCCACCCCCGAATTCGACTACCTCAGAGACTCCCGACTGGTGCACCAACGCAAGCAGTTCCCGGGCGGCCGCCTCGCCGGGGTCGATGACGAAATCGACCTCGAGGCCGACAAGGGCCTCACGCATATCCGGGTCTTCTACGCGGGCGACTGTGCGTTTAACACCGAGTTCTGCTGCCACGTGGCATGCGAGCACGTTTGCGCCATCGGAATTGGAGACTGCGATCAGCAGGTCGGAGCGGTCCACGCCGGCTTCTTGCAGGACGGCGGGGCTGGCGCCGTTGCCCGTTATCACTAGAGCATCGATGCGATCTTGGAGTTCTGCGGCTCGGTCCTCGTCGTCTTCGATGACGACCACGTCCTGGCCCTCACCAGATAGCCGTTCGGCAAGGTATGAGCCGACGGCTCCTGCGCCCACTATGACGATTCGCATTGCCGGAGAACGCTAGTCCTGCGCGCTCGACTGTCGGAGCAGCGGCTGGGTTTGGGTAGTGGGGTGTCGCTCAAAGAGGGGCGCGGTGTCCCCGAGAACATGGCGTCACTGGCAAGGACTTCCGACGCAGTCGCACTTGGCTCGTTCGGCGAGGAGGAGGACGCAGCCAGGGGCGTCATGGGCCGGGGAGACCGCCCCATTGTTTGTGCGACGCACCACTAGCCTGTTTCTTTCCATGGTTTCTGCTCTTTCTTCCCCCCAGGCGGTCGCGGACGCGCTCCGTGCTGTCGACTATCTGCCGGACGACCGGATCGCACAGGTGGCATTTCTGTCACACACGCTCGGCAAGCCGGTGCTGGTCGAAGGTCCTGCGGGTGTCGGTAAGACCGAATTGGCAAAGGCGCTCGCCAAGATCACAGATCGTCGGCTCATACGCCTCCAGTGTTATGAGGGACTGGATGAGTCTCGTGCGCTGTATGAGTGGAATTACAAGAAACAGCTGCTTCGTATCCAGGCCGACCAGGACCACGATTGGAACGAGATCGAAGGCGACATCTTCTCCGAAGACTTCCTCCTTGCCCGACCGCTGTTGGAGGCGATCCGATCGACAGAACCGGTCGTCCTGCTGATCGACGAGATCGACCGCGTCGAAATGGAAACAGAGGCGCTCCTGCTCGAGGTGTTGTCGGACTTCCAGGTGTCGATTCCCGAACTCGGCACCGTCACGGCCTCAACCCGCCCGATGGTGGTGCTCACCTCGAACAACACCAGAGAGCTGTCAGAGGCTCTGAAGCGCCGCTGTCTGTTCCTCCACATCGCCTATCCGACTCCCGAACGCGAAGCCGAGATCTTGCGAGCTCGCGTGCCGGGCCTAGCCGACCATCTCGCCAAGGAGATCGCCAGGGTCGCGAGGTCGATCAGGGAAATGGATCTCAAGAAGTCGCCTTCTGTGTCGGAGACAATCGACTGGGCGATGACATTGCTGGCTCTCGGGATCGATCACATCGACAAAGAAGTCATCGGCGACACCGTGCACGTGTTGTTGAAGTATCAAAACGACATCGAACGCGCCATGAAAGAGCTGTCCACCTAGGTGCTGGGCCTTCTTTCTTCCTTCGTCGAAGAACTCCGTCAGGTCGGAGTGCCAGTGTCAATGGTTGAGTCCATCGACGCCATGAACGCCGTTAGGCACATCGATCTCGGAGACCGGGTTTCGCTCAGGGAAACCCTACGGGCGACGCTTGTGAAGAACGCCCGGCATGAGCCGGCCTTCGACACCGCATTTGAAGTGTTTTTCTCTTCCCGCAGACTCGACCTCCAGACTGCCGCTGACGGGGAATCCGCACCCGCGCAACCGCCCGGTGACTCGGGCAGGCAGGGGAGCGGCGGAGCAGGAATGGACCTCGATGAACTGATCGAAGCGTTGTACGCCGCGATGAGGGATCAGGACTTCTCCTCCTTGCGCTCTGCGGCCCAACAGGCGGTGGACGAGCTCGCAGGTATCGAACCCGGGAGGCCGGTGGGCGGCACCTACTACCTGTACCGCACCCTGCGACAGTTGGACATCGACACTCTTACCGAGCGCCTCATCGAGGCGATGATGGCCGAGGAAGGCGAGTTGGACGATCTGCGGCGTCGCATGGTCACCGAGGAAGCCAGTCTGCGAGTCGAGCGACTTCGCGACGAGATCAAAGCGGAAATCCGTCGTCGCCTCGTGGAGGACCGCGGCCATGAGGCAGTGGCACGCACACTGCGCCAGCCGCTCGTCGAAGAGTTAGACCTCATGCACGCGACCCGAACTGACTTGCGCAACCTGGAGCAGGTGATCGAACCCCTGACCCGAAAGCTTGCGGCGCGGCTAGCCCAGCGGCGTCGGATGGCGTCACGAGGTCGGCTCGACTTCCGCAAGACAGTGCGGGCGTCACTCGGAACTGGAGGCGTTCCCATTGAGCCCAAGTTCCGTCACATTCGACCGCATCGACCCGAATTGTTCCTCCTGTGCGACATCTCGGGCTCGATGGCGACCTTCGCCCGCTTCACGCTGCAGTTCACCTATGCCATGGGGACGCAGTTCTCAAAGCTGCGGGCGTTCGTATTCGTCGACGCGGTTGACGAGGTGACCGAGCATCTGAAGCCGGGTATCGACTTCAAAGACGCTCTGTTGAAGATCACGACTGAAGCCGACGTGGTCTGGCTCGACGGGCACTCGGACTACGGACACGCGCTCGAGCAATTCTCCAATGTTTACGGGCGGGAGATAACTCCCCGGTCGACGGTCATCATCGCCGGGGATGCCAGGAACAACTACCGAGACGCCCGCGAGCGTTACCTGGCTGAGATCGCCGACAACTGCCAGGCGTTGTACTGGCTTAACCCGGAACCGAGGGCCTACTGGGACTCCGGTGACTCCGTGATGTCGCGATACTCTAAGTTCTGTGACGAGGTCTTCGAGGTGAGAAATCTCCGTCAGTTGGAGACGTTCGTAGAGCGTGTGGCGACCCAGCCGCGTAGGGCGGCACGGCAAAAGAGATATTCCTCAACCGTGTCGGGAAGCATGCCGATGTTCAGGCCATAGGCTGTCGTAGGATCGACAGCCTGCATAGAGACTGTTGGACGAGAGGATCAATCAGTGGGACAGCGAATCCTGGTCATCGAAGACTCGGCCGTAATTCGCCGTTTAATTGAGGTGTGTCTGCGCGCAGCCGACCTCGACATCCACATGAGCGAGGACGGCCCGAGCGGCCTCGAGGCTGTCCGGACTGAGTCCCCCGACCTGCTGGTGCTCGACATCGGTCTGCCTGGCATGGACGGATGGCAGGTGCTCGACTACATCCGCAACGACCCTGCGACTAGATCGTTGCCAGTGGTTGTCCTCACTGCCCATGCCGAGGAAGAGTCCCGGCGCAGGGCCGATGAGGGCGGAGCTGACGCTTTCGTCACCAAGCCTTTCCAGCCCAACGATTTCAGGCAGACGGTCCTCGACCTGTTGGCCTGATCAACCGGTGTTCTTCGATCGCCGGGTTTGACGGCATCGTCTGTGTGTCTCCCGACCTTTCGAAGCCGAGTTCTTCGTAGAGCCGGACCGCCGGATCGTTCGACACGTTGACCCACAGGTCGGTGAAATCTGCTCCGACGGTCTCTGCCCAGACCATGACCGTTTCAACCAGCTTTCGTCCCACGCCCTGACCGCGTAGAGCCGGTTCCACCCAGACCCCGAAAACTCGGCGTGTACCAGGAGCATCTTCAGGCTCGAAAGCCCCGGCGATCCCGATCGGCTCTCCACCCGTCATTGCCAAGAACACTGCAGTCGTCCCTCCGGCGGCTGCGCCTGCGGCTCGTTCGGCCCAGTGTTCGACGGGTCGTTGCACCGACTCGGTGTAAGTGGACCCGAACGCGTACGGAGCGTCGAGCAGCGAAAGCAGGCGGATCTGCATCAGAAGCGCCCCCTCGTTGGGTCGGACTCGTCGGATTTCGACTCGCACTGTTCCTCCTGGCCCTGGCGGTCAGGCAGGTATCAAAGCGCCCATTCGGTCGATGAGATCGACGACGCGGTTCGAGTAGCCCCACTCGTTGTCGTACCAACTGAGAACCTTCACCAGGTTGCCTCCGAGAACTTGGGTCGACGGAGCGTCGAAGATCGAGGAATGCGGGTTGCCGATGATGTCAGTGGAGACCAGCGGATCTTCGGAGTACTGGATGATCCCGGACAGCGGGCCATCAGCTGCCGCCTTCACCGCTGCGTTCACTTCCTCCCTGGTCACGGAGCGTTTGAGCTCCACCACCAGATCGACAGTCGAACCGTCAGGCACCGGGACCCGCATTGCCATCCCGTCGAGTTTGCCGTCGAGTCCTGGGAGGACCTTGCCTACTGCCTTGGCGGCACCGGTTGTCGTGGGGATGATGTTCTCGGTCGCAGCCCGGCTCCGGCGGAGGTCTTCATGCGGGACGTCGGCCAGTCGCTGGTCGTTCGTGTAGGCGTGAACAGTGGTCATGATGCCCCTCTCGATCCCGAAGGCATCGTCGAGGACCTTGGCGATCGGAGCGAGACAGTTCGTGGTGCAGGATGCGTTAGAGACCATGATGTCGCTGGCGTCGAGCTGGTCGTCATTGACGCCTAGAACGATCATTTCATCAATCTCGTCCTGGGCCGGGACGGTCAAGATGACCCGCTTGGCCCCGGCGTCGAGATGCCACTGCAGCTTGGCGCGACTGCGGAATATGCCCGTGGACTCGACGACAACGTCTACTTCTAGATCACTCCATGGCAACGCCGCAGGGTCGCGTTCCATGAGCATCCTCACCGACTGTCTGCCGACGTTGAGAACTCCGTCCTTGAGTTCGACATCCATGCCCAGGGGACCCATGACCGAGTCGTACTCAAGTAGGTAGGCGAGGATGTCATCGTCTGCCAAGTCGTTGATGGCCACGACCTCGATGTCAGGGTTGTCCCGCTGAAGGATGATCCGGAAGACGTTCCGGCCGATGCGGCCGAAACCGTTGATTGCGACTCTGACTGTCATGCCGGCACCCCCACCATGTGCTCTGTCATGTGTTCGGCGGCTTCGACGATCCGAGCCGTGTAACCCCAACCGTTGTTGTACCAAGTGATCGTCTTGATCAGCGTGCCCGACATGACCATCGCGGCGAGGCTGTCGTAGATGCCTGAGTGGGTCGACTGGCGCACGTCCGAAGAAACGATCGGGTCGGCCGAGTACTCCAGCACCCTGGCGTACCTCGACTCGACAGCGGTGCGCACAGCAGCGTTGAGCGTCGTTGTGTCCGTGGAGTCACGCACTTCTGCCACCAGGTCGACGGTCGAACCGTCAGCCACTGGAACGTTCAGTGCGGCTCCAGAGATTTTGCCGCGCATTTCCGGCATGACGCTCATCAGGATTTCGGGCGAGTTCGTCTCCGAGGGGATGATGTTTTCGCCCGCCGCCCGGCTTTGGCGAAACCCGGCGGAGGGCACGTCGGCGAGGCGCTGGGAGTTGGTCATGGCGTGGACGGTGGTGAAGAACGCCCGCTCCAGCCCGAACGCGTCGTCCAGGATGCGTAACACCGGAGCCAGTGCGTTCGAAGTGTTCGAACCCATAGCGACGATGTGGGTCGATTCGCTGAGGACATGGTCGTTGACGCCTGTGATGAGCGTTGGGATGTCGCCTGTTAGGTCATCGGGCGTGGAGGCGAGGATCACCTTCTTGGCTCCCGCATCAATGTGTCTTTGACACCAGGCGGCGGTCCGGTAGCCACCGGTTGCCTGGATGACGATGTCTATGCCCAGATCGGCCCAGTTGGCGTCGCCGGGCTCTCGGGCGTTGAGATACGGAATGACCTTGCCATCCATGACGAGACCAGAGGTGGTCTCTTCCAGACGCTTCGGAAAGCGCCCGTGGATCGAGTCGTACTTGAGTAGGTAGGTGAGGCCTTCGGGGTCTGCGATGTCTGCGATGGCCGCCACCTCGAGGGTGGGATGGTCGGCGATCATTCGAAAGACGTTCCGGCCGATTCGACCGAACCCCATCAGGCCGATTCTGGCGGAGGTCATTGAGAAGTCATCTCCCGGAGAGTCAGCAGCCACCAAGGTAGTCGATTCATGCAAGCGTCCTTACACCGGGAGTTCTGGGCGAGCAGTTGTCTTCCAACACTCGATGACCAGCCGTAGGTTCGTTACGGGCAGTGGGGAAAGGAGGATGTGATGTTGGGGATCGTCATCTCGTGTTTGTTGGTACTGCCTGGCCCTGTAACCGAACCGTTCGCGCCTGAAGGCGACTACGGGGGACACTGGGGAGTCGATGTTGCGGCCGAAGAGGGCGATCCGGTCGTAGCGCCCCTCGATGGCTTGGTCTCGTTCGCCGGTAGCGTCGTGGGAGTTCGCACCGTCACCATCAGGTCGGGTGATTTCCGTGTGAGCCTTTCCTACCTGGCTTCGGTCGACATCGCGGCCGGAACAGCAGTGAAACGCGGTGACGTGGTGGGCACGACAGGTTCACCGCACGGTATCCCAGGGCTCCACATCGGGGTCCGGCGTGGCGACGAGTACGTCGACCCTGTTCGATTCTCCCGCTGTCGATCCGACCTGCGGGGGACGCTTCGCCTACTTCCGCCTATTCTTTCGTCACCGGTCTTCAAGGATTGACTCTGCGGCGCGCACTACTCGGCGGGACATTCGACCCTCCCCATATCGGTCACCTGTCGGTGGCCCAGGCCGCCTGGGAACAACTCGCGGTCGATGTCGTCTCGTTCATGCCCGCAGGCGAGCCTTGGCAGAAGACCAACGGCAGGACCGTGTCCCCCGCCGCGATTCGGTGCGAGATGGTGGCGGCGGCTATCGAGGGCGTTCCCTACTTTGAACTCGATCGGAGTGAGGCAGAGCGGCAGGGCCCCACATACACCTGGGACACCATCGCCTCTTTCGAGGGAGACGATGTGGTGCTGGTCTTGGGATCTGATGCAGCCGCAGGGATCCGCTCTTGGTATCGAGGCGATCAGATCGTGGAGACCGTCCAGATCGCGGTGATCGAGCGGCCGGGAACGCCGAGATCGGAAGTGGAGGCGGTGATACCGGGTGTCAGATGGATGGACATGCCAGCTCTTGACATTTCGAGCAGTGAACTGCGGTATTGGCTGTCGGAGGGATTTTCCGGGCGTTTCATCATCCCTGACGCCGTTCTCACGGTCATCGAGGCGCACGACCTGTATTCCCATCCGAGTCAAGACTGACGGGCCAGTAGACTGGCCTTGTCACTCGAATCAGGAGGAAGTCCCGTCGACGAAACACTGGAGATGGCTCGGGCCGCCGCCGACGCCCTGGCTGACAAAAAGGGCATCGACATCACGATGCTCGAGGTCGGCGATCTACTGGCAATTACTGAGTATTTCCTCATCGCAACAGGCACATCCCGCCCACATGTCAAGGCGCTGAGCGAAGGTGTGGAGGAGCGGCTGCGAGAGTTGGACCGCAAGGCGCTCCGCCGTGAGGGAGTGGCCGAAGCCGAATGGGTACTGCTCGATTACGGCGACTTCGTAGTCCACGTCTTCCAGGCCACACCCCGCGATTACTACGGACTCGAACGGCTGTGGGGAGACGCCCCAAGAATCGACATCGAGGTCAGTGCTCCCTCGACTTGAGTCGAGTTCTCGGGCCGAGCCGCTTGTTGATACACTCGCCGTCCCCATTGGGGCTGTAGCTCAGCCTGGCAGAGCACTTGCATGGCATGCAAGGGGTCAGGGGTTCAAATCCCCTCAGCTCCACTTTTGAGGTGGTCGACGGCGGTCCTTTTCCCGACCTTATCTACGGGGTCGCTTCCGCTCACCGCCCCCCTCGGCCAGCCTGCGGCTGTCCGCTCCCCCCAGACTCCTCGCTTCGCTCGTCGAGGGGGGACAGACTGCGTCGGATTCGGAGGGACACGGTCAGGAACCAGACGACGTATGTGCCGGCGAGGAGCCGCTGCCACACTCCTACCCACTCGGGCTGGAGATCGAAGGCAAAGAAGTAGGCGAGGAGAAAGAACAGTCCCGCGAGTCCTGCGATGAGGGAGAACGTCGCCAGATCTCTCCAATGGTCACTCCTCCTCATCGCTCTACTGAGCACGATGAAGCCCGCGATCAGGGCAGGGAACAGCACCATCGCGGTCGAGAGGTGAATCGTTCCTGACATGCTCATGGGGTCTTGATCCGCGGGATCGGCCCTGAAGATCCCGGTGGCCACCATGCTCACCCCTCCGAGGGCGATGAGGAAGGCGCCAGCCGAGGCCAATCCTCCGGATCCCAGTCGATGCCGAAGCCCATAGGCAACGGCGACCATCGAAAGTCCGAACACGACGAATCCGGTCATTTGGATCGCCGGGTAGGGCTGTCCGGATGCCGCAAGTTGGCTGACCGGTTCGGAGAGGTGCGAGTAGCCGGGCGTGAGCGCCCCGGCCAGGATGATTCCCAGAACGAAGACCACTGGTCCAGCGGTTCCGAAGAGGGCTGCGAGCCGGATGCCACCCGGATCTAACTTCTTTGTGGCCGTCATCAAATCACGTCCGGTCGCTTCGAAATGATCCGAGAGACCATTTGGTCGAGATCCGCCTGAAATTGTTTGTTGACCACCGGGCGTATGAGCGGGAAGAGGAACTTCATGATGCCGTGAGGCTCGACGTCCCAACGGTGGGTGACTCGGGTTCCCTCATCGATCGGCTCGTGGATTGTTGCCCAGCGGCCCCCGAGCTTCGACTCCAGGGTGTCGTCCTCGGCGCGGCGCGGTGGGTCGAAGACGACGTAGTCCGAGCGGTGGCTCGTCCGCATCGGCCCCATGCGATTCACCATCACATACTCGGGGGTTCCGTCGGGTCGCATCTGGTAATCGCGGATTTCGACCACGACGTCGGAAAGGTCACACCAGTTCTGCATCTCGTTGCCGAAGAACGCCTCCCAGGTCTCATCCGGTGACAAAGGCACCACTGCAGTTCGTTCGACGATCATGACAGCCTCCGATCTTTGTCTCCCACCAGAAGAGCCTGCCGCCGAACGCACCCCGAGACAATCCCAGATTCCTGGGACGGCGGGAACGCGAGTGATCTAGTCGACGGGGTCGCTTCCGCTTACCGCCCCCCTCGGCCGGCTACGCCGGCCGGTCCCCCCAGATTCCTTCGCTGGCGCTCAGTCAAGGGGGGACAGACTGCTAAATCTCTCCCCCCAGGAGCGAGGACAGGCCGGCCGCAGGCTGGGCCAACAACATCGGCCAGACTGGGGCTGGGTCGGTGCTAGACTCTTTTGGTGTT
>JBGTKD010000111.1:0-5244 GCA_041744795.1 Acidimicrobiia bacterium
GGCGAGTCGGCCCGCATGCGGTCGCGGGTCACGGACTACGCCGACGAGCTGACCTCAGCGCAAGCCGAGTCGGTGGCCGCAGTCGCCGATGGTGGAGGCCTGGAGTTGATCGTGGGTCCTGCAGGTACCGGCAAGACCACCGCGCTTGCCTCCGCCGTTGCCCACCTCGAAGCTCAGGGCCGCCCGGCGTTCGGAGTCGCACCAACCGCAGCCGCAGCCGAAGTACTGGCGACCGAGACCGGCATCGCCGCCGATACCCTAGACAAACTGCTCATCGAGCATCGCCCCTCGGCTCGGCCAGCCGGTACCGCCTTTGACCTTCCCGCCGGGACCACCGTGATTCTGGATGAAGCTGGCACCGCGGCCACACCCAAACTGGCCGAACTGGCCCGACTCGCCGACCGGAAAGGCTGGCGGATCGTCCTGGTCGGGGACCCTCGCCAGTTCTCAGCGGTGGAACGAGGCGGCATGTTCGGCCACCTCGTCGACACACACGGAGCCACCGAACTCGACCGGGTCCACCGCTTCCGCCACCACTGGGAACGACAAGCGAGCCTCCGTCTCCGCACCGGCGATCCGGGTGTCCTCGCCGAATACGAGAAGCGGGGGCGCCTCCACGGCGGCACCCTCGAAGACATGGAGGCCGCAGCCACCACCGCATGGGACCAGGCTCGCCGCCGCGGTGAGACCGTGGCTCTCATGGCCAACAGCACCGACACCGTGGATCGGCTCAACCGGCTCGCCCAACACACTCGCATCATCCTCGGGGAACTCGACGGCAACGCACCCTCCATGCGAATCGGCGACGAGCGGATACTGGTAGGTGATGAGGTGGTCACCCGCCGCAACGACCGGACCCTCCGCACCGACCGAGGGCTGATGATCAAGAACCGCGACCACTGGACCGTCACTGAAGTCCATCGTGATCACAGCGTCACGCTCACCGGACGCACCGGCACGGTCCGGCTCCCAGGCCAGTACGCAGTCGAGCATCTCGAACTCGGCTACGCCCAAACCAGCCACGCCACCCAAGGCCGAACCGTCGACACAGCCCTCCTACTGGTGGACACCCCAACCGACAGTCGCGGTGTCTACACCCCCATGACCCGAGGCCGAGCCAGCAATCACGCCTACGTCGTCGTGGAAGACAACCAGACCGCCCTCGACGTGCTCGGTCAGGCGATCACCCGCGATTGGATCGACCAGCCCGCGGTCGCTCGGAGAGAAGAGCTGGATCCGCACCGGTCCCGGCAGCTACCCGATCCGGGTGACGAAGATGAATTCGACCGGCTCGAGCGCCATGTCTGGAGGCTCATCGACGAACGCCGAGCACGGACCCGAGAGGCGGAACGCGCTGCGACACCTGGCGTCGGTCTGGTCATCGACTGATGCCCCGCTATCGACTCCGGCCCGAGTGCGTTGCTGTCCAGAGCCAGTGGGGCTGGGCCGTCCTCTATCGTGATGGTCGCGAAAACAACAGGGGTTCCATGGTCGAGGCGAGCGAACAGATCAACAACCATGCCGGGTTCATCTGGTCGGTGGCCGACCTGCTGCGTGGCGACTACAAGCAGTCAGAATACGGCCGGGTGATCCTTCCCCTTACCGTGCTTCGCCGACTCGACTGTGTGCTCGACCCGGTGAAGCCAGCGATGCTCGAAAAACATGAGCAGGTGAAGGGCAAGGTAGGGAACTTTGGCCCGCTCCTCGACAAGCTCACTGACATCAGGGATCTGTGGAACATCTCCCCGTTCGACTTCCCCAAGCTGTTGGACGACCCCGACCACATTGCCGACAACCTCCGCGCCTACATTCACGGGTTTTCGCCAGAGATCCGCGACATCATCGACAAGTTCGACCTTGCCGCTCAGATCACCCGCCTCGACAAAGCCAACCTGCTCTACCTGGTCGTCTCCAAGTTCGCCGAGATCGACCTTCACCCCGACAAGGTGTCCAATATCGAGATGGGTTACCTCTACGAGGAGCTGATCCGGCGTTTCTCCGAGCTTTCGAACGAGACCGCTGGTGAGCACTTCACCCCCCGTGAGGTGATCCGCCTCATGGTGAGCCTGCTGTTCATCGAGGACGACAAACTCCTCTCTAAACCGGGAGTCGTCAAGACCATCTTCGACCCGGCCTGCGGCACTGGCGGGATGCTGTCGGTGGCCGAGGACTATCTTCGCCGACACAACCCGCACGCCAACCTCAAGGTGTTCGGGCAGGAACTCAACGCCGAGACCTATGCCGTGTGCCGGTCCGACATGATGCTGAAAGGCCAGGACGCCTCCAACATCGTGTACGGCAACTCGTTCTCCGAAGACGGCCACCAGGGCCGCCACTTCGACTACCTCATCGCCAACCCTCCATTCGGAGTCGAGTGGAAGAAGGTCCAAAAGGAGGTGAAAGACGAACACCAGACGAAGGGGTTCGCCGGCCGCTTCGGAGCGGGACTGCCCCCCATCAACGACGGCAGCCTGCTCTTCATCCAGCACATGATCTCCAAGATGAAGCCCGCTTCCGAAGGCGGGTCCCGGCTGGCAATCGTATTCAACGGCTCGCCGCTGTTCACCGGGTCCGCCCAATCTGGACCCTCAGAGATCCGGCGCTGGATCATCGAAAACGACTGGTTGGAGGCAGTTGTCGCCCTGCCTGACCAGCTCTTCTACAACACCGGGATCTCCACTTACTTCTGGATCGTCACCAATCGCAAAGCTCCGAAGCGGCGAGGGAAGGTCCAGCTCGTCGACGCCCGCGAGTTGTGGACCAAGATGCGCAAGAGTCTCGGCGAAAAGCGCAAGCAGCTCTCCGACGAACAGATCGCCGAGATCGTGCGCCTCTACGGCGACTTCGAGGAGAGCGACCAAGTCAAGCTCCTCCCCAATGAGGCATTCGGGTTCCTCCGCATCACCGTTGAACGGCCGCTTCAGGGCGAGGTCGACGCGAAAGGCCGCCCCAAGCCCGACCCGAGCTTGCGGGACAACGAGAACGTCCCCCTGCCAAACGGCAAGGTCTCGTACGAACCCGACCCGACCGAGCGTCTTGTCACTTCGAATTACCGGAAGGCGGTTGATGCGTACATGGAGGGTGAGGTGCTGCCCTACGTTCCTAATGCCTGGATCGATCACGCCAAGACCAAGATCGGTTACGAGATCCCCCTCACCCGACACTTCTACCGGTACGAACCGCCGCGACCCATTGCAGAGATCGACGCCGACTTCAGAGCGCTCGAATCAGAGATCCAAGAAGTGATGACCGAGGTCATGGAATGAAGGCATGGGAGGAGCGACCGCTCCGCACGTACGCGGATGTCCGTCTCGGTCGCCAGAGGTCTCCGCAGAACGCCGATGGCCCGCACATGGTCCGGTATATGAGAGCGGCGAATGTGAAGGACGGCGCATTGGACTTGCGCGACGTTAAGCGGATGAACTTCAGCCCCGAGGAGCAGGACGTCTTCTCGCTTTCCTTCGGCGATGTACTCGTGACCGAGGGATCTGGGAGCCTCTCATCAGTCGGGGCTAGCGCAGTCTGGCGCCAGGAGTTGTCTGGCGTTGTGTGCTTCCAAAACACCCTGATACGGCTCCGGCCCCGATCGGACCGCACGAATGGACCGTTTCTCGGTTGGTGGGCGCGCCACGCGTTCGCTGACGGATTGTTTGCGGCAATTGCCACTGGAGCCAACATCCACCATGTCTCAGCTGAGCGGGTTCGCGATCTTCGCATGGTGTTTCCTCCGCTCGGAGCACAGCGAGCCATAGCCGACTACCTCGATGCCAAAACGGCAATGGTCGACGCCCTTATCACCAAGAAGCGTCGCCAGATCGAGCTAGTCAGAGAGCGCCGCACGTCACTGATGATGGCCGGCGTAGACGGGCAACTCAGCGGCACAGAGAGGCGCAAGGCAAGCTCGCTGGACTGGCTCGACTCGGTGCCAGAGGACTGGAGCGAGGTCGGGTTGACGCTCGTCGCCCGACTCGGCAGCGGTCATACGCCCAGCCGGAGACGAGATGACTGGTGGATCGAGTCGGAATGCACGATCCCTTGGATCACGACGGGTGAGGTAGCGCGGCTTCGGTCGGATCGGATGGAGTACATCGAAGAGACGCGCGAGAACATCAGCCCGGTCGGCCTCGAGAACTCAGCAGCCGAGGTCCACCCGGCGGGGACAGTGGTTCTCTGTCGCACCGCGTCGGCCGGCTACTCCGGGATCATGCGCTCCGACATGGCCACGAGCCAGGACTTCGCAGCCTGGACGTGCGGCCCGCTGCTTCGCCCTCGCTTCCTGCTCTTGTGCCTACGCGCGATGAGAAACGACTTGCTGGGCCGTTTGGCCATGGGATCGACTCACAAGACCATCTACATGCCCGACATCCAGTCGCTACGGATTCCGCTTCCGCCTGTTCAGGAGCAGGATGAGATCGTCGAGGTCGTCTGGCGGCGGCTTGATCGAGACGGGCACATGGAGGATCTGTTGACCCGCCAGATTGATCTGTTGATCGAGCGCCGGCAGGCTCTGATCACTGCCGCCGTGACCGGCGAGCTCGACGTTTCCGACTCTGTCACCAAGGAGGCGTCGTGACGAGGACCGTCCATCAGTTGAAGGTGACGCTCCATCACATGAAGCCGCCGGTGTGGCGGCGGATCGTCGTGAAGTCCGATCTGACTCTGGGGGAGTTGGCTCCGGTTCTGGAGGCCGCGATGGGGTGGCTGGGCGGCCACCTTCATGTGTTCGACGTCGGCGGTACCCGGTACGGGATGCCGGACCCTGATTGGGGGATGGACGATCTCGACGAGAACCGGTTCCGGCTCGGGGACGCACTCCCGAAGGTGGGGGTGAAGATGCGGTGGGATTACGACTTCGGGGATGGATGGGAGCACGACGTGCTGGTGGAGGCGATCAGCATGCCCGAACGCGGAGTCGAATATCCGCTGTGCCTGGCCGGGCGGCGAGCATGCCCGCCCGAGGACTGCGGCGGTCCGCCGGGCTATGCCGATCTGCTGGAGGCCCTCGGCAACCCCGATCATCCCGAGCACGAGGATCTTCGCGAGTGGGCGCCGCTCGATTTCGACCCTGCCTTCTTCGACGTCGAGGCGACGACCGAGGAGATGCGTTCGCCGTTCTCGTTGGAATGGTGAGATGGGCGGGATACGTCGTCCCTCGGGCGTACGATGTGGGAAGCGAAAGGATGATGGCTGATCGACGACATCAGGTTCACGCAACCTCTCTACACCATCGCTGATGCCGCTCGC
>JBGTKD010000112.1:0-2124 GCA_041744795.1 Acidimicrobiia bacterium
GCAGCCGCTGCTGACGAAAACCCAGGGCCGGGCGAAGGTCATTGGCTTGTCACATCACGGGGCCGAATATGCCCTACCGAGCTACGGCCTGATGGGGGCTGCCAAAGCCGCGCTGGAAAGCACAATCCGGCATCTGGCGTATGAACTCGGCCCGCACGGGGTCAATTTGATGGACTTCGTCAGGGCCTACAACGACGCCACGGCCAATCAACGCGGGCAGATCATCCCGGTGGAGATCTCGATCTTCGAGGATCGGAGCTTCGACTTCATCCTCAAGACGCCTCCGGCGGCCGCTTTGCTCCGTCAGGCGGCCAAGGTGGCCAAGGGGTCGTCTGTTCCCAACAAGGAGAAGGTCGGCAAGGTCACCAGGGCGCAGGTCCGGGAGATCGCCGAGGTGAAGATGCCAGATCTCAACGCCGTCGACATCGACGGCGCCATGAAGATCGTCGAGGGGACTGCCCGTTCGATGGGCATCCTTGTCGAAGGCTGACCGAGTACACAACACGAGTGGGAGGCGGGGTACCGCCGTCCGAACCACAGGAGGTGACCGCCGATGAGCGGCAAACGCTACGCCAACGCTGCCCGCAGCTACGACAAACACGCCACCTACCAGGCCGAGGAGGCGCTCGAACTGGTCAAGTCGCTCAGCACCGCCAAGTTCGATGAGACGATCGACGCCGTGTTCCGGCTGGGCATCGATCCGCGCAAGGCCGATCAGTTGGTGAGAGGCACCGTGGCGCTTCCTCATGGCACCGGTAAGGATGTGCGCATCGCGGTGTTCGCGCCGGGCGATCGCCACGCTGAGGCCACGTCGGCTGGAGCCGATCTCGTGGGAGGCAAGGAACTCGTCGAAGAACTGGCCGCCGGCCGAGCTCTCGACTTCGATCTGGTGATCGCCACCCCAGACATGATGGCTGAGGTCGGCAAGCTGGGACGCGTGCTCGGGCCGCGCGGTCTCATGCCGAACCCGAAGGCCGGCACCGTCACGCCCGACATCGCCAAAGCGGTGGGTGAGTTCAAGGCGGGCCGGATCGAGTATCGCAACGACCGCCACGGGAACATTCACGTGCCGGTCGGCAAGAGCTCCTTCGAGGTCGAACAACTCTTGGGCAACCTGGCAGCCCTCTCTGGCGAGTTGTGGCGAGCGCGTCCTGCGTCCACCAAGGGCCGTTATGTCCGGTCCTTGTCGGTGAGCTCGACAATGGGCCCCTCCGTCAGGATCGACACGTCCCAGGTGGAGGATCTCGCCAAGACAGTCTGAAACGCCGCCGACTCCCCGAAACCGCCTCCGCCTGTTGGCGGGGGCGGTGTGGCGTGGCAGCGACGCCGGGAAGAAGAAGAGGGGGCCTCCGGGTCCGGTCCAATGGGTGTCGGCTGCCAGGTCTGCCGTGCTACCGGATGAGGGTCGGGGAGGTAGGGATCTTTCCCGACTTGCCACATGCGCTGGTAGCGCCCATCGTCGGTCCGGGAGGTGGGCGGAGGCGGTTCGGTTTCCCGCCCAGGTTCGTCCGGAGACCCCCTGACCGACTCTCACTATCTCGCGTTCGTCGCACCATGTCCAGGGAATAACTGCCAGCACCCCGCACCGGACTTGGCGGTGCGGACCGGTCGCCGTATCCTCGGCGCGGCAACTCCAATAGATCTCCTCGGCCCAAGACCGGTCGGTGCCTCACCGCATAATGGACAACCGTCCGCCACCGTAGGTCGGCTCCTCAGAGCCTCCCGTCGTCGCGCATGCCGGGGGGCCGTTTTCATCGAGAAGGAGGAGCGGAATGCCGAGACCTGAGAAGGTCCAGGCGGTTGCAGACATCAAGGAGCGGATCGAGGCGGCCCAGGCCGTCTTCCTGACCGAGTTCCGTGGTCTCACCGTGACCCAGCTGCAGAAGCTGCGGGCGTCACTACGCGAGACCGGGGCGGAATACAAGGTCGTGAAGATGTCCCTGGCTCGTCGAGCGACGGACGAACTCGAGATCGACGGAATCGACGAGCATCTCGTTGGCCCGACGGCGCTGGCGTTCGCCAACTCCGACCCGGTTGCGACAGCGAAGGCGCTGCGCGACGTCGGCGATGCGAACGACAAGTTCGTCGTCAAGGCGGGAATCCTGTCGGGAGAGGTACTTCTCC
>JBGTKD010000113.1:0-2475 GCA_041744795.1 Acidimicrobiia bacterium
CAGAACCTTCCGATCGGCTTCCAGGTGATGGCGCCTGCGCTGAGCGAAGCCACCATGTTCCGGGTCGCGGCCGAGGTCGAGCGCCTAGCTGACTTCTCGGCTCGTCCGCCTCTGGCCGGGGGCCCAACGTGAGCTGGAAAGTCCCGGAAGGCTGGGAGGCCGTCATCGGCATCGAGGTCCATGTCGAGCTGCGAACCCGCTCGAAGATGTTCTGTGGTTGCCAGGTTGGCTTCGGACAGGAGCCCAACTCGGACGTGTGTCCGACATGTCTCGGACTGCCCGGTGCTCTACCCGTGCCTAACCAGCAGGCAATCGAGTGGATCTCGCTGATCGGCCTCGCACTCAACTGCACCATTAGCGAGCAGTCGGTGTTTCACCGCAAGAATTACTTCTACGCCGACCTTCCAAAGAACTATCAGATCAGCCAGTACGACATTCCGGTGTGCCATGACGGCTGGCTCGACGTGGATGTCGACTCCGAAACTGTGCGGATCGGAATCGAACGAGCCCACCAGGAAGAAGACACCGGAAAGTCTCTTCACATCGGTGAAGGCGGCCGGATCCACTCGGCTACACAGACGCTCTTGGACTTCAACAGGTCGGGAGTACCCCTCGTGGAAATCGTCTCCAAGCCCGACATCCGCACACCGGCCCAGGCCAAGGCGTACGCCCAGCAGCTGAGGGCGATAGTCGCCGAACTTGGCGTTTCTGATGCACGTCTGGAGGAGGGATCCCTGCGATTCGACGCCAATGTCTCGGTTCGCAGATCAGGAACCGACCCGTTCGGAACGAAGGTCGAAGTCAAGAACATGAACTCGTTTCGCTCACTCGAGAGGGCAGTCGCCTTCGAGATCGTCCGCCAGGTTGACGACTTGGAGTCGGGCGAGACCGTCCATCAGGAGACCCGGCACTGGGATGAGGAGGCAGGCGTCACTCACAGCATGCGGACCAAGGAGGGAAGTTCGGACTATCGGTACTTCACCGAACCCGACCTGACTCCCATCGTCATCGACCAAGTCTGGCGAGACGAAATCGCGGGTCTCTTACCGGAACTACCCGCCGAACGACGCACCCGCTACCGGGACGCTGGTGTCGACTCACAGGTTTCTCAGGTGCTGGCAGACGCCACCGAGAAACTTCGCAGTCTTTATGACGACACGGTGGCTGCCGGAGCGGAGCCGCGGGTGGCAGCCAATTGGGTTACGGGCGAGGTGACAGGTTGGATGCGCAGAGAGGATGCCGACGAGCCAGCAATCGATGGCTCGCAGTTGGCGGCCCTCATCGCCATGGTGGCCGAGAGCCTCGTGTCGGCTTCTGCGGCCAAAGAGGTCCTCGACGGTGTTCTCAGAGGCGAGGGCGAGCCTGCCGAAGTTGCCGAGGCACGGGACCTGTTGCAGTTGACGGACGAGTCAGCCGTCGAAGGGGCAGTAGATGAGGTCCTGGTGGCCAATCCGGATGCGATCGAGCGCTACCGATCTGGCGAGCAGAAGGTCGTGGGCTTCCTCGTCGGTCAGGTGATGCGGGCTACGCAGGGCAAAGCCGACCCGAAGGCAGTCAACGAGCTGCTGATCAGCAAACTGACGTGAACCTGCACGGCCTCGTGGGCGACGCGGTCCTCTTCGACTGTGACGGCGTTCTCGTCGACTCCGAACCTGTTTCCTACGTTGCCTGGTCCGAAACCCTCGCCGGGTACGGCTTCGACCTCACGGTGGAGGCATTCTCTGAGTCAGTGGGCGGGACCGAGACGATGGTCGCCGAGCAGTTCTCCCCGGCAGTCGGAGTGGATCCCGTCACGCTCGAACTGGAAGCACAGCGGGCCTTCGAAGCCATCGCCGGACAAGCTGTCGGCTTCCCAGACACGATCGCCCTCGTAGGACGGCTGGAAGCCGAAGGCGTGCCCGTCGCGGTGGCCACCAACGGTCTCCGCTGGCGTCTCGACGTGTTGTTGGAAGCTGTCGGACTTGCCCGGCTGTTACCCAATTCGGTTACCGCCGACGAGGTCGTTCGTCCTAAACCCGCACCCGATCTGTATCTAGCGGCCGCCCGCATGGTTCGTACAGACCCCGCCAGATGCATCGTGATCGAAGACAGCCCCACCGGCGTCGCCGCCGCCACCGCCGCCGGCTGCCAAGTGATAGCCCTAGACCGCGGCATGTTCCCCTCCATCCGGCTAGCCGCCGCAACCTTGACCCTGAAGAATGTTTGATGGTCCGGGGGAGCGATCCCCCGCACCCCCTGCGCTCGGACCTAGCGGTCCTCGCCTTGGCGATTGTCAGACGCGACCACCGATCTGTCCCCCCTCGACCGAGCGCAGCGAGGGAGTTTTGGGGGGGACTGGGCTTCCCCCAGGATCGTGTAGACCGGACCCTGTGGAGGTGTCATGTCTGTGAATAGGAGAGAGTTTGATTCTGAGTACAAGGCGGGAGCGGTTCAGATCGTTAAGGATTCGGGCCGTTCGGTTGCTTCGGTTGCTCG
>JBGTKD010000114.1:0-5362 GCA_041744795.1 Acidimicrobiia bacterium
ATATCGGCCAAGACGGCCGACCGGCACATCCAGAACATCTACACCAAGATCGGGACCTCGTCCCGAGTGACGGCGACACGGTGGGCCGTCGACCACGGCGTGCTGGCTACGACCGGTGGTCGCGGCGAAGCGGGTTGAGCAGCGCCGAGCACATGTCGACTTATTCCAGAACGCGTCGACGCACCCTGTTGCTGTCGAACTCAGGCTGAAGCGATCGCCTGGGTCAGCGCACGACGAACCATGACCTTGGCGAGGTGTGTCTTGTACTCGACCGAGCCGTAGAGATCCTCGAGCACGGTGACGCCTTCCACGGCCCGTTCAGCAGCCGAGGCCACCGCGGATTCGCTCCCGTCGGAGCCAACGAGCGCCTCCATGACACCCCGCGCCAGGTCCGGTTTCAGGCCGACGCCGGTCAGTGCTACCCGGGCATCGCCTATGGAACCGTTGGCGCGGGACACCCAGGCAGAAGCACCGGCCACGGCATAGTCGGTATGACCACCCCGACGACCGAGCTTTTCGTAGGCAGAGCCTCCGCCGGCTTGGGGGATGCGGATGCCGGTGAGGATCTCATCGGGCTCCAATGCGGATGTAAGAGCATCGACGAAGAAGTCCTCCGACGCGATCTCGCGCGTTCCGTTCGGACCCTGGACAATCATCGTTGCGCCCAATGTCAGAACGGCCGCAGGCTGGTCGGCGGCGATGTCGACGTGTGCCACCGCCCCACAAGTCGTGCCCCGCGACCTCACCTGACGGTCACCCGTCCACCCAGCAGCCGTCTTCAAGGCAGTCGGGACGTCTGCGGCAGCAGTCATTTCGTGGGTCACGAGAGCGCCGATGGTGATCGAATCACTGTCGACGCTGATATCTCCCAGTCCACCGACCCCGCCGATGTCGACGACCAGGTCAGGCGACAGGAGCCGCAGCTTCATCATCGGAATCAGCGACATCCCACCCGACATCACCTTTGCGAAGTCGGCGTTGCCGAGTTCGCGGACCGCCTCGTCGATCGAGGAGACGGCTACATAGTCAAAAGCCCTTGGATACATCGTGATCTCCTCTCAGCCCTGGGCGTCCTGCATGGCCTGCCACACCCGCTTCGGTCGCATCGGCATGTCGACGTGTTTCACGCCTTTGGCCGCAAGTGCATCGACAACGGCATTGACGAGAGTCTGGGCCGAGCCGATGGTTCCTGCCTCGCCTACGCCCTTGACACCGAGTGGATTCACGTCGGTCGGTGTCGTCGTTCTGTGCAGTTCGTAACTCGGGATATCAGTCGCGGTCGGCATCGGATAATCGATCAACCCGGCGGTGAGCAGATTCCCGCTGCTGTCGTAGATCGCATCCTCGAAGAGCGCCTGTCCGATTCCCTGAGCGACTCCACCGTGGATCTGGCCATCGACGATCATCGGGTTGATGACCTTGCCGCAGTCGTCGACATTCACCCAACGCAGGATCTTCACATCTCCGGTGTCTTCGTCAACCGTCACGAGACAGGCCATGGCCCCGAAGGGCCAGGTCGCATTGGCAGGGCTGAAGATGGCGTGAGCCTCCATCCCGCCCTCCATGCCATCCGGTAACAGGTGCGGTTGATAGGCGACCTTGGCGATCTCTTCCCAGGTCACAGACTTGTCAGGTGACCCCGCCACATGAGCCGCTCCGTCCTCAAAACGGATGTCATCCTCCGACGCCTCAAGCAGGTGTGAGGCCACTTTGGCAGCCTTATCCCTCACCTTGGCAGCGGCCTCGAAGGCAGCGGAGCCATCGACGGCTGCCGAGCGCGAGCCAAAGGACCCGATCGACACCGGCGCCTCCCGGGTGTCACCGTAAGTGACGCGGATCCTGTCCATCTCGATCCCGGTCTGCTGGGACACGATCTGGGCCCACGTGGTCTGATGGCCCTGACCCGACGGGCCTGTACCGATGATGACGTTGGCCGTGCCGTCGGGATTGACCCGCACAAGACCGGAGCCGTTGAAGGCCGAGGGCAACCCGTACTCACCCCAGGAAAAGCCCAAGTCGACCAGACCAGAAGGTCCGAATCCGCAAACCTCAACATAGGTCGCCAGTCCGAGACCCGCCAGGAGACCCTCTCCCCGCAGACGATCCCTCTCTGCCTTCATTTCGGCGTACTCCGGCAGGTCGAGCATCGCCTGTAGGTTCGTGGCGTAGTCACCCGTGTCGATGGCGAAGCCGGCCGGCGAGATAGCGGACGGGAAGTCCTCGTTGGGAATGAAGTTCTTCATCCGCACCTCCGCGGAATCCATACCTATCTCCCTGGCGAAAGTATCGATGATCCGCTCGAGGTAGTAGATCGCCTCCGGCCGGCCTGCGCCGCGGTAAGCGTCGGTCGTCTGAGTATGGGTCGTCACACAGTCGAGCTTGAGCCGAGTCGGGAACTTGTACTGGCCCGACGCCACGAAAACGCCCAGGAACGGAATCGCCACCGTGAAGTTCTGGGTGTAGGCACCCATGTCACAGATGGCGTCGAGCTCGTAGGCAAGCACCTCGCCGTCCCTGGTTCCCGTGATGGTGGCTGTTCCGATCCAACCACGCCCCTGAATCGTGGACACTGCCGCCTCACGGCGCGTCTCGGTGTATTTCACAGCCTTGCCGAGCTGCTTCGCCGCCCACGGGACGAGAATCTCGTCGGCGTACACGTTCAGCTTGGCGCCAAAGCCTCCGCCCACCTCCGGGGCGATGCCATGCACCTGGTTGTACGGGATGCCAAGAACTTTGCCGACAGACCCGGCCACTGCAGAGATCATCTGTGACGAGGACCAAACGGTCATTTCCCCGTAGCCGCTGTTCCATTCCGCGATCACGGACCTCGGCTCGATGGCGGTAGGCAGCAACCGCTGGTTGTTCATCTCCAAAGACACCGTCACGGTGTCATCGCGCTCCTTGTCGGCCGCGATCTGGTCAGCCAGTGTGGCTAGTGCCTCCGCATCGGCTCCGAAGGGCGTCGTCCAAGTAATAACAATATTCGAGTCAAGACCGTCGTGGACCTTGGTCGTGTCGGATGCGGCTTCTTTCAGATCGACCACAGCCTGCAGCGTCTCGTAGTCGACGAACACCGCATCGGCGGCGTCTTGGGCCTCGGCCCGGGTGGCAGCCACCACCATCGCCACAGCCTCGCCCATGTGCTTGACGGTTCCGTCCGCCAAGAAGGGACGAGCCTGTCCCACAGGGACCTGGGCGGGCAGCGCGCCCAGATGTCGGACATCGTCCGCGGTGTAAATCGCCTTTACTCCCGGCATCGAACGCGCCTCAGCGGCGTCAATCGACGAGATCCGGGCGTGCGCATACGGGCTTCGCACGAAAGCCACGTGCAACATCCCCGTCCGCTTCACGTCGTCCACGTATAGACCCGTGCCGCTAACCAGTGCCGGGTCCTCTCGACGGCGGACGACTCCGCCTAAGGCGCTTGTGGTGCTCATGTCGTCACCTCCCACTCCGCAGGTGCCGGGGTCTCGCCGCGCATCTTCGCCCCGGCGTACTCGATCGCCTTGACGATGTTGTGATATCCCGTGCAGCGGCAGAGGTTTCCTTCGATCCCGTGCCGTATCTCATCCTCGGACGGATTGGGGTTATCTGCGAGCAGACCTGCGGCCGACATAATCATCCCCGGAGTGCAATAGCCGCATTGCAGACCGTGGCGCTCCCAGAAACCCTCCTGGATTGGATGCATCTCGTCGCCGTCTGCCAGCCCTTCGATCGTGGTGATGTTCGCTCCGTCTGCCTGGACGGTGAACATCGTGCACGACTTCACGGACTTGCCGTCGACCAGCACGGTGCAGGCTCCGCAGTACGAGGTTTCACATCCGACATGAGTGCCGGTGAGATCGAGGTTTTCGCGAATGAAGTGGACGAGGAGTGTTCGAGGTTCGACGTCCGCCGAGACAGCTTCCCCATTGACAGTCAACGACACCTGCAAGTCATCTCTCCTTGGACGGCTGACTCCGAAACTAATCCGCTGCCGGAGATGGTGGTCACCGGAACAGAGGTTTTCCACAGGCGAGCCGCGATGTGACATGCCCGGAGCGCAGCCCGCATATGCTCGGTTAGTGGACCGATCGGACGCGCATCTTCTCGCGGCCGCAGCGGATGGTGATGGAGAGGCGTACGGCGCCTTCTTCCTTCGTCACTCGCGCGCGGTGACGTCCTACGCCGTCCGCAGGTGCGACAACGCAGACGACGTAGCCGACCTCGTAGCCGACACCTTCATGATCGCCCTTCAAGCCTCCGGCCGATACATACCCGAGACAGCCACAGCCCTTCCGTGGCTGTATGGCATTGCCAGGCGAGTACTGGCCAGACAGCGCCGTCGCAAGGCAGGATTCGCTCGCCTACTGGTCAAAAGCACCCACAGCCAGGTGCGGTTCCAAGGGATCGAAGAAGACTCGATCGCCGATGCGATCGACGCCACCAGGAAAGCCCCAGAACTCCAAGAAGCCTTGGACGCCTTGTCGCAAGGCGAACGCGATGTCTTGGAATTGGTGGCTTTCGACGGCCTGAGCCCCACCGAGGCGGCCATCGTCCTCGACCTCACACCCAACGCAGCCCGACTCAAACTCAGTCGGGCAAGACGACACATGCGAGGAATGCTCGCCGCTGGGAGTCCCGGATATGTCCCCGAGACCGAGGCCGGTCATGCGTATTGATATGGGTGCGACCCCGGAATTCGAACGGGAACTCGAGTCCGTACTCCGCCAGCAGGCCTCGTCCGGGAGGCGTGCACAACTTCCCTTGGCGCTGAGCGCACTCGGACGGCTTCGCAGTTTCTCGTCGGGTGCAGGACACCTCGGAGCCGCGGTGGTGATGTCGGCCATACTTCTCCTCCTATCTCCTGCCACGCTCAATCGCGAAGCCCAACTGCCAGCCGTATCAGAGTCCCCGGCCATGGGATATCTCACCCAGTACGGCGCCAATCGATCAGCCGACCAGAGAATCACGGTCGCTCGAAACGCCGGCTTCGAGGTAACGGTCCTCACCACCTACGTGGCGGACCGAGAATCCCACGGCGAGATAGTCGCCATACGGCACTTGTCCCACACGGTCAGCGAGGTTCCAGTCAATCACGGGACCCGCGGCCTCCTCTTCATCGTCATCGGCCTGGCGATCAGCGACGCCGACAGAACCGCAGACTGATTGACACACCCCCATCCCCCGCGCGCATAAACGTGTAACAGGTCACTACCCGACCCACGCGAGAGAAGGAACAGTGAAACTGTGCGGGGGAACCATCCCCCGCCCCCCCAGCCCGCAAAGCGCGAACACCGATCAGTCCCCCCACGACCGAGGGCAGCGAGGGAGTGTGGGGGGACCGGCCCGCAAAGCCGGCCGAGGGGGGCGGGGAGCGGAA
>JBGTKD010000115.1:0-3355 GCA_041744795.1 Acidimicrobiia bacterium
TTGAGTCCTTGCTGGTATTGGATCCCGATGAGGTCACATCCGAAACGGTCGGCGATCCGCGCTGCGGCAACGTACATACGGATCTGGTCGTGGACTTGGTCCACCGTGAGATCGGTCTCGGGGTCTTCGCCCAAGTTAAAAGTCATGCCGCGGTCTTCTAGCCACGAATCGATGAAGTCGACCTCGGTGGTTGTCACGTCCCGCATCTCGGCGAGTAACGCCGATTGGCTGAGTCGCTCCTTGTAGATCCCGAGCGGCATGAGCATGTGGTCGTCGATGATGGCGTTGTACATGCCCATGCACCCCTCGTCGAAAATGCCCATGATCGCTTTACGGTGGGTGAGCTGTCGGGCCAGGGTTTGTCCCAAGATCTCCTCAGAGTTTGGAATCGCTGACGGATCTAGGGACTGGACGTGGGACGTATCGTGGTCAATGCGCCACTCACTGAGCCATTGTCGGATTCGCGAGGTGTAGTACTCGTCAGCGAAATCCTTGCTCCAGACGGTGGAGTACGCACGCCCGGCCTTGGTAAGGCTTCCGTTCAGGTTCAGCATCCCAACGAGTCCCGGCCACTTTCCCTCCCAGTTGGCCATGGTGAGGACGGGACCCCGGTGGGCCATGAGACCGGCCAGCACGTGATGGCTGTACTGCCACACGGCCTCAGCAACCACGACTGGGGTGTCGGGATGGATGGTGGCGAATACGTCCATTCCCATTCGTTGGCTGGAGATGAACCCGTGGCCCTCATCGGGGTTGAATGCGTGAGCGCGTCGTACTCTGGCCCCGAGCTCGCCGAAGGAGGATACGACTCGTTGTTCCATCTCTTCTTGGGCGGGCCAGCAGGTTTGGTTGGCAGACAGCCGTAGATCCCCGCTCGCTACGAGAACAACCTCGTCGGGGTCGGTGGGCTCAGGTTGGGTGAGCTCGGGGATTGTGTAGGTCATGTGGCCTCCAGGGTTCGGGGATTTCTGACATGTCTTTTCGTGGGGTCCCCGTCGCTGCGCGGTGGACCGGTGGAACCTCTGACGATGAGTTGGGCCGGGAAGAGGGTTTCGAGGGGGTCGGGCGAAGGACCTCCTTCGATCTGGTCGACGAGGATCGATACTGCGGATGCTCCAATGGCGCGTGCTGGCTGTGCTACTACCGTCAGAGGAGGATCGAGAAGGGGTGTCCACGGCATGTCATCGAACGTCACCACCGAGAGAGCGTCTGGCACTGTGACACCGGCGTCCCGCACCGCCAGCAATGCGCCAATGGCCATGAGATTGTTAGCGATGACCACCGCGGTGGGTGGCTCGGTGAGCGACCACAACTTGGTCAGGGCGTGGCGGCCCCCTTCGATTCGGAATCCGCCATGCACGATCAAGGCTTCCTCCAACGCCACACCGTGTTCGGATACAGCCGCCCTAAATCCCGCCTCGCGTTCTTCGGCGGTAGCGGCGCCTGGCTGTCCGCCGATGAGGCCGATTCGTGTGTGGCCGAGTTCGCTCAAGTGCGTTACCGCCAGGCGCATCCCGTCGTAGTTGTCGATCTTGACGATCGGGAGGGCCACGCCAGGGATGCCACGATCGATGAGCACCGTTGGTATGCCAGCCGACGTGAGAGGCTTGGCGTCTCCGATTCCGGCCGCTGCGGATGCAACCACAAGGCCGTCAACCCGGCGCGCTGCCAGCTCGTTGAGGTAGTCGGCTTCTCGTGCCGTGTCCTCGTCTGTGTTACACAGGATCACGTGATATCCCCGATCCAAAGCAGCGTCTTCGGCGCCTCTTGCCACCGACGTGAAGAACGGGTTCTCTATGTCAGAGACCAACAGACCAATCGCTCGGGTGCTGTTGGTTTTGAGACTCCGGGCAATGCGGTTCGGCCTATAGCCGAGAGCCTCAATCGCCTCCTGTACTTTCTGGCGGGTCGACGCGTTGACGTGTCGGGTGTCGTTGACTACATGCGACACGGTGGCGATCGACACGCCGGCGTGTCGGGCTACGTCCCTGATGGTCACGGCGGATTCGGCCGACGATTCGCTCATGGGGCGTCGCCCCTCCTCAGTTCCGTCCCCTTCATGACCCATTGGATGTTCTGAAGGGCACCTATGTCATCGAGAGGGTTTGCGTCGAGCGCCACTAAGTCAGAGCGCTTCCCTACCGTGACCGTGCCGACCTCGTCGCCAACGCCCAGCAGGGCAGCGGGGACCGTCGTCACGGCCGCGATTGCGGTGGAGGGGTCTGCCCCCAGCCGTTCAACGAGATGGAACGCCTCTCGCCAGAGATGGCCGTGGTTGCTGTCCACCGCCAGGCTGATGGGTAGGCCCACTTCAACGGCGTAGCTCAGGACGGCCTGGGTTTCTGCTGCTGTCGCCTTGACCTTCTCACGCCACCATTCGTGCTTCCAGCTGGCGTGGGAAGCGAAGCTTGTAGTGTCGTCGAAGAAGAGTTGGAGGTTCGGGTCGCTGAGCACCGTTCCGTGCTCCACCATGAGGTCCACATCGGCTCTCGTCATCAGGTTGCCGTGTTCGATGCTGTCGATGCCGGCCTCCACGGCCCACCTGAGGCTGTTACCGCCGATAGCGTGGGCAGTGACGCGCATGCCGATTCGGTGCGCCTCTTCTACTGCCACTTCGATCTCGGTTCGGCTGTAGGCAGGCACACCCGTGAGGTCTCCCCTGAGGTAGTCCTCGGCGGTGCTGCCGTGTGCCACGTTCGACACGAACAGCTTGATCACGTCAGCCCCCTCGTGGAAGTTGTGCCGGATGGCCCGTATGAGTTCGTCGGGCCCGTCACAGGGCAAGCCTATGAACGGGGCCGTCCCGTGGCTTGGTCGAAGCGCCCTGACGGAGGTGTGGAGCTGGGGCCCCGCCACGTCGCCGTTTTCGATGGCAGTCTTGAACGCCTTTTCGATACCTTCTTGGTCTCCGAGTACCCGCATGGTGGTGACGCCTGAGCTGAGATCCAGAGCGAGGTTGCGCACTCCCCGGATGGTCGCGGTGACCGGGGGGGCACTGAACTGCTCGGCGAGGCTTTCCTCTTGTTGAAGGTTGGCGGTGATGTGCCCGTGCGAGTCGATCATTCCTGCCATCAGTACCGATGCCGTCAGATCGGCAGCATTCACGTGGGAGTGTTCGATGGCGACGATTCGACCCTCGGTCACCACAACTTCGACGTCGTTGATCGTCGGCGAGCCTGGATCGATGATGAGCGTCTCACAATGGATCACGTGGTGGCTGGTCATTGGGATGTCTCCGGTTTCGGGTCGGGTTGAAAGGTGGAGTGGGCACCATTGCCCATGCCCACCGCATCGAGAAGAGCCTGGGTGTAGCTGTGGTTCGGTTTGGCAAGGACCTGTCGAGCGTCCCCTTTTT
>JBGTKD010000116.1:0-8739 GCA_041744795.1 Acidimicrobiia bacterium
GGCTCGATGTGGTCGACCATGTAGGTCCGGAACTCGCCCTTGGCGGTGGGGCCAGCCTGGCGCCAGATCTGGAGGGCGACTTTCACTTGTAACTCCTGGTGGTCAGTGCGACGTTCTCGAACTCGAGGTGCTCTTTGTGCAGTTCGGGTGCTTCCCCTGGGCCTTTCCATTCCCAAGCCGATACGAACGCGAACTCGTCGTCGCGGCGCAGCGCTTCACCTTCTGGGGTCTGATACTCCTCGCGGAAATGGCCACCGCAGGACTCCTCGCGCTGGAGGGCGTCGGTGGCCAACAAGCTGGCCAACTGGAAGAAGTCGTCCACCCGCCCGACCTTCTCCAACGTCTGGTTGACCGAATCGCCGGTGCCTAGAACCTTGACGTCTGTTTTGAACTCCTCATACAGTGCCGGAATCTCCGACAGCGCCTTGTTGAGCCCGCTCTCGTCCCGGCTCATGCCGACGTAGTCCCACACGATCCGCCCAAGCTGACGGTGGAAGTCGTCGACGGTTCGAGTGCCGCGCTTGGCGAGGAAGCCGGAGACCCGCTCGGTCACGTCCTGGGTGACCTGGGCGAACGCTGGGTCGTCGGTGGGAATGAGAGGCTCGTTGAGGAAGTCGGCCAGGTATCCGCCGATCGTGTACGGGAGAACGAAGTAGCCGTCCGCCAGACCCTGCATGAGTGCTGACGCTCCGAGACGGTTGGCACCGTGGTCTGAGAAGTTCGCTTCGCCGATGGCGAAGAGGCCGGGGATGGTGGTCATCAGGTTGTAGTCCACCCACAACCCGCCCATCGTGTAGTGGACCGCCGGGTAGATACGCATGGGCTGTTTGTACGGGTTCTCGTCAGTGATCCGCTCGTACATCTCAAACAGGTTCCCGTAGCGCTCCTCGATCGTTTCGACGCCCAGCCGGTCGAGGGCAGAACCGAAGTCGAGGTAGACGCCGTTCTTGAGCGGACCGACGCCGCGTCCGGAGTCGACCTGGGTCTTGGCATTTCGAGAAGCCACGTCGCGGGGGACCAGGTTTCCGAACGCCGGGTAGATCCGCTCGAGGTAGTAGTCCCTGTCCTCTTCCGGGATCTCCGAGGCGGACCGCGCCTCATCAGGGTTCTTGGGCACCCAAATGCGTCCGTCGTTTCGCAACGACTCGGACATGAGCGTGAGCTTGGACTGGAACTCGTCCGAGACCGGGATACAGGTCGGGTGGATCTGGGTGAAACACGGGTTAGCGAATAGAGCACCCTTGCGGTGCGCCCTCCATATCGCTGTCGCGTTGCAGTACATCGCGTTGGTGGATAGGTAGTACACGTTCGAATACCCGCCGGTCGCCAGCACCACCGCATGGCCAGACCACGACTGGATCTCACCTGTGCCGAGGTGGCGGGTGGTGATCCCCACCGCCCGACCGTCCTTGACCACCAGGTCGAGCATCTCCATCTTGGTGTGGAGGGTCACCCGACCGGAAGCCACCTCTTTCATCAGCGCCGAGTAGGCACCGAGGAGCAACTGTTGGCCGGTCTGGCCGCGGGCGTAGAAGGTGCGTGACACCTGGGCACCGCCGAACGAGCGGTTATCTAGGAGTCCGCCGTACTCGCGGGCGAAGGGCACACCCTGGGCGGTGGCCTGATCGATGATCGCCTCTGAAACCTCGGCCAGCCGGTAGACGTTGGCCTCACGGCTGCGGTAGTCGCCGCCTTTGACCGTGTCGTAGAAGAGCCTGAACACCGAGTCACCGTCGTTGCGGTAGTTCTTCGAAGCGTTGATGCCGCCCTGGGCGGCGATCGAATGGGCCCTCCGCGGGCTGTCGTGGAAGGTGAAGACCTCGACGTTGTATCCGAGTTCGGAGAGGGTGGCAGCCGCCGAAGCCCCGGCCAGGCCCGTACCTACGACGATGACCTTGTACTTCCGCTTGTTCGCCGGGTTGACCAACTTCGTGTCGAACTTGTGCTTGGTCCACTTCTCGGCCAGCGGGCCTGACGGGACTTTCGAGTCAAGGATTGTCATGGCGTTGACCTCAGCTCACGATTCCGGTGAGCACGGCGATCGGGAAGCTCACATTGGGTACGACGATGATCGCCGTGAACGCCATGGCGAGATAGCGCCGCCACGGGTTGAACCTCGGATTGTTGATGCCGAGGCTCTGGAACAGCGACCACACCCCGTGGTAGAGGTGCGGTGCGAGAGCGAGATTTGCCGCGATGTAGAGGATCGACACCGGGACTCTGCTGAACGTGGCAATGAAGTTGTCATACACCGCCCCGTGTTCCCAGCCATCCGGAGCGAACGGGGCGATGCCCCAGGTGAAGTCCGCCAGGTGCCACGCCATGAAGACGAGAACCAGGACACCGCTCCAACGCATTGTGCGGCTGGCGTAGTTGGCGACCAGATATTCCCGTGGCCCCTGGTATCCGACCTGGCGTGCTTGGCGGTTGATGATCGTCAGGCTGTAGGCGGCGTGCACATGGAGGATCAGGGCGACGATGAGACCCAGGCGGAGGATCCAAAGGACGACGTGGTGGGGGAAGATCGGGAAGAGCAGTTCTCGTAGTGCCGTGCCGTACAGGTCGATCTCGTAGGCGGCTTCGGCTGGCAGGAAACCGATGTAGACCTTGAGGTTGCCGATCATGTGGGCGAAGAGGTAGCCGAGCCACACGATGCCGGTGACGGCCATCACCCACTTCTTCCCGACGGCTGAGCGGTAGAACTCGACCGGCCAGGAGACCCGGCGCTGGGATGACCGATCGGTCACTGCCACTTCCAACCTTTCGACGACTTTGCCCGATTATGCCGAATTCGCGACGGAGCGGCATATCGCCAATGATCTGCTGGCCCCCTTGACGACGCGCGCCCTGTGTGTCATGCTCACACTGGTGTAATTACAACGATGTGAGGGGGACCCCCGCATGCAGAGCAAACTCATCGAAGCATTGGCGGTGGTTGAGCTCTCCTGGCAGGACTATGCCAACTGCCGGGGCGCGGATGCTGATCTGTTCTTTCCGGAACGGGGAGCGTCCACTCGTCGGGCGAAAGGCATATGCGGTGCGTGCGAAGTACAGGGTGACTGTCTCGAGTACGCCATCGTGAACGGGGAGAAGTTCGGGATTTGGGGAGGAATGTCGGAGCGTGAGCGTCGCCGGGTACGCCGTGAGCGCATGGTCGCCGCCCGCCGCGCATCCTGACTGACTCCGGACCCCTTACCGGTTCCGTAGACTGATCTCCACGATCTATTAGGGAGTTCTCAGTTGGAATTGGGTCTACCGCTCATCCTTGTTGCAGTTGCGTTGTTCGTCGTGGGCTTGGTTCTCAAGCGTGTGCGACCCGATAAGAAGGCGATTGTCGCCGGCGACGCACCAGCCAAGGCGCCTTCGGTCCTTGGCGGACGCAAAGCCGCCAAGGCAGGCTTCGAATCCGCTGAACCGGCTTTCCGGCCACCCCGTGTGCCGCTTGCCGACTTCGAAGTCGTAGACGGAATCGCCAAAGTCACCTTCTCGGTCCCTGTCCCCTCCCAGCCGCATGAGGCCTTGCGCGACGTCCTGATGGCCGAAGCGATCGAAGTGGTGAGAGAGAAAAGGCATACCTCGGCCCTCCCACCGATCAGCGATATCGCGGTGTACGCCGGTGTTCCTGTCGCCAGGGAGATCATTTCCCGGTCATTCTCCGATGGCGTGCTTCCCGAAGAGATGGGCACCTCGATGCTCAACCTGAGCGCCATCGCCCTCGATCCTCTAGAAGTTCTCGTCGGTCAAGGCCCTACCGCTCTCGACCTTCCCGTCCGGAGCACCGGCGACAAAGTGGGTCCGGTCGGATCCGAAATCCGTCTGCCGCCGGCCATCGATACGGGATTGCGCGCCCAGGGGATCGACCCAGGGTCAATGACCGCCGCCGAGATGGTCACCGGACTGCTCTCACTTGTCGGCTACCAGGTCAGTCCGGGCATGGCCGACAGCACTTGGTTCGCCCAGAAGGGCGGCGAGCGCACGTTCATCCGCGAAGACCCTCTGGGAGTAGATGCCTACCCCGAGGTCGACGACGGGGCCATTCAGCGCTTCTTGTTCGAGTTTCAGACGGCGGGCACGAACCGTGGCCTGTTCGTTTCGGACAAGTACGCCCCGTACGGGATCTACGAGAAGGAAGCCAGAGAGCCGCGTATTCGTTTCCTCACCCGTGAACGGCTTCAGAAATTCGTCGACGGGCTCTCGCTGGACTGAGGGAACCCAGCAAGGGCGATCGTCGTCAAACTGGCACCAACCCGCGAACCGAAGGCCTGCCGGTAAGATGGCTGTCGAAGGAGACAACCGTGCCAAGAGGCCAAGAACTCATAATCATTCTCGTGGTGCTCGTGCTGCTGTTCGGAGCGCGCAAGCTTCCGGAGTTGGCACGCTCGCTGGGAGCGTCTGCCAAGGAGTTCCGCAAGGGAGTCCAAGAGGGCAGCGAAGAGTCCGACGAGGACGACAAGACCACGTAGGAACTAGCGACCTCTCCTCGACGTTGTCACCGCCGAGGGCGCCATGAACGACCCAACTATCCCAACCTGGGAAGACGTGGCGCGTACCCATGGTCGCAAGATCTACAACTACGCCTACCGACTCACCGGAAATCCGCACGACGCCAAAGACCTCGTGCAGGAGGTTCTTCTGCGCGTCCGACGCGGCTTGGAGAATTACACCCCCGGTTCATTCGACGGATGGCTGTGGCGAATCACGCGTAACGCCTTTCTCGACGACGTTCGCAAACAGAAGCGGCGTCCCACCTCTCCCCTCCCAGACGACATCGACCGCATGTCCGTCGCCTCGTCACCGGCAGCCGACGACGTGCTCGCTTCCATCCGCTTGGGTGAGGACATTCAGAAGGCTCTGCTCGACCTGCCAACCGACTTCCGCGAGGCGATCGTGATGTGCGACATCGTCGGCATGAGTTATGAGGAGATCGCTCATGCGATCGACGCCCCAATAGGCACCGTCCGCAGCCGGATACATCGCGGCCGCAAGCTCCTGAAGGAACGTCTCGGATGACCCATCGCCCTGAACTCCTGTCGGCGATGCTCGATGGCGAACTCACCGAGACAGAGACACAGTGGGTTTCGGACCACCTTGCTGGTTGCGGCCACTGCAAGCGCGAGCTCGAGGACCTCTCCGGCGCGCGCGCCGCCGTGAGGAGCCTGCCGATGCTTGATGTGCCCGAGGACGTCGCACCAGCGGACGAGCTCGTCGTGTCTCTGTGGCCGCGCCGGACTCTGGTAGCTGCGTTGTCGGTGGCGGCACTCGCCGTGGTGGCTGTGGGGGCGGTCGGGATGGTCGGTATTACCACCGGCGGAACCTTCGATGTGGGAGAGGTCGAAGCGATCCTCGCTGCCACTTCCTCGCTTGGCGTGGCCGACGACGGTTCCGAAGTCGCCGCCATCATGACGAGCGGATCCTCCACCCGGTACTCGGCCCGTCAGACTTGGGCTTGTCGAGACGAGAACGGAGATTCCGTCGAATCCACCGTCGATATGACTCGGATTGGAACCTTCACCGTGATGTCTGACCCACTTGCCGGACTCACCGTGCTGGCCGGGGGTTCGGTCTCCACTGGCTTGGCATCCGGTCCGATCGAAACAGTCACAGTCACCGGCGCGGCGCCAGGTGTCGGCGAGTACAGCGTCGAGTCCGCTACGACAGACGAGTACCGGGGGAGGGTCACGGATGTGGTCTCGTTGTCCCGGGACGGTCAGACGAGAGCCAACCTGTGGATCGACAGCGAGACCGGCGTCATCGTGCATCGGGAACTCTTGGAGGGTGACGGGACCGTGGCTTGCGTACTCGACCTGGTCGAGTTTGAGCCGATCGAATCGCCCATCCAGGCGTCGATGCCCTTCGACATCACCGCTGAAGTGATCCAACGCGTTTATGAGCCGGTACCGAGTTCGTTGCCAGGGTCACTGGCTGGCCTCGACCTCGCAGCCGCGTACTCGCTGGACGGTGGCGAAGTAGGCGTCTACGGAGACGGCCTGTTCACAATTGCGATAGTGCGCGGCGAGCAACCAGCGGATGAGTTCTTCGATCGGATGGTCTCCTGGGAGGCTGACGGAGTGTCCTGGGCGGTGGTCGGTTCCCTGCCCGACGACCTGATGGCTCAGGTGCTCGCAGAACTGCCAGAACCGAGTCAGCCCAATCCGTTCGTCGAAGGCTGGCGCCGGATCTTCGGCTGAGACTCAAAAGCTCGCCAGTGCCTCTAGGTAGGAATCGACTTCGCGTGCTGTGCCGAAATTTTCTGCGTGGATGATCTCACGCACGATGCCTTCTTCATCGAGGACATACGTTGCCCGATTGGACACACCAAGACCCTCGTTAAAGCAGCCGTAAGCGATAGCGACGGCCCCGTGAGGCCAGAAGTCGCTGAGCACCGGATACGTCACGCCTTCGGCCTTTGCCCAAGCGCGGTTAGAGCCGTAGCTGTCGGAGGTGATGACCACGACGTTCGTGTCTGACTCCTCGAGAGCGGAAAGGTTGTCTCGCAGGGAGCAGAGCTCGGATGTGCAGACCCGCGTGAACGGCCAGGGGATGAAGACGATCAGGGTCTTGCGCCCGCGCAGGTCACCGAGAGAGACCGTCGTCTTGTCGTAGTTGAGGAGAGTGAAGTCGGGAGCAGGAGAACCGATCTCGGCGGTCATGAGGTCACCTTTCGAGGTCCTGACGGTATCTCGATCGCTCGAAAATCGGGAACCGTCAGCCCAGATCATCGAGCAGCACGCGAGCTGCCCAAGCGACCGGGTCGGTGATCTCGCTGGCCGTCGGGTAGCGGCCCTCGTGGGTGAAGATCGAGGCCAGTTGGTCTGCACCAAAGCGTCGCTCCACTTCGAGCGCGAATGACCTACCCGCTTCGATGTCCTCGGCGGAGACGAACGCCGCGGCGATGGGCGAACCGGCCACCTCCGCACCGAGATCCCGCGCCAAGTCGCGCTTGGCGTTCATGTCTGCGAGATCGGGGAGAAGCCCCTCCGAAGCACGCTCCACCACCAGCCGGCGATATCCGGCGATCAGCCCGAGCAAAGCCGACAACTCTTCGGCGGCGGCTCGCGTCTCCGGACTGTCGAACAAACCAGCGAGTTGTTCTGGATCGATGCCCTGACCCATCGAGGTCGCGTCGAGACCGCCCATCAGATCTGTCAGCCGATCGGGTGACACCCGCATCGTCTCCGCCAGGGCCGCGAGGCGCGCCATTACGGCTTCAACCGCGAACGGCACGCGATAGATCGCCCGGTGGGTGACTTCCTCCAGCGCGACCCACAGACGCACCGACCTTGGGTCGAGAGCATGCTCGGCGATGAAAGCGTCGATAGTCGGAACGATGAACGAGATCGTGTCGTCGCCTCGCATCGGTAGGCCGGTGTCATAGCCCGCCATCGCCCAGCCGGCTAATGACCCAACAAGTGCTCCCAGCTGCATCCCGGCCAGTGCCGGTCCGAGCGGCTTGAGCATCTCGGCGGCGGGCCCAGCGCCCGAGGTATCGACCATCTGGCCGAACGGTTCGATCAGATATCCGAAGCCCTCCATGTTGCGGTCGACCCACTCCCTGCTGTCGACCGGCAACACATCGGACGCCGGCGCTACCGCAAACGGCGCGACCTGTTCGATTCGGTATTCCGCAAGACGAGTGAGCTCGCGGAACTCCTCCGCGGCCCATGGATCAACCGGCTGGCGTTCACCGGTCATATGACGAGCGACCTCGCCGGCGAGGCGAAGATTCACCGGACCCGGCTGGTTGAACATCTCGAATATCTGGGAGAAGAGGTCGTCACTCATCGATCTCAAGCGTACGACAGGTCTGGCGTTTTGTGGTCTTGGCCCTACCGTTGGGGCATGAAACCCGTCATCAGGGTCGCACTCCGCTCCGGGCCGCTAGACCCCGGAGCTCTCGCAGCCGAAGTCGGCCGACCCGACTCGGGAGCAACGGCTCTCTTTCTCGGTACGGCTCGTGACCATTCGGGCGAGAAGACAGGGGTTACCCACCTCGAGTACGAGGCGTATGCCGAACATGTCGAACCGAAGCTTCGGGAGATCTGTTTGGAAGCAGCCGACAAATGGCCTGTTCTCTCCCTCGTCGTCGAGCATCGGGTAGGCGAAGTGGCGGTCGGCGAAGCCTCGGTTGCGGTGGCTGTGTCGACTGGCCACCGGGGCGACGCGTTCGAAGCGGCCCGCTATGTGATCGACGAACTCAAGACGCGGGTTCCCATCTGGAAACGCGAGCACTGGCCCGGCGGGGCGGAGTGGGTCGAAGGCGCATGAACGGGTGCCGCGAGATCCTGCCGATCTTTTCCTGACTGGGGTCAACCCGGTGAATTCGCGGGCTTTTTCGCATCTTCGGTCGCGAGAAGGGCCGCGACACCTCTATATTCCCCTCCCGTCCGACGAGGAGGAGGATCTCGGATGACGACGACGCTGGGCGCTTCAGGCGCGGCACCGGCCGCAACGGGATTTCCGACCGTTGCTGCGTTGGTACGCGACCGGGCTGTCGAAATGCCGAACGCAGTCGCCATGCGCGAAAAGGACTTTGGGATCTGGCAGGAGATCACCTGGGGACAGACCTGGGATCTCGTCGAGATAGCCGCCCACGCTCTCCTCGCTCTCGGCCTCGAGGTAGGTGACCGCGTCTCGATTCACTCCGAGGATCGGCCAGAGTGGGTCATTCTCGACATTGCCACTGTCGCTGTTCGAGGAGTCACCGTCGGGCTCTACCCGACCAATCCCGCGGCTGAAGTC
>JBGTKD010000117.1:0-3368 GCA_041744795.1 Acidimicrobiia bacterium
GATCGCCCGGCGGCCCTCCAGGCTGGGGCGCGGCCGCTGTCGGGCCGAGTGGGCGTGGGCCTCGACCCGTGTGCTGTGATTCAGCGGCACCTGACCCTGGTGCCGGGCGAAGAGGTCGAGCTGCGTTTTCTGTTGGGCCAAGGCGAAGACGAGGCCGAAGCCCGCTTCCTGGTCGAACGTTTTCGCTCCGCAGACGGACCGGCGCTGGCGGGTGAAGTGGCCAAGAATTGGGGTGACGTGCTCGGGACCGTGCAAGTCGAGACCCCAGACCGTTCCTTCGACGTGATGATCAATCACTGGCTTCTCTATCAGACCCTGGCGTGCAGGGTGATGGCTCGGTCGGCCTTCTATCAGGCGGGAGGCGCATACGGCTTCCGTGACCAACTACAGGACGTGATGGCGCTCACGGTCCAGATGCGTGGTGTGGCTCGGGAGCACCTGCTGAGGGCGGCAGCCCACCAATTCGAAGAGGGCGACGTCCTGCACTGGTGGCACGAACCATCCGGCAAGGGTGTCAGGACCCGCATCTCTGACGACTACCTGTGGCTCCCGTACGCCGTGGCGCACTACGTCGAGGTGACAGGTGACACCGAGGTCCTCGCCGCCGAGGTGCCCTATATACACGGGCCCCCGCTGGAGGAAGGCGAAGACGAGGTCTATTTCGCTCCCGAGACCTCAGACGTGGTTGGCACCCTCTTCGATCATGGCCGACGCGCCCTCGACCGGGCGATCATCCTCATCGGGAGCCGGGGCCTGCCTCTGATCGGAACAGGGGATTGGAACGACGGTTTCAACCGTGTCGGGCGGGAAGGCATCGGCGAGAGCGTGTGGCTCGGCTGGTTCCTCGATGCGAACCTGCGACGTTTCGCCGACATCGCCGAAGACCGCCAGGAGATGGGTCTGGCAACCACCTGGCGGGATGCGGCCGAGCGAGTCCGGGAGAGCATCGAAGCCGAAGCCTGGGATGGTGACTGGTACCGGCGGGCCTACTTCGATGATGGAACGCCCCTCGGATCCTCGGTCAATCCCGAGTGCCGGATCGATTCGATCGCCCAGTCCTGGTCGGTGATACACGGTGCCGCGCCCGACGGGCGCGCCCGGCGGGCCATGGCCTCGGTCGAAGAGTTCCTGGTCCAGCGCGGCGACGGATTGGTCCTCTTGTTCACCCCGCCGTTCGACAACTGGGATGTCGACCCCGGCTACATCAAGGGCTACCTGCCAGGTGTCCGCGAGAACGGCGGCCAGTACACCCACGCCGCCATATGGAATGTCATTGCCTTTGCCAGCCTCGGTGATGGGGACCGGGCAGGGGAGTTGTTCGGACTGCTCAACCCGATCAACCATGCCAGCACCCGGGCCGGGATTCACCGCTACCGGGTGGAGCCTTATGTGGCCGCAGCCGATGTGTATTCGGAAGCCCCGCATGTCGGACGGGGCGGTTGGACCTGGTACACGGGCTCGGCTGGATGGATGTACCGGGCGGGAGTGGAATGGATTCTCGGTTTCCGGTTGCGCGGGACGCGCCTTTCCATCGATCCTTGTATCCCCCGAGCCTGGCCAGGGTTCCAGATCACGTTCCGTTATCACTCGTCGCTGTATGAGATCCGGGTGCGTAACCCCAGCAGCGAGTCCACCGGGGTGATCGCGTTGAGCTTGGATGGAGACATGCTCGCTCCCGACTCCGAACTCGATCTGGTTGACGACGGAGGCACCCACCAGGTCGAGGTCGTGCTCGGCTGAATTCGTTGGGCCTCTGACGTCGCCTGGCGGTACGCTCGCGAGTTCTTGCGAGGAGGATCATTCAGATGAGTGGTGTTCGGGTGCTGGTCGGCACAAAGAAGGGCGCGTTCATCTTGACCGCCGACGGCCTGCGTCGGTCCTGGGATGTCACTGGGCCGCACTTCGGCGGCTGGGAGATGTACCACCTGAAAGGCTCGCCGGTAGATCCTTCCCGCATTTGGGCGTCACAGTCCACGGGGTGGTTTGGCCAGCTCATCCAGCGTTCCGATGACGGGGGACAGACCTGGCAGCCGGTCGGCAATGAGTTCGCCTACGAGGGCGAGACCGGACCCCATCAGTGGTACGACGGGACTCCGCATCCTTGGGAGTTCGCCCGTGTTTGGCATATCGAGCCTTCGCTCAGCGACCCTGACGTCGTATGGGCGGGGGTGGAAGACGCCGCCCTTTTCCGTTCCACCGACGCAGGGGCCTCATGGCATGAGATGGCCGGCATGCGCAACCAGCCTGGGGCATCTGAATGGAACCCGGGCGCTGGCGGACTATGCCTTCACACCTTGCTGATCGACCCGTCCAACGAGGCTCGGATGTTCGCGGCTATCTCTGCGGCGGGGGTGTTCCGCAGCGACGACAGCGGAGAGTCGTGGCGTGTGATCAACAAGGGACTCGTGTCGCCGTGGGAGCTGCCGGATCCTGAAGCCGAGGTGGGACATTGCGTCCACAACCTGGCGATGCATCCTGATCGTCCGGATGTCTTGTTCATGCAGAAGCATTGGGATGTGAACCGTTCAGACGACGGTGGGGAGACTTGGTATGAGATCAGTGGCGACCTGCCCACCGACTTCGGTTTCCCGATCGAGGTGAACGCCAACGAGCCCGACACGGTTTACGTCGTTCCCATCACCAGTGACTCCGAACATTTCCCGCCCGAAGGGCGGCTCAGGGTTTATCGCAGCAAGGTGGGTGGCAACGAGTGGGAGCCGCTCACCAAGGGTCTTCCGCAGGAGAACTGTTACGTCAACGTCCTGCGAGACGCGATGTCCATCGACCATCTGGACCCGTGCGGCATCTACTTCGGTACGACCGGGGGACAGGTGTACGGATCGGCCGACAACGGCGACACGTGGGAGCCGATCGTGCGTGATCTGCCTGCGGTCCTGTCGGTCGAGGTTCAGACGCTGCCGTGATCCGCGTTCATCTCCCGTATCACCTCCGCAACCTGGCGGGTACCGGCCGTGAAGTGGAACTCGAGGTGGAGGGTGCGGTTACCCAGCGTTCCATTCTCGATGAACTCGAACGCCGCTATCCGATGCTGCGCGGCACGATACGGGACCACGGGACGGGCATTCGGAGGCCGTTCGTGCGGTTCTTTGCCTGTCAGGAGGATCTCTCCCACGAAGACCCTGACGCCGAGGTGCCCGCCCAGGTGGAAGCGGGAGACGAACCGTTCCTGGTCGTCGGCGCCATGGCAGGCGGCTGACGGCGGAGCCGTTTACCCGCAGAGAGTTACTGCAGATCTGTCGGTTACCGATAGTTTTGCAGGTAACATAGCTCCATGTCCGAACGAGCGCGCCCGCCGCTCGGTCGGCGACTGAGTGATGTGACCGAGGCCCAACAGGGCTACTTCACTC
>JBGTKD010000118.1:0-7286 GCA_041744795.1 Acidimicrobiia bacterium
CGGTTTCCTTCTCAAGGATGCCGGGCCTGATCTACTGGTGCAGGCCATCCATGCCGCCGCCGAAGGCGACGCTCTGGTGGCACCAAGCATCACCGCCCGACTCCTCTCGACGTTTGCAGCGAGCGAACGCACGGAGCCCCCGATCCAGCCCATCGTTCCTCTGACCGCGCGGGAAGAAGAGGTGCTTGTAGAGGTGGCTCGTGGTCGAACGAACGCCGAGATTTCCGAGGACTTATTCATCAGCCTCAGCACAGTGAAGACCCACATCGCCAGCCTGATGACGAAACTCTCCGCTCGGAACCGTGTCGAAGTCGCGATGTGGGCGTACGACACGGGACGAGTCGCCTGAACGCACTCGCTGGGCATCGACGACGCGACGAGTCGAGTGCGACGAGGTCGTGTACGGCGCCAAGAGGCCGTCTTGATGCCGGACGTCTACCGGGCGAGCGTCCCGCCATCTTCCCCCCGAAAGTACGCGACATCGCGACATCCCACCCAGGTGAACTCAGCATCAGAGCCGATTCCCGCAACCACCACTCCGCCGACGGACGCGTTCTTGGTGCCGGAAACGCACAGCGACTCGCTTCGAAGCACTGCCCAAAGAAGATCAAGGAGCTCATCAACTACGACGCCCGCCTGGCGCAGGATGGAAGCCAGCGTCCTCCGGGCAAGTTCTCGATGGTCTGGCACGATCACCGTACGACCGCTCTCGTTGCGCAGACGTGACTGCCTTTACGGATCACCTCCGCGAAGCCGAGCTTCTCCAATGCCCGGATGGTCTGCCTGGCTGAGACGAGCGGGAGGGCGGGGCTCACGCATGGATGTCGACGGGAGCGATGATCGGCGCCTCGACCGACTCGGGGAGCGGCTGGTCTTCAAAGTACAGCTCAAGCGCCTCACCGAGGTTGACCAGGGCCTCGTCGAAGGACTCCGCCTGGCTCGTCACCTCAACCTCGAGGCAACGTGCCACATACCAGGCACCCTCATGAGATACGGCGGCAGTGAAACGAATGAAGAAGAGTCTATGGAAGCGCGGTCACACCGAGAGCTCCCGGCGTGAGCACCGGCGGATTTCTGTCATCTCAGCAGCTTCTTTCTGTCAACTACCGGTAGTCAGGTTGACAGAAATCGATGACCAGGTGTTTTAGGTCTGTCAGGGTGGTGCGTCCACACACCATTGGCCGATTTTTCACACGCCCGGATCGTCTTTCGGCTACCCCTCTTCGCCTTGGCGATGGCGCTCGAGCCATTCGGTCCAGGCTTCCATGCCGGACTCTTGTGTCAGCGCACCGATTTCCGTGTCAGAGAGGCCGACGGTGATAGCGAGCTGAACAGCCAACCAGTCTTCGAGACGATGAGCAGGAGCCGCCTCTTCTGGCGTTGTGGCTGTCTTCGACGGCCGGACTGGCGGATTGCCGTTGTCGACAGCGTCCCAGAACTCTTCGACTGTCACTTCCAGTTGGTGTCGGAGAATCCGTGTGACCAACGCCGGGTCGCCGATTTCGGCGCGTCCGTGTGAAGCGCGTGTCCGCAGGATGCGTCCGTCTGCCAGGGTTTTCTGAAACCGGTCGTGGTCCCGACGCTTACGTCCTCGCTTCAGGTGGGTTGGGGTCCAATCGTCAACTTCGCAGAAGCGTCGGATGTCATCCCAGGTCGGATGTCTCACCGGGTGACGAGATCCGCCGGCGGAGGGAAGATCGCTTGCTGAATGTCTGTTCTGTTGTTTCCTGCCAGTTGGATACGGCGCACCCATCCGAAACGGGAAGCGTGATTCGGAGCGTGCCTGAGCTGTTCTTCCCAGTGCGCCACGTACTCTTCGACCTCGTCGATCAGGTCCTCGACAGCCTCTGGGATCGACTCTCCCTGTCCGTAGATGTCGAAATTGTCCAGCCAGATGCTGACCTGTCCGTCACTGCGGGTCATGTGGGTCGTGAACGGGTACTCGCGGGCGTACAGGTCGACAAGTTCGTCCCTGAGGACGAGGGCGATCGGTTCTGACTTGCGTCGTCCGACGACGCGTAGTCCGGCCTGTTCAACTGTGTCGTACACGTTGCTGAACCCGGCTTTGGCTTTATGGAATGCGAGTATCTCGGACATGGGTCCTTCTCATCGGCGAAGGCCGAACGGATCCTGTTGACCGAAGTGGTCAACGTGGTCAACATGGCCAATTGCGATTGTACGGGCCGAGCGACTGATGTCAAGAGTCTGGACGCTTTCTCGTATGGTCACCCTGTCCGGGACACCCTGACTACGACGAAATCCGCCGGATCTGGGGTCCGACGGATTTCTGTCATCTCAGCAGCTTTTTTCCGTCAACTGCCGTTCGTCGGTGGTTGACGGAAATCGCTGACCAGGTGTTTTGGGTCTGTCAGGGTGGTGCGTCCACACACCATTTGCCCGGATTGTCACACCTAGATCACCCCGCTCCGCTGTTTCGTTCAGGGTGCCGAGCCTCGTCGCGCCCGATCGACCTGTCTGCTGAACTCACGGGCGGTGAAACTGAACGTCCCATGCGGAGGTCGTCCGCCCTTGTTCGTCGGCCAAGGTGAGTGCCTCCGAACGTTGGGGTCGTCCGAGACGACCACTACGGCTTGGACCGCTAGGCCAGCTCCCCACACATGCCGTATGCGGGTGGGGGCTTGCGCACCAAGTGCCGCTGTGCCGGCGATCACACCTCCTCCGGAGAAAATCGCAATGTCGACCAGCCTTGTCACGTACAGGTCAGCGAAGCTTTCGTCCCAGTGGTGATTACCGATCAGGTCCATCGCGACGAACTCCAGTATCTGGTCGCTCGTCCAGAGTGCCCAGTCCTCGATGAGGGGGTCGGCGATGATTCCCAGGCAATCAGCGTAAGGAGATGGACTGATCGGGGGTATGGTCGGATATCTCTGCCATGTTCCCACGTCATGTGCGGAGCCGCCGACGAGGACGTCCGTGTCGAAAACAACACGAGCCGGTTGGCTCATGCCTGGGATGTGTCGAGCCCGAGCTGGGAGGCGATTTGGTTCACGACCACCCTGGCAAGAGGATGCAGCGGCTCAACTGATGTTGGCGGTTCGGAGAGTTTCAGTCCGGAAACGATCTTCCGGGCAGATGCCCTGACCTCAGGGGCATGCTCTCCAAGAGCCTCGCTCTGGAGTCGGGGGATATCTTCGACAGTGGTCCCGCTCCGTCGCGAAAGGATCTCTCCGTACTCTTGGAGCGCCGCCAGATCTTGTGCCCGATCGTGCCGCTCCATGACTTCGATTGCCTGTCGAAGAAACTCGCTCCGGTTGTTCGGGCTGTGACGTGCGACCAGCCGCTCGAGACGAGGCCGGTATTCAGCGGTGATGGAAAAACCCACGGTTGATGCGCTCATACGGTTCACTGTATCGAGTTGCTCAAAGTATGCAACCATGAGTGTTGGGCGATACTGCGCTCGTCAGCCGGACTCGAATACGACGAAATCCGCCGGACGGGAGTCCGACGGATTTCTGTCAACTCGACAGCTGATTTCGGTCAACTGCTGTTCGTAGCGGGGGGAGTTCGAGATCCGAGAAACCAACCCTCGCGAACACGACGAAACCCCCGGTGACAGCGCATGCACACCCCCAGTGCACACCCTCATGCACACCCTGCGAGGTTCAACGTCGATCGGAGGATCCGAGATTGCCGACACGAGCAGGGACCGTACACGACGATCTGGACATTCCACCGTTCTCGATGTCGGACGCGCCCCGCCACGCCGTACGGAGCACCTGCTCACAAAAGATCGAGGAACTCATCGATCGCGATGCCGGCCTGGCGCAGAATGGAGGCCAGCGTCCCTCGGGCGAGTTCTCGATGGTCCGGCACGATCACCGTGCGACCGCTCCCGTTGCGGAGTTTGACGTGACTGCCTTTGCGGCTCACTTCCGCGAAGCCGACCTTCTCCAGTGCCCGGATCGTCTGTCTGGCTGAGACGACCGGGAGAGCGGGGCTCACGCAGGGATGTCGACGGGCGCGATGATCGGTGCCTCGACCGACTCGGGGAATGGCTGATCTTCGAAGTACAGCTCGAGCGCTTCCCGAAGATTGTCGAGGGCCTCGTCGAAGGACTCCGCCTGGCTCGTCACCTCAACCTCGAGGCACCGTGCCACATACCAGGCGCCCTCATGAGAAACGGCTGCTGTGAAACGCATGAAGGCGAGTCTACGGAAGGCGCCGTCGCATGACAGCTCCTACTTTCACATGGATCGGCATCCGAGATCGCATTCATGTCCCCCAAACTGGTCCGCTCGTGCGTGTGTACGGGGAGATGAGAGACGAGATGCTGACGGTCGGGACACCGGTGCGCTTCGAAGAGTTCTACCGCACCGGCTACCGCCGGGTCTATCGGCTCGTCTGGGCGCTGGCGGGGCCGTCGGCTGCGGAGGAACTGACTCAGGACGCGTTCCTACGCGCCCACCGAAACTGGGCCGAGGTCGCAAAACTCGACGACCCGCTCCAGTGGGTGAGCCGAGTGGCACGCAACCTGGCGATCTCACGGTTCCGCCGCCTCGGTGCCGAGGCGCGGGCGTTGACGAAGCTCGATCGGCCGGAACCGGTGCGGCTGGCCGAGTCGGCGACCGACGTGTGGGAAGCGGTCCGGAGTCTTCCCCGCCGCCAACGCGAGGTCGTCGTCCTTTGTTACCTCGAGGGCTTCACGCGAACCGAAGCTGCCGCCGAACTCGGTGTCAGCCCCGAGACCGTCAAGACACATCTCGACCGCGCCCGCGCCTCTCTCGCCAACCAACTGGAGGGCCAGCCATGATCGACGAAAGACTCCACGAAGCAGTACGCGACCTCGACACCGCCACCCGGCGGATGTCCATTCCCGTTCCCCGGCAGCGACGAGCCGCCGGTCCGCTCCAGGCAGTCGCCGCCGCAATCATGGTTGTCATCGCTATCGGCGCGGTGTGGGCGATCGCCGACGGGCACCCGGCCGAACAGCCAGTCGGAACATCAACCGTCTCCTCACCGGACGAACCGGCCGAGATCCCGGCCGTAACCACCACTACGCGACGTCCCGGGGCAGGTGAGCGCTATTCGCATGTGCCGCTCTCAATCGCCGAATGGTCGGTGGCGGACCCCCAGTCCGTCCACGAGGCGGGCGTGGCCTCTCTCGAGTTCGACCCGCTTGAGTCCGGCGGGGAGTTCCTGGTTCTCTCCCCGGTCGATGCTCCGATCAGCGAACTCCAAGCGCTCTCCGCACTTCTCCCGCAGATCGACGAGTCCACTTCGGCCGTCGCGATCGGGGTCTTCCAGGACGTTTGGACCGTGTACCGAGCCGAACGGGGCGACAGTGTCACCGCATGCGTGCGGGTCGGACCCGAGTCGAACCCCTGTGTCCTCCTTCGTGACATCGGCGCGGCGTGGACCACCGGCGACCGGATTTCGCCCGAGCCCGCCCCATGGATCGCCCCGAACGGGACCGCCGTCGTCCGCTTCGAGGATCACGGGTCAACTCTGTGGATGATCCCGATCGACGATGTCGTTGCCTTCCCCTGGTATTTCACCGACTCCGCCGCCCATCTGACCGCCTTCGACGCTGCGGGCGAGATAATCGGCGATCACGTCTTCGACCCGCTTACCGGCCCGATGACCTCGCCCTACCCGGGACCGGCGGACGTCGACCTGATCCGGGCGCTCACCCAGCAAGGGTCAGCAGTGATCGCCTTCGGCACGGACGTCGAAGCGGACACGCCGAGCGATGTCGGCGTCACCCCATACGGAGAGCTCCGCTCGGTCCTGCTCGCGTTGAACGACGGGCGCACGGTGCCGGCGGTGATCGTCGGTCAAGGCGACATCGGCTTCGCCGTCGTGTGGCTCGGAGCCGGTCCCCCGACCCGGATCGCTATCCCAGACGACCTTCGTGCCGACGAAGCCACCATCGTCGACGACGACATGATCGTCGTCACCCGCGGTGTCGCGATGTCCGAAGTGATCGAGTGGTGGAACACCCACGTCGAGACTATGAGCTGATTGCATGCTCGGCACAACCCCGGACAGTCCCAAGCAAAGAGAACACCTCAGAACGCGGCAGAGGGCCAGGGGAATCCCTGACCCTCTGTCGACTTGGTCGGTAGTTGACAGAAATGCCTGACCGGCGGTTTCGCGCCTGTCAGGGTGGTGCGTGCACACACCATTGTGCGATTTTTCACACGGACTCCCGTCGTTGGGAGTAATCCGCTGCGTACGATTCCGGGAAGTGTGAATGTCGAGGTCCCGACTTCCGACGGGCTGCCGCCTGAATCACCATCCCGGGTTCGGCGTCTTCCGACGTGGCTACTCCCGGTCACCCTCGTACTGGTCGCGGTCGGTGTTGTGGCGGGCGTGTTCTCGGCGTCGGAGGATTCCTCATCCGATGAAGCGGATACCAGCCAACTGGGGCCTGTTGAAGTCGGCGGGCTGACCGGGCCGATGTCTGGGTGGGAACTGTTGTACTTTCCGGGTGCGGGGACTTTCGTCGACGTCATAGACCATCCCGACGCCACAGTGGCATTGGCGAGAACGGGAACGGTCGGTTCGGCCGTCTGGAGTCTCGATGCGGAAAACGCGACCTGGTATGCCGTCGAGCTCGAAGGGGCGGATCGTGCGACGGTCTTTTCGGTGGCAGTGGTGGGTGGCGACGTCCTGATCGCCGGGAGTGTCGGTGAAGACTCGCCCACGCCGACGCTGTGGGCCGGCCCAGCCGGCGGACCGTTCAAGATCATCGACCAGCCGCTCTCCCAAACCGGTTTCCTGTATGCCATCCGCCATCTGGACACCCACATCGTTCTCGTTGGCAGAATGTACCCCTCGGCCCGCCCTCTTTTGTGCTGGTCGGCGAGCCGGGCAACTGGAGAGACATCACCCCGCCAGACGCCGATTTCGTTACCGAGATCATCTCGCATGAGGGCGAGTGGATTGCGGTCGGTGACCGAGGCGGGGAAGCGATGGCTTGGCATTCGATGGATCGGGGCAGCACCTGGTCGGAGCGCCCGCCGGGAATCGACGGTGAGGCGGCACTCACTGATGTGACCGTTGTCGGTGGCAACGTTTACGCGGTGGCCAACCTCGTTGGCGGTTATCGCGCTCAGCTGTTGCGCTACTCCGGATCGTGGGCTGCTGTCGGGGAGCCTCGACCGGGCAAGATCGGCTGGATCGCCGACATCGACGGCGAACTCGTCGGCTTGGCCTGGTCCGGTGGATTGCCGTCGCAGTTGTGGCGGCACGACACCGGCGGACGATGGTCGGCTGTGCGGATGGCCCTACCCACGGCGCCGGAGCAGTCCGGGTCCGCCATG
>JBGTKD010000119.1:0-26319 GCA_041744795.1 Acidimicrobiia bacterium
TCTAGCCACTCTCCCCAGCTTCCCTGCTGAGATCCGTGCACCCGCGGGAACACTGCCCGGGGTCAGCTCGTTCCAGGTCCAGATTGCGGATTTCGACATCCTCACCGCTGGCGACGAGCCTGACTGTCTGGTTGCGATGAATCCCGCCGCGCTGAAGTCGAACCTGGCTGACCTGCGGGAGAACGGCACGATCATCGTCAACGAGGAAGCCTTCGAAGAGCGCAACCTCGCCAAGGCTGGATATACCTCTAACCCGCTCACCGATGGGTCCCTCGCCGGGTACAAGGTGATCGAGGTGCCAATGGAGCGGCTGACGAAAGAAGCGGTCGCCGAATCCGGAGTGAGCGGACGGGATGTGCTCCGCTCAAAGAACTTCTTCGCTCTCGGACTTCTCGCATGGCTTTTCAATCGCCCGCAGGAAACCACCCTCGAGTGGATCGCCGCCAAATTCAAGAACAAGCCGGAGGTTGGCAAGGCCAACGAGCTGGCGTTCAAAGCGGGATACACGTTCGGATTCGCCACCGAGGCCACACGCACGACATATCTCGTCAAGCCCGCCCGCTTGACCCCGGGTACGTACACCCAGATCACCGGCAATACGGCATTGGCCTGGGGACTCATCGCCGCAGCCCGGGCCGCCAAACTTCCGCTCTTCTACGGCACCTATCCAATAACACCCGCCTCCGATGTGCTGCACGAACTGTCGAAACACAAGAATTTCGGCGTCAGGACCTTCCAGGCCGAGGACGAGATCGCCGGAATCGGCGCAGCGATAGGGGCGGCCTTTGGTGGAGCGCTTGCGGTCACCGGGTCCTCCGGGCCGGGTATCGCTCTCAAGAGCGAGGCGATCTCACTAGCTCTCATGACCGAGCTTCCTCTACTCGTGCTCAACGTCCAGCGCGGCGGTCCCTCGACAGGTCTGCCCACCAAGCCGGAGCAGTCAGACCTCTTGTTCTCGCTTTTCGGACGCCACGGCGAGTCCCCGCTGCCCGTGCTTGCGGCAGCCTCTCCATCGGATGCGTACGAGACTGCGATCGAGGCCGCGCGAATCGCCCTCCGTTACATGACGCCAGTGATTCTCCTCAGCGACAACCTCATCGCCAATGGATCCGAGCCGTGGAGGCTGCCTTCCGTTGAGGATCTGCCCGATATATCTGTGCCGTTCGCCACCAAACCGAACGGACCCGACGGCTCCTACCTGCCGTACGAGAGAGACATCGAGACCTTCTCCCGCCCGTGGGCAGTGCCAGGCACGGCGGGACTCGAGCATCGCATCGGCGGGTTGGAGAAGGCGGCGGTCACAGGCAACGTGTCATACGACCCCGAGAACCATCAGCTAATGACCGACACCAGGGCGTGGAAGATCAAGGGAATCGCCGATGACATCACACCCGTCGAGGTCAACGGTGACGAAGACGCTGAGGTGCTCGTGGTCGGTTGGGGCTCGACACTCGGGGTAATTCGGGCAGCGGCGCGCAGGGTCCGACTCGCCGGCCACAAGGTGGCGACCGCTCACCTGCGACACCTCAATCCATTCCCCGCCAATCTGGAGGAGGTCCTGAGGCGTTATCCGAGGGTGCTGGTGCCGGAGTTGAACAGCGGACAGCTCAGATTCCTCCTCCGAGCCAACTTCCTGCTTCCCGTCGAAGGCATCAACCGGGTGTCTGGCGAGCCTTTCAAAGTAGCCGAGATCGAGCAACGCATCCTGGAGATGATCTGACATGACCGCTCCCACTTATACCCGCAAAGACTTCCAGACGGACCAGGAGGTTCGCTGGTGCCCGGGTTGCGGCGATTACACGATCCTCGCCTCGGTTCAGAACTACATGGCCACGATGGGCGTGCAGAAAGAGAAGATCGTCTTTATCAGCGGCATCGGCTGCTCGTCGCGCTTCCCCTACTACATGAACACCTACGGGATGCATTCGATCCACGGCCGTGCGCCGGCGATCGCCTCGGGTCTTGCCGCCTCCCGTCCCGACCTTTCGGTGTGGGTCATCACTGGCGACGGAGACGCCCTTTCCATCGGCGGAAACCACTTGATCCACTCTCTACGGCGCAACCTCAACATCAAGATCCTGTTGTTCAACAACCAGATCTACGGGCTCACGAAGGGCCAGTACTCGCCGACGTCGGAGGTCGGCAAGCGGACCAAGTCGACGCCGGCGGGCTCACTCGACTACCCGTTCAATCCCATCAGCTTGGCGCTCGGCGCCGAGGCTGGCTTTGTGGCTCGAACCCTCGATATGGATCGCAACCACACGATCGAGATGCTCGAGGCAGCCCAGGCGCACAAAGGTGCGGCCTTCATCGAGATCTATCAGAACTGCAACGTCTTCAATGACAAAGCCTTCATCCAGCTCACCGGTAAGGAAGAACGCGTCTCGAACAGGATCGATATGGCGGCCGGCAAGCCCATCGTCTTTGGCGAGAACGACTCGAAAGCCGTCGTCTTCCGCGATGGGTCGTGCGTGGTAGTCGATCGAAGCACGGTCTCGGACAGCGAGATACTCGTTCATGATCCAGCTCGACAAGACCCGACGATTTCGTTCGCGCTGAGTCGACTCTCCCACGGTCCGTACGGCCCTACTCCGCTGGGAGTCTTCCGCAACGTGGAACGTCCGGTCTACGAGACCGAGATGTCAGCCCAACTCGTCGAAGCGCAAGCCAAGCGCGGTCCCGGCGATCTCGCAGCCCTGCTCGCCTCCCAGGGGACGTGGGAAGTCACCTGAGCCGCGGTCCGTGAGTCAGCTGCGCGGCGCAACCTGTCGATAGGCCAGCACGGCGAAAAAGAGGAAGATCGGTACCACGGCCATGGTCGCGGAACCGGCGATATCGGCGTGGTAGCTGAGTATGAGACCGATCAGCACCGACAGCACGCCGATGCCCGAAGCCGTCAACATCATTGTCGGGACTCGCCTGACTAGAAGTGCGGCGGTGGCCGGCGGACCGACGAGTAGCCCGAACACCAACAGAGTGCCAACCGTCTGGGATGAACCGACGATCGCCAGAGTCATGAGGCCCAGCAGGAGCCCGTGAGCAAGGCCTGGCTGCAGCCCGAACAGTTTGGCTTTCTGCTCGTTGAATGACAGCACGAGGAAGTGGCGGTAGAAGGCGAAAGACAGCAAGATCGAGACGAGAGCCACCGCGGCTGCAAACCAGATGTCACTCACCTTCACTCCGAGGACGTCACCGAATAGCAGCGTTGTCAGACTGCCCGTGTACGAGGGCGTGCGTGACACGATGATGACTCCCAGCCCGAGCATCCCCACAAACAAGAGACCGATTCCGGTGTCCTCGTTGAAGGCGGTTTGGCGGTGCACCAGGTTGATTCCGCCGATCATCACCCCAGCAGCGACGGCTGCGCCAAGAAGAAGCGGAACGTCGAGAACAACGGCAAGGGCGATCCCCGGTATCACGCCGTGGACTAGGGCGTCGCCAAGGAAAGTCATCCCCCGGACGATCACCCAGGTTCCGACAACGGCAGTGGCGACGGCCGCCAGCGCAGCAGCGACGAGTGCCCGCTGCTGAAAGCCAAGCGCGAAAGGCTCCACCAACCAGTCCATGTTCTAAACGCTACTCACCAAGAAGTGAGCGCTTCGGCGATCAATCGGGCGTTGTGCACGAGCATGCCTGCCAAGGTGTCACCCGGCTGGCCTGGAGCTGCCAGTGAGGCTTCGAGTATCTCTACCACCCGCACTCCCTCTACCTCATCGGCTATCGCATCGAGCAGGGCAGCCGGACTCGTCGTCTCGGCGAAGAGAATCCGGACACCCGAATCGCGTATCGCGTCAACCAGGGAAGCTATCTGGGCAGAAGAAGGCGAGGCCAGTGTGGAGCCGCCGGGTATGGCGACACCTACAACCTCGAAGTCGTAGCGAGCGGCGAAATACCCGAGCGAGTCGTGGTTGGTGACGAGTTTGCGCCGATCGTCGGGGATCACAGCCAAGATCTCCTCGATCTCGGCATGTACCGCCATCAGGTCTGCAGCGACACGGTCCGCCACCGACATCCAGTCGTGTCCTGGTGCGACCTCGTTCAGAGCCAAACCGATCTCGCGTGCAGCCTGGGCCATACGAACGGGGTCCATCCACGTGTGCGGATCGAGCCCACCGTGGCCGCGTTCATCGTCATCCTGATCGTCGTCGTGGTCATCGTCGTGGTCGTCGTCTCCGTAAGCGATCGGATCAACGAGAGCAGAGACTTCGATGACTCGCACGCCGTCTTCGATCGCGCCATCGAGAACCGCCTCAAGTCCTTCCTCGAATCCCAGACCCCAGGTAACGACCAGGTCAGCCGTACGAAGCGTCGCCGCCTGTCGTGACGAGGGTTGGAAATCGTGCGGGTCAGTCCCGATCGGCATCAACACCTCGACCGTCCCACGGTCCCCGACCACTTGGGTCACGAGGTCGCCAGCTATTGACGTCGTTGCCACGATGGACAGGTCGACTTCAGAGGTCGCGGCCGTGGTCGAGGTCGTCGAACTCGTCGAAGAGTCGCTGCTGCTTGACGTCGAACACGCCCCGAGCACCAATACTGAGGCGACTAGCGCGATTCCCGTTCGTTTGCTGAAAATGAGAATCGTTCCTAACATGGTGTGAGCAAACTATCAGAACCCCGGAGGAACGTGCAAACACTCGATCAACAGGTCCATCAACGGCTGGCCGCCGTCGGAGTTCGATACACGAAGGGGCGACGGGTCGTCGTCCAATCACTTAGTTCCGCCGACGGACCACGCAGTGCTCAGGAGTTGTACGACGAACTCGATCTCCCCCTCTCCTCTCTCTATCGGTCTTTGGCAGTGTTGGAGGACGCCGAGGTGTTGACCCCTCACCACGGGACACGGGGCGTGACTCGCTACGAACTGGCCGAGTGGGCCGCAGGTCATCATCACCACGTGATATGCGGAGAGTGCGGGGTAGTAGACGACGTCCACCTCGAACCAGACCTTGAAGCCGAATTGGAGCGCCTGGTCGAGGCCATCATCGGCTCGCTCAACTTCTCCCCCACTGGACATGCCCTCGAAGTAGAAGGTCTGTGCGCCGCATGTCGCTGAACGCGATAACCGGCCGCAACATCAGCGCCTCGTACGGTTCCAAGACCGTCATCGCACCCTCAGACTTCACGGTCCCCCAAGGGGCCATCACTGCCCTGATCGGCCCCAACGGCTCGGGCAAGTCGACTTTGCTCTCGGTCATCGCCGGGCTGCACGAACCAGACTCCGGCGAACTCCAGATCCACCCGATCGACGATCGGGATCGACGCCTGGCATACGTGTTTCAGAGCACCAAGGTCAACGAGATGCTCCCGGTGACAGTGCGCGAGGTAATAGCGATGGGCCGCTACCCGACGACCGGCCCACGCCGACGTTTCACCCAAGCCGATCACCGAATCGTCGACGAGGCGATCAAGCGCATGGACCTGGCCGATATCGAGACGCGCCACCTAAAGGAGTTGTCAGGGGGCCAAAGGCAACGAGTGTTCGTAGCCCAGGGTCTAGCTCAGGACCACGACGTCTTGCTCCTTGACGAACCGATGACGGGTCTCGACATGCCGAGCGCCAGGGCGATCGACGAGGTAATCCACAGTGAACACGCTCGCGGCTGCACAGTGGTCATCACCACCCACGACCTGTCGGAAGCTCGCGACGCCGATCATGTGATCCTGCTCGCTGGTCGGGTCGTATCCAACGGCCCACCATCCCAAGCACTCTCCGAAGCGCACCTGGCGGCGGCGTACGGACCCGGTCTGCTCCACGCGGACCAGGGACTACCGATGATCGACGATCCTGCCCATATCACCCGCGAGGAACACACCCACAGACACCGGCCCTGACAGAGCTGGGTGAAATCCGGGAATCCCGCCAACGCAGTGTCCCGCGTGCCAACATCGGGAGCCCCGACGAGAGGCCCTTATGTTCGAAGCAATCGCCGCCCGCCTGCCCCGCGTGCTCAAACTCGACGATCCGGTGTTCGGAGAAATCGGCAATGACGAACGCGCGACGACACAAGCGATTGCCGTCACAGCCTTAGCCGGGGTGATCGGGAGCCTGACGTCGGAAGGCAACCTCCTGACCAACATCCTTTTCGGCATCATCCTCTTCCCGATCTTTCTCTTCATCTGGACGGGGATCGTCTACCTGGTCGGGAAGATGTTCGGTGGGCAGGCCACCTACTCACAGCTTCTTCGGCCCATCGGATATGCCGGCGCTCCATTTGCCCTCAGCATCGTTCCGGTCATTGGCTGGCTGGCCGGATTGGTTTATTCGGCGATCATCCAGATTCGAGCTGTCACGCAGGTCAATCAGGTGAGCCAGGGGGCGGCGATGGCAACCGTGTTGATCCCGATGGTCATATTCGTCGTTGGATTCTTCATCCTGGCCGTGCTGGCGAGCATCGCCCTCTTTGCCGGGCTCTCGTCCATCGGAAGCTAGTGGCGCGTCGCACAATCAAACGGGGCGGTCACCACTAGGTCATTGCGACGAGGTCGAGCATCGACTCGTCAAACCAGTGGACCTCGGCTTCGGGCATCATGAGGGCCCTGTCGGGCTGCAGTTGAGCGACAAAGTCCGTGTCATGGGACACGAGCACGATTGTGCCTTCATAAACGCTCAACGCGCCTAGCAATGCCTCCTTCGCCTGAGGGTCGAGGTTGTTCGTCGGTTCGTCGAGGAGCAGCACGTTTGGTCGGGAAGTCATGAGCATGGCCAGGGCCAGTTTGGTCTTCTCCCCTCCAGACAGAGTCACGGCATCCTGTTCGACCTTGTCGGCCAGGAGGAAGTGCCCGAGCAACGACCTCAACTGCTGGTCGGGAACGCCACTAGACACCGTCTTGACGTGGTCGAACACCGAAACACCAGCGAGGATCTGTTCGTGCTCCTGGGCGTAATACCCAAGGGAGGCGTTGTGGCCAAGCACGACGTCGCCAAGATCCTGGGATTCAACCCCGGCGAGGATTCGAAGAAGAGTGGTCTTACCCGCACCGTTGAGTCCCATGATCATCAGGACTTCGCCCCGCTCGACAGCGATGTCGACATCCACGAACACGAGATTGTCACCGAACGACTTAGCTAACCCGGAACCCTCCAGAGGTATGCGACCGGATGGCGGCGGCTGGGGAAAGCGGACACTCACCTCCTTGCCCCTTGCCTGGACTTCGACCAGATCCTTCTTCAACCTCTCGGCCCTGGTCTCCATCGACCGCGCACGGCGAGCCATCTTCTCGGTCGAGCCGCGGAACCGGCGCACATTCTCCTCAAGAGCCTCGATCTTCTGGAGTTGGTGTTTGCGCTCCTTCTGACGCTGGGCCCGCCGTCTGTCCCGCTCGGCGAGGAAGAAGCTGTAGTTGCCGTTGTATCGCTCGACTTTGTGGTTCTCGAGAGACAGAACCGATGTGATCGCCTCGTCGAGCAGAGGCAGATCGTGGGAAACCACTAGGAGAGCACCTCGATACGAAGACAGGTAGTCGACCAGCCAGGTCTTGGCGTCAAGGTCGAGGTGGTTGGTGGGCTCGTCGAGAAGCATCACTTCTGTCTCGGCAAAGAGGATCCGCGCGAGTTCCACCCGACGACGCTGACCGCCGGACATAGTCGCAACGGGTTGGGCCAGATCTTCGTTTCCGATTCCGAGGTTGGCAGCCGTTCGTTTTGCTTCCGCTTCGGCCACGAACCCGCCTTTGGCTTCGAACTCGTCCTGCAGCCGGGTGAATCTCTCGATCGCCCTGTCGCGCGGTTCGCCCTCCAAACGTTCGATCTTGCGTCGGGTCTCTTCGATCCGGTGCTGCAACGCGCCGATCTCTCGGGCGGCCAGAATGCGCTCCAGGGCAGTCATCCCGGGGTATTCGAGGTCCGGCAGGGCGGCTTCCTGAGAGAAATACCCTAGATTCCCCGAACGTGTGACTGTCCCGCCTGCTGGTAGCGCGTACCCGACAAGCGTCCGCATGAGAGTGGTCTTCCCGGCCCCGTTTCGGCCCACCAGACCGATTTTGTCGCCCGGCTGCACGCTGAAATCGGCCCCCTCCAGCAGCAGGCGAGGACCGACTTCCAGGCGGAGGTCACGAACGATCAACATCGCCCGACACGTTAGGAGTCGGCGAACGAGGAGAAATCGGAATAATCCTCAGCGGGAGAGCACGACCGCCAAGGAGTCAACAATGCGGTCGATCTGTGAGTCGGTGATCACCAGAGGCGGACACATGACCAAGGAGCTACCGAGAGGACGGACGATCACACCCTGGTCGAGAACAGCATCCCGGTCCTTCATGACGTCTCTGTGCTCGGCGAGCTCAACCGCCCAAACTGCACCTGTCCCTCTCACCTCGGTCACGAGCCCGTCGCCGGCCAGCGCCCGAAGACCTTCCCCCAGTCTGGCTTCGATGAGAGGAACTCTGTCGAGAAGTCCCTCGTCTGACTGAATAGCGAGGGCTTCGCAGCCGGCGGCAGCGGCAATCGGATGGCCCGAGTAGGTGTATCCGTGCTTCAGCGAGAAACCTTCGTTGGCCAAAAGTGCTTCGGTAACCACCGGAGCGAGGATCACACCGCCTAGCGGGATGTAGCCCGAGGAGACCGCCTTGGCGAAGGTGATCATGTCCGGCCTGACGCCGTAGTGCTGGGCGCCGAACCATGTGCCGAGACGGCCAAAGCCGGTGATGACTTCGTCAAAGATCAAGAATGCATCGTGCGCGTCACACAGCGCGCGCAGACCTTCGAGATACCCCTCGGGTGGCGGGAACACTCCTCCGGCACCTTGCAGTGGCTCGGATATCACCGCGGCGATCGAATCACCGTGCTCTGCAAACAGCCGGGCCATCGGCTCGATGTCCGGTCCCTGGACGTTCACGACATTGCCGACGAGTTCCCCGAACCCCTCCTGATTGATCGGAATTCCCTGAGCCGAGGTCCCGCCGAAGTTCGTGCCGTGATAGCCATGCTGCCGGCTAACGATCATCGTCTTGTGCGGCCGTCCTGCTTCTCGCTGCGAAACTCGGGCGATCTTCATCGCTGTATCGACGGCTTCTGAGCCCGAGGATGTGAGAAATACCCGACCATCATCAAACGGCGATAGCTCCAGGATCGTGTCCGCCAGTTTCTCAGCTGGCAGGTTCGAGAACGGGGCAAAGGTGTGATAGCTCGCCAAAGCCTTCGCCTGGCTGGAGATCGCCTCGATCATGCGGGGGTGGCCGTGACCGACGTTCATGTACCAAAGCGATGCCATGCCGTCGATGTAACGGGTTCCCTCGGTGTCCCAGATCTCGGCTCCTTCACCACCAACGATGGTGACGAAGTCGGTCATTCGGGGCGGGCTGAAGGGATGTAGAAAGGCGCTCATATAGACGGAAGCTAGTAGTCCACCAGCCACCACACGGTCGCCAATTGGCGAACACTTGAACCGACCGTGAAGCGCCCGTCATTTTCCTCGACGTCGGGTTCGAGAACCGGTCGCAGTTCCGCCCGACGGCTCGCGGGCAGTACGAGCCGGCGGCTGTACAACTCGATGATCTCATCCCACGATTCGAACCATGTACCACCTGGCCGCTCCCATCGGAGTACCTCGGGTCGGCGACCGATCAACTCCTCGATGACGGCGACGAGATCCTCGGTTGTCGGCCCAGTCGGTCGATCGATGCCGTGGAGGGCGCGGTAATAGGGCCCCAACGGAGTCCAGGGATGGCTCTCGGTGAGTTCGAGGACGACTGCTCGGCGAGCATGGTCCTGCATCGAGTCCAAGAAACTGTCGATATCAGCGACGTCGTAGACGACGTGGGCGGCCATCACGACATCAGCGTGATCGGTTTCTACAGGCCAGTTCGCTTCGACCACGCGATAGGTTCCCGCAACCGCCGATGCCTCATCTCGGAGGGCTGTTGCCATATCCGAAGACTTCTCGACCGCCGTCACCGGGTGACCTAGAGCGGCCAGCGGGAGCGATGCCCTCCCCGTCCCGGCGCCGATGTCGAGTATCGATCCCCCGATGCCGGCCAGGCGAGAGACGACATCGGTCGTTGGTGGAGGCTGCTCCTCCCGGGCTGTGACATTCCTGCGCCGGAAGAGTTCCACGGGCCAGCGGTACGGAGAATCATCGACAGCCGCGAGGAGAGACTCAGGGATAGCCCATGCCTCGAGTTGTTCCCGCCAGTTCTGAGATGCGGTCACCGCAGACCAGCGAAGAGATCAGACTCGCGATCTGGTGCCTCGACTCGTGAAAAGACACGCACAAATGACTCCCGGCCGAAAGCCTCAGCCTTCTGGGCGTCGGGCACTGTGAGCCACGGCCAGTCGAGCGGGATCTGGCTGCGATGAGCACGCAAGGCCTTTTCCTTGACGTCGACTCGGTCGGATACGTCCACCCAACAGGTGATGTACTCATCGGGCGTGCCCCGATCGCCAGCGGAGGCCAATTCGTCCTCAGTGATCTCACCCGCCTCGAAACGAGCCTGCATCATTCTGATCACCCGACTGCGCGGCCAAGTAGTCCAGTACAGCTTCGACGGTTCCCAAACCTCTTCGCCATCCTCCAATGGGAACCGGCCGAGATCGATGCAGCCTGTGTATGCGGCAAGACCGATTCGATGCACGTTGATGTGGTCCGGGTGACCGTATCCACCGAAGGGGTCGTAAATGACCAGCACATCGGGTTTATGCCGCCGAATCTCACGTACGAGCTTTCCCGTAGCCTCCATGAAGTCGGCCTGCCAGAAGCATTCTGGGTGGTTGTTCGAGTCTTCCCCCATCATGCCCGAGTCCCGATAACCGAGAAAGACGTGATGTTCGACGCCAAGAACCTCGAGTGAAGCTCGGACTTCGTCGGCCCTGATCTCAGCCAGGCGCGCCTTGATTGGCTCGGGGTCGTCGTAGTTGTGGACCTCACCTTCGGAGCCGTCAGTTGCCGTCACGACCACCACATGCTCGCCGGCATCGACAGCCCGACTGAGCACACCGCCTGTCTGAATCACTTCGTCGTCTGGATGCGCGTGAAACGCCATAAGCCCGGCCATCGCCAAGACGTTAGTCCCCAGGTGTGAGCCCAGACCCCGCCCTCAGACCACGTCTGCTCACGACAGGACAGGCAGCAACTACCCTCGGCTTCAAGTGCCAACCCAGTCCTTCCAGGCCGCCGCCGATTCCCCAACCTCGCTAGACGATGCCTGGAGTGCGCTGCAGCGGGCCGACACCTGGGAAGGCATCGCCGGGGTAGACGACGTCACCGATCCAACCCACGGCGTAGACGGTCAACTGACTGGCTTCGGCTTTGCAGCAACTGTCAGTGGACTGCGATATCCGGGCCAAGCTGCGGTCGCGTCGGCGAGTCCTCCGAACGAGATGCGACTCGAACTCACGACTAGTGAGATGTCGGCAACCATCGACGTGAGACTGACGGCATCCGGGGAGACAACAAGGGTGCAGGTGGCGTTGACCGTCACCTCCAAGTCGTTTTTGGCAGGGATGTTCTTCCCGTCGATCGCCGCGGCAATCGGTCGCGGACTTCCGACAGCGGTCGAGGACTTCGCCAACCGGCTCGCTGCCGGCTGACTTCGCATCGTGTCTGTTCCGTTGGGCTGCGTAGCTGATCGCCGTCCCGGCTTCTCCCGACCACGCCCGCCAGACCGGGTGAAACGGGGGAGGGAGCAGGGCTCACACCGAGAGCGTGAATCCTGCGCCGATCGCGACGGCGGCGTCGTGGTCGAGGCCGCCGTCGATCACGAGCGACCGCCACGTCCAGAATGACGTCACGTGCCGTGCGACCGCTTGCAGTCGCTGACGACGGCGGCCCCGGATGCCAGATCCTGTCACGAGGGTCTCGCTGAGGGCCGCCTGCGCCTCGATCACCCCGTGACGGAACGCCTCGGGCATAGTCTCGAAGTCCCGCATGATGGGGTAGAGGTCGGCGTGGTGCTCTCGGTAGAAGCCGTAAATCGCCGAGAGCGCGGCCCGGATGCGCTCTTCAAGGTCGTCGATCCCCGTCCACTCACTCGAGTCGGGGGCGGGGTGCAACTTCGCCCAGTGGAGGCTGCAGGCGAGAAACAGCGCCTCTTCGTCGGGGAAGTGACGGTACAACGTCACCCGGGTGGTGTCGGCCTCCTCAGCGACGGCGCTGATGGTGGTGTTGGCGGGGCCGATGGTGGTGTGGAGCCGCATTGCCGCCTCGGTGATCCGCCGGCGCGTCTCCTCCACCTGCTCGGCGCGCCTCCGCATCGTGTAGGGGCTTCTTGATTTCGCTGAACGGTGTTGTTCACTCAATTATTGACTTCTAGATCGGTGTGTAGTTGAGTATACACGCCTGTTTATCGAAAAGGAGAGGGAAGCAAACATGGAGACGTTGAAGCGAGTGGGAGCCGACCGGGTGAAGATCGTCCAGCCGGGGGCGGGCGAGGTGGGCCACCTCGCACCGGGGGTCGGCGTGCAGTTCAAGATCGACGGCGACGACACCGGCGGGCTGGTCTCGATCGTCGAGCACCCCTTTGAGGTCGGAGCGGTCGTGCCGCCCCACGTCCACACGCTCGAGGATGAGATCTCCTATGTCCTCGTGGGTGAGATCGGTTTCCGCTCCGAGGACCAGGAGGTCGTCTTGTCTCCCGGCGGGTACATTGTCAAACCGCGCGGCCAAGTCCACGCCATGTGGAATGCCGGGCAGTCTCCAGCGCGGATGATCGAGGTGATCACCACCGCTGGGTTCGAGAATTTCTTTCGTGAGCTCTCGACGCTCACCGTGACCGCCCAGCCCGACATAGAGGCCATCGGTGAGCTCGCCGGCCGGTATCAGCTACCGTTCGCCGAACCCAACTGGTTCCCTGGCATCGTCGAGCGCTACGGGCTGACCCCACCGCCCATGTGAACGTCTGCGAGCGTACCCCGTTGACGACTGCGATTTGTATCTGATGTCGCTGCGGGACGCGGGTCGACCTCGTCTGGCGTAACGACCTCGGGCTCCCTAGCCGCTGCTAACAGGCGTGACATCGCTTGGAAATCTGCTCCGGCCTACGGCGTAGAACCCTCCCGAAGGGTCTCGGCTACTTCGGCCGCTTCTTCCTTCGTTCCGGTGGTCACCTGGGCCCGATCGGTCAACAGCGTCACCTGGTTGTTGAAGACCTGAAGGAATCCGCCGTGCACGCCGATCGTTGTGCGCTCGGAACCGTGCTCTACGGTCACCGCCCCCGTGGTGAGGGCAGCCAGCAGTGGCTCGTGGTCGGCCAGGATGCCGATCTCTCCTTCAGTCGTCCGAGCGACGACGAACTCCGCCTCACCCGACCATGCAGTGGCCTCGGGCGAAACGACGTCGAGCTGGAACGACTTGGCCATCAGGCCGCGGTGCCCTTGGTCAGCTGATCGGCCTTCTTCTTCACGTCTTCGCCACCACCGACCATGTAGAAGGCCTGCTCCGGATACTCGTCCATCTCGCCCTTCGTGATCGCCTTGAAGGAGGCGATCGTGTCCTCCAGCGGCGTGTAGACGCCAGCCTGACCTGTGAACTGCTCGGCCACGAACATCGGCTGGGACAGGAAACGCTGGATACGACGCGCCCGACCAACGACGAGCTTGTCCTCCTCGGAAAGCTCGTCGATTCCGAGGATGGCGATGATGTCCTGAAGGTCCTTGTACCGCTGGAGTATCCGCTGGACTTCGACGGTCACTGAGTAGTGCTCGTCGCCGATGATCAGTGGATCGAGAGCGCGGCTCGACGAGTCGAGCGGGTCCACCGCCGGGTAAATGCCAAGAGCGGTCAACGGACGTGAAAGCACGGTCGTCGCATCGAGGTGAGCAAACGCCGTATGCGGTGCAGGGTCGGTTATGTCGTCGGCCGGGACATAAATGGCCTGCAGAGACGTGATCGACTTGCCCTTCAGCGAGGTGATGCGCTCCTGGAGCATTCCCATCTCATCTGACAGCGTCGGCTGGTAACCCACTTCCGAAGGCATCCGGCCGAGAAGTGTGGATACCTCCGACCCGGCCTGGGTGAAGCGGAAGATGTTGTCGATGAACAACAGCACATCCTGGTTTTGGACGTCTCGGAAATACTCAGCCATCGTCAGGGCGGAGAGAGCCACCCGAAGACGCACACCGGGAGGCTCGTCCATCTGGCCGAACACGAGCGCGGCCTTGTCGATAACCCCGGAGTCTTTCATCTCGAGGAAGAGGTCATTGCCCTCGCGGGTCCGCTCTCCCACTCCGGCGAACACCGAGACTCCGCCGTGCTGGGTCGCCACGCGGTTGATCATCTCCTGAATGAGGACCGTCTTGCCGACGCCGGCTCCTCCGAACAAGCCGATCTTGCCGCCTTCGAGATAGGGGCAGACGAGGTCGAGGACCTTGATCCCAGTTTCGAAAACCTTGCGCTGCGGTTCGACATCTTCGAAAGCCGGGGGCTGGCGATGAATCGGCCAGCGAGGTTCGCCGAACTCCTTATCAGGGGCGTCCAACGAGTCACCCCAGACGTTGAAAATATGGCCGAGCACCTGGTCCCCAACGGGGACACTGATCGGACCGCCCGTGTTACGGACCTCGGCGCCACGGGTCAGACCGTCGGTCGGCGCCATGGCGACGGCGCGCACGACGTTGTTGCCGACATGCTGGGCGACCTCGCCGATGATGGTTTTGGTCACCCCACCAAGATGGATGTCGATCTCAACCGCAAAGAGGATCTCGGGAAGGGCGCCGGGCGGGAACTCGGCGTCCACCACGGGGCCAGCGACCTTCACGATCCGCCCGTTCGGTGTGCTCTCAGACATTTGCTCTGCTCTCCTACTCTTTCAGTGCTTCCGCGCCGCCGACAATTTCTGTGATGGCGGTCGTGATCTCTGCCTGCCGGGCCCGGTTCGCCCGGACGGTCAGGATCCGGATCAATTCTTCTGCGTTGTCGGTTGCGGCCTTCATCGCCCTGCGGCGTGCCGAGTGCTCCGATGCCGACGCTTCAAGCAGGATGTTGAAGATCGTCACTTCCACGTAGCGAGGAAGCAGTCGGTCGAGGATGGCGGCCGGCGAGGGCTCGTAGCTGTATGAGACCGTCGCACCTTCTCCCTTGCCCGCGGGTGGGGTGATAGGGAGCAACTCGGCGGACGTGGGAACCTGGGTGAATGCTGATTGGAACCTGGTGTAGAAGGCCTCCACCGCGTCGATCTCCGCCGATCCGTAGGCGTCCATGATCCCATTGGCGATTGCGCGGGCATCGCCGTACCCCGGGGTGTCCGTCACTCCCAGGTAGGTCCCACGGATCGACCATCCGCGATAGCGGAAGTAGCTCTGGGCCTTTTTGCCAACGACAAACAGGTCGACTTCGACTCCGTTGCGACGGTGTTCTAGGAGTCTTCGCTCGGCAGGGCGGATCACATTCGTGGCGTAAGCACCGGCTAGTCCCCGGTCACTTGTCACCACGAGAATTCCGACCTTACGCAACTCGCGCCGTTGCAAGAGCGGATGCGAAGAAGAGCCGACAGCCGCCCCGACGTTCTCGATCACTTCCACGAGTTTCGACGTGTACGGCTTGGAAGCATTCACTCGGGCCTGAGCCTTCGGGATGCGCGACGCGGCGATCAGCTCCATGGCGCGCGTGATCTTCTTCGTCGCCTCGATGCTGCGTATGCGGCGTCGAGTATCGCGAAGGCCGGATCCTGCCACTGTTCGCTACTCCTCCACCGACGCCGTGCGCTCGAACGTGGACTTGAACTCGGCAATCGCAGCGTCGAAGTCATCGGTCGACTCCATCTTGCCGGATTCCCTGATCCCCTCGAGCAAGTGGTTGTAGCGAGTCTTGAAGAACTCACGCAGGCCCGTCTCGAATCGTCCGATATCTCCCACGGCAATGTCGTCTGTATGACCTTCGGTTACCGCGTAAATCGCCAGAACTTGGTCCTCCACCGCCAATGGTTGGAACTGCGGCTGCTTGAGCGTCTCGACTACTCGACGACCTCTCTCGAGCTGTGCCAGGGAGGAGGCGTCGAGTTCCGAACCAAACTCGGCGAAGGCCGCCAGCTCGCGGAACTGCGCCAGGTTCAGTCGCAACGGACCCGCGATCGACTTCATCGCCTTGATCTGTGCGTTTCCACCCACCCGGGAAACCGACGTGCCGGCGTTCATTGCTGGCCTGATCCCCTGATAGAAAAGGTCGGTTTCAAGGAACACTTGGCCGTCGGTGATCGAAATCACGTTGGTCGGGATGTAGGCCGAAATGTCGTTCGCCTTAGTTTCGATGACAGGCAAACCCGTCATTGAGCCCCCGCCGAGCTCCTCGGACAACTTGGCGCAACGCTCGAGAAGCCGGCTGTGGAGATAGAAGACATCGCCTGGGTAGGCCTCACGACCGGGAGGTCGACGCAGCAGCAGCGAGATCTCGCGGTAAGCGACGGCTTGTTTGGACAGGTCGTCGAACATGACCAGTGAGTGCTGACCCTTGTACATCCAGAACTGTCCGATGGCAGATCCGGCGTAAGGGGCGTACATCTGCAGGGCGGGAGCGGCAGACGCGGCAGCATTCACTACGACCGTGTACTCGAGAGCACCGTGCTCGCGCAGCACGTCGACCACCTCGGCCACCGTCGATGCCTTCTGGCCGATTGCCACGTAAACGCAACGGACGGCGTCCTTCGTACCCCAATTGCGCTTCTGGTTGATGATCGTGTCAACCAGCAGCGCAGTCTTGCCTGTCTGGCGGTCTCCGATGATCAACTGGCGCTGGCCACGCCCGATCGGGGTCATCGAGTCGATCGCCTTGATGCCGGTCTGCAGCGGCTCGACGACAGGCTGGCGTTCCACCACCGAAGGTGCCTGGGTCTCGAGGAGGCGTCGCTCGGTCGTCTCGATCGGACCGAGGCCATCGATCGGATTTCCCAGCGCATCCACAACACGGCCGAGAAGCGCGTCGCCTACCGGAACTGAGAGCACGCGACCGGTCTGCTTCACCGGATCGCCTTCCTGGATGTGACTCGCCTCACCCATGAGAACGACGCCGAGGTCAGTTTCATCGATGTTGAGCGTCACGCCAGTGAGGCCGCCACCAAAGTCGAGCAGCTCTGCCGCCATCACATTCGGCAAGCCTTCGACCCTGGCCACACCATCGGCGATCGAGGTCACGTAACCGACCGTCTCTTCCGAAGTGTCCGGGGACCAGTCGGCGAGGTTCTTCTTCAGCGCGTCTGTGATGGACTGCGCACTGATTGTGAGTTCTGACATGGACCTTCCCTATCGAGTCTGGAGGGTTTCGCGGATTGAGCGGAGGCTGCGGGCAATAGAGCCGTCGATGACCGTGTCGCCGACTCGGGTGACAAGCCCGCCAAGAACTGACGGATCGACTACCACCCGCACCTCGACCTGCCTTCCGGTCTTGTGTTCAAGAGCGGCAGCGAGACGGGTGACTGTGGCCTCGTCCAGCGGCAAAGCCGTCCTGACCTCGGCTACGACCTTGCCAACGGAAGCAGCACGCTGTGAGGCAAGTGCGGACACGATGTCAGGCAGGTCGCCTCCACGGCCCTGGGCCACGAACAATGAAACGAGGTTGACCGTCACCCTGGACGCATGGGCTCCGAGAACCTCGCTCACTATCGATTCTTTCTTTTCCAACGGAAGTCGGGGGTCGGTCAGGGCACTGCGAAGGTCGGGCGAAGTCTCTATCGCCCGGCCGATCGTTGCCAGTTCCTGTTCGACACGGTCGAGCTCGCCCTCGGCAGATGCCAGGGCGTATGCAGCGGCCGCGTAACCTTCGATCCGCTCGCTCACTTATCGCTCCAGTTCTGCGATGTACCGCTCGACGAGTCCCAGCTGGGTCTGTCGGTCGAGGTTGCTTCCGACCACCTTCTCAGCCAGGTCGACTGTCAGGTTGGCCACCTCTCGCTGGGCGTCTTGCATAACCCGGGCTTTCTCCGAGGCAGCATCTTCACGCGCCTTTTCGAGAATCTCCGCCGCCTGGGCTTCCGCCTTGGCGAGCATCTCCGCCTTCACGCCGTCGGCCTCACCGCGTGCAGCCTCGATGATGCGGCTGCGTTCGGCCTGGGCTTCGGCGAGCTGGGCCTGGTAGTCCGCTCGCAGCTTCTCTGCTTCCGCTTTCGCCTTTTCAGCTTCCTGCATCTGACCGCCAATTGCCTTCTGGCGGTTCTCGAGCGACTCGTTGATCGCGGGCCAAGCCCACAGCCGAACGAAGAAGAAGACCAGGGCAAAAGCGATGATTCCCGCGATCAGTTCAGGCGTAGCGGGTAGAAGGAGCTCGAGGCCCCCGTCTCCTGAGTCTTCGGCTGCGAGGATCGCCGTCTGCGCCAGATCGAACATATCGATCAGCCCAGGAAGAAGAGTACGAAGCCGATGAGAGCCAGCGCCTCTGTAAAGGCGACGCCGAGGAACATCGTCGTCCGGACCATGCCGGCGGCTTCAGGCTGACGGGCCATCGCCTGCACGGCGTTTCCGGCGATCAAGCCGACGCCGATGCCAGGGCCGATTGCGGCGAGGCCGTAGCCGACGACGTTCAAGCTGCCAGTGATGCCGCTCGTGCCGGCCTCCTGTGCAAGGACCTGAGCGACCGCCAGCACTGCGAGTACTGCGTCCATGTGTCTTTCCCTTTTCCTTTCTTACCTTCGGTCTAACGACCTAGTGCTCCGGATGGAGCGATGACTGGATGTACACCGCTGCAAGCAGCGTGAAGATGTACGCCTGGACTACCGAGACGACGATCTCGAAGAGGTAGATCCCGATACCGAACGCGAACCAGGCAGGTCCCGCCAGTCCCTTCAAACCAATCTCACCGAAATTGGTGACCAGGTTCAGGGTGAAGATCCACCCGGTGACGAGCAGCAGGCTGAGCATGACGTGTCCTGCCACAAGGTTGGCGAACAATCGGACCGCATGAGAGAACGGCCTAATGGCGAAAACGTTGACGAACTCGATGACTCCGACGAGCGGCTTCATCGCCGCCGGAACGCCTGGGGGCCAGAGGAGGTCTGTCAGGTAGCGGAAACCGGATGTCTTGAACCCGAGGAACATGAAGATCACGTAGGTCAGAAGGGCGAGAAAGAGAGGAACCGCCATCCGCGAAGTGATCGGGAAGTTCACGAACGGCGTCACTTCGAAGAGATTGCCCACCAGGATGAACATGAAAAGCGACAACAGGTACGGGAAATACTTCACACCGTCCGGCCCGATGACACCGATCGCGATGTCGTTGCGCACCACGTCCACCAGGCTTTCGACTGCCGCGCCGAACTTGGAAGGCACAGCACTCCTGCGCCGGTAAGCGAAGTACAGGACCCCGATCACGATAAAAGCGGCAAGGAACGTGAGGACGACTGTTCGGTTGATCTGGGTGCCAAACAGGTTGGGGAAGACGAAGAGTTCGGTGACATTCTCCGGTGCGCAAACCGGCTGGTTGACGAAGTCGCAGTTCTCAACGGCCAGGACTAGCTGGTCCAATCCAAATCCCTTTCTCTCCCGCGGGCTACTGCCACTGACTCAAGGATGAGCAGCACCATATACGTGATGACCGTCGCGATACCAAATGCCAGCCGGTCTATCTCTACGACCGCTGCGACGAGCAGCATCGATCCCATGATCAGGCCCAACCTGAGGAAGAAACCGAACAGCGCAGTGGCGTGATACATCGCCAGCGAGATCTTCAGAGCGAGGCTGAGCATGGCTCCAGCGAGCAGAAAGTTCCCGACAACGACTGCCACACCCACGGCTGCAGCCCACCCGCCTTCCCAGCCGCGAGCGAGCCAAAATCCGGCAACGACGAGAGGTCCTACCCACACGGCGCGCTTCACCGTGTGTCGGGCAATAACCGACTCGACCGCCGTGCCGCCCAGTCCCTGGAGATCACTCATCGGTTCCCGCCGCGTCGGGCGGAAGCATCCGCTTCGAGTAGTCCCAAACCCGCATGAATCCTGTGTAAGAGCCAAGGGCTATACCGGCGACGACAAACCACGGATCGGTGCCTAGCCAACGGTCCAGGAGCACGCCAAGCAAGGTTCCTGACAGGATCGAACCGAGAAAACTGCCCCCGCCGATCCAGCCCTCTCGAAAGGCAGAAGCCACATCGCGGTGAGCGTCGTGGGGCTCGAGCACGCCGTCAAGCCATCCCTGAATATGACGTCGGATAAGGCGGGAAGGACGCAGCAAGTGCGCGGATGTCGACTTCGATCTCTTCAAGCGCCGCTTCGTCGGCGTGGCTTCGCAGAGCAGCGGCGATCAGTCCAGCCGTCTGGTCCGCCTGCGGCTCCTTCATTCCCTGGGTGGTCATTGCCGGTGTCCCGATTCGTAGGCCACTCGCCCGATAGGGGGGACGCGGGTCGTTCGGAATCGAGTTGAAGTTCAGGGTCACCCCTACCCCATCGAGCATCCGCGCGGCATCGCGTCCTGTCAGTTCGGCATCGATAGACCGCAGGTCGATCAGGAAGAGATGGTTCTTCGTGCCGCCGGTCACGATCCGGACACCGTCAGAAATCATCCGGTTGGCCATCGTGGAGGCGTTGGCGAGGATCTGGCGGGTGTAGGCGGCAAATTCGTCAGTGGACGCTTCGAGGAAACACACGGCCTTGGCGGCTATCTGATTGATGATCGGACCGCCCTGACCCCCAGGGAAGACAGCCTTGTCGATGAGAGGGGCGTACTCCTCGGTCGAGAGGATTAGGCCGCCCCTGGGGCCACGCAAAGCCTTGTGAGTGGTCGCAGTGACGATGTCTGCGTACTCCATCGGGTTGGCGACTGCCTTGCCCGCTACGAGCCCGATGAAGTGAGCGGCGTCGACCATGAAAACCGCGCCGATCTCGTCTGCGATTGTCCGGAAGGCGGCGTAATCGAGTTCGCCGGAATAGGCGGAGTAGCCGGCCAGCAGCACTTTTGGTCGATGTTCCCGAGCCAGACGGCGGACTTCGTCCATGTCGAGGAGTTCGGTGTCCGGGTGAAGGCCGTAGGCAACAAAGTTGTAGTAGCGGCCAGAAAAGTTGACCGGTGAGCCGTGAGTGAGGTGGCCGCCTTGATCCAGGCGCATCCCCATGACGGTGTCGCCCGGGTCAAGAAGGGACAGATAGACGCCCATGTTCGCCTGGGCCCCTGAGTGCGGTTGGACGTTGGCGTGAGCGGCTCCAAAGAGGGCCTTGGCCCGGTCGATAGCGAGTTGCTCGACCTCATCGACAACTGCGCATCCTTCGTAGTAGCGCTTGCCGGGATAGCCCTCGGCGTACTTGTTGGTGAAGATCGATCCGCTAGCCGCCATCACCGCCGGGGAGGCGAAGTTCTCGGAAGCGATCAAGTGGATGTGGGTGTTTTGACGTTCTAGATCTCGTCGGATCATGTCTGCCACGGCGGGGTCCACCGTGGCGAGGTCGCGCATGTCGATCATCGGCCGTCCTGGTTCCGGGTCCGCTGCCGGATGGGAGGGTACCCGGCGTGACGGATGCCGGAACCAGACGCCGGGCTACCTGGAGGCGAGCAAGACGACTCTGCGCGGGTACCGCACAGAAGTCACCGTGTAGAAGCTGAGCCTCTGTTGGAATCCCTGTTGCACAATGTCTCTCCTGTTTGAACTCTGGATCGGACGACGATGGAATTCAAAAGGTTCCCGAAAACGCGACGGGAGCTCGGGCTTGAGACGCTGTCAGCGAATCGCGTCGCCTGTGTCCTTGTCGAAGAAGTGCAGCTTCGTGGTGTCGAGAACCAACTTGGCGTTCGACAGCGGTTTGGGAGCGAAATCTGGGTGCACCCTGGCGGTGAACTTGGTTTCCGTCCCGCCGAGCTCGTCCTCTGTGCCCTCCATCGCCTCGCGCAGGTCCTTGGTCATGACCGGAGCGAACGGCTTGTTGAAGTGCACGAAGGCCTCCGAACCGAGCTGTTCCACGATCTGGGTTTCGACAGAGATCGTCCTTCCTTCGGTGACGACATCTGAGCTGGCCGCTTCGAGGATCTCGAAGGACTCGGGACGCATGCCCAGAACAATCTCCTTGGACTTGTAGTCGGCGAGTGCAGGACGCTCGGACAATCGCGAGCGGGCAATCTCTACCTTCTCGCCAGCGAAGGAGACGTAGGTCTTGTCGCCTTCGCCGGAGATTGTGGCATAGGAGAAGTTCATCGACGGCGAACCGATGAAACCAGCGACAAACAGGTTGTCTGGCTCGTCATACAGCTTGCGGGGAGAGTCGATCTGCTGGAGGTTGGTGACTTCTTGGCCGTGAATGGCACGAAGCACGGCGACCCGGTCACCCATCGTCATCGCTTCGACCTGGTCGTGCGTGACGTAGAGAGTGGTCGTGGCAAGCCGGGCGTGGAGCAGACCAAGCTCCGAACGCATCTGGACCCGCAACTTGGCATCCAGGTTCGACAGTGGCTCATCCATCAAAAAGGCGGAGGGCTCACGCACGATCGCCCGTCCCATCGCAACCCGCTGTCGCTGTCCACCTGAAAGCGCTTTCGGCTTGCGCTGGAGGAGTTCGGTGATCTCCAAGGTCTTGGCGGCGTCTTCGACGCGGCGTGCGATCTCATCGCGGGACATCTTCCGCAGCTTCAGACCGAATGCCATGTTGTCATAGACGGACATGTGCGGATAAAGCGCGTAGTTCTGGAAGACCATCGCAATGTCCCGGTCCTTCGGCGAGACGTCGTTGACGACTCGATCACCGATCGAAAGGCTGCCGTCGGTCACATCTTCGAGTCCTGCCACCATGCGCAAGAGAGTCGACTTGCCACAGCCGGATGGGCCGACAAGGACGACGAACTCGCCATCGTCCACGTGAATATTCACGTCGTGGATGGCGCGCGTTCCGTCCGGATACACTTTGCCGATCGAATCAAACGTGATCGATGCCATGGTTACCCTCCAGAAAAGTCGACCTGACGCCTGATCGAACTTACCATGCAAGCGCTATCACCGACCCTTGAACCAGGAGCATTGTGACTCGGACGATCGTCATCACCGGAGGAACAGGCGGACTCGGGAGCGCGTTGGCAGCCCGTCTGCTCGCTTCGGAGGCACGCATCGCCGTCACTTACCTCCTGCCTGATGAGGCCGCTGGATTCGAGGACAAGTTCGGCCAGAACGATTCGCGAATCATGCTCCGTCGGGTGGACGCCACCAACCCAGAAGCGGTGGCCTCTTTCGTCAGCGAGGTGAAGTCCGAGTGGGGTCCGTTCGAGGGCTTGGCAGCATTGGTCGGCGGTTGGGCCGGCGGCCGCGATGTCGAGTCGACCGACGACGTCCGCTTCGACCGCATGATCGACCTGAACCTCCGCTCGACTTTCAACATCGTCAGGGCTGCCATCCCGCTGCTACGCGAGGCCGAGTACGGCCGGATCGTTCTCGTCGGAAGCCGCGACGCCATCGAGGCTCCAGCCGGACAGGCGACGTTCAACATGGCCAAGGCGGGTGTCATGGCGTTGGGCAGAACGGTGGCACACGAACTCGAGCCGACCAACGTGACTGCGACGGTCCTCCTACCGACCGTCATCGACACTCCCGCTACCAGGGCCGCGCTCCCCTACGCCGACTACGTGGACTGGCCGACGCCCGACGAGATCAGTGCCGTCGCTGCCTACCTGCTCACCGAAGAAGCCGGTGTCATGAACGGCGCCATGGTCCCCGTCTACGGCAAGGCCTAACCCCGTTTCTCAGCGGGGCAGAGGTTCAAAAATAGACCTGTTCGCGTACCAAAAACCGGTACCCGGCGTTCGCCCACTTTTTGCCAAGGTTCAAAAATGACCCTCGCCCTCGCTAAGAACGCGGGTCGGCGGCGGTGGTGTTAACGAGTAGGTCGGCGATTGCGAGCGCAGGGGCAAAAAGCCAGCCCTGACCCACAGTGCAGCCCAGGCGCAGCAGGTGCTGTCGCTCATCCTCGCTCTCGATCCCTTCGGCAATCGTCACCAGCCCGAGCGTTTCGCCGATCTCCAGCACCATCTCTGCGAGCCGTGACCGCTCGGGACCGGTCATCCTGGCTACGAACGCCCTATCCACCTTGACGATCGAAATCGGGAGGGAGTCGAGGCGGGACAGGGAGGAGTAACCGGTGCCGAAGTCGTCAAGGGCGATGCGCACACCCCGATCGTGGATTTCGGAGAGCATTCGCTCGCCGTGTTCTATCGCGGCAGATTCCGTGATCTCGACGACCAGCGCGGAAGGATCGAGGCTGTTGGCGTCCAACTCTGCCATCACCGTGGTGACAAGGGCCGGGTGGAGCTGATCGGCCGCGATATTCACGGACACCCACATATCTGCCCGGTGACGGCGAAGTTCGGCCACGTCCCGACAGGCCCGACCAACCGTCCATCCTCCAAGCAGCTGCATCAAACCTGCCTCATCAGCGATCGCGAGAGCTTCAGATGCCGCTATCGATCCGTGTACAGGATGGTCCCAACGCAGAAGCGCTTCCGCACCAATCACTCTCCCGGTCTCGAGTTCGACGATCGGCTGGTACTTCATGTCGAGGGTTCCCGTGACCAGTGCCGTCTGCAGGTCGGCCCGCAACTCAGCTCTCCTCCTCAGGGCCTGGTCGGCCGCGTGACCGTGGATATGGAACGACCCCTTCCGGCCGTTCTTGGCGACGTACATCGCCTCATCGGCGTGTGCGAGGAGACTGTCTACTGAGTCGGTATCGGAGGTACCTGCCACACCGATGCTCGCGCGCACGAAAATGGCATGTCCATCGATGTCGAACGGACGCTCGAAGGCCGCCAACACACGAGCAGCGACAGTTGTCTCCCGCCCCTGCTCGGTCACATCCGTCAGAAGAATTGCGAACTCGTCGCCACCGAGACGCCCCACGGTGTCGGAGGTGCGACAACACGATTGGATTCGGGCTGCAACCAGGCGAAGTAGATCGTCACCAGCCGCATGGCCGAACGTGTCGTTTACTCGCTTGAAGTCGTCGAGGTCAAGGAATAACACGGCGCTTCGACCCGACCCACCCACCGCATCCGCAACGAGCCTGTGAAAGAGCGCGCGGTTAGCAAGGCCGGTCAACGGGTCGTGTTCTGCTTGGTGACGAAGCTCCTCTTTGAGGTCGTGAAGCGCGGCGAGCGACTCTTCGAGGCGGCCGTTCTCAAGCGACACCGACAGTTGCGACGCGAGGGTCTCGAGGAGGGTCAGGTCCGTCAGCGAAAACGATTCGATATCGCTTTCGGGTTCGAGGACGAGGAACGCGCCGATGATCTCATCACCGGTTCGCAATGGCACGGCCATCGCATCGTTGCGCTTACGATCAGGATCGGATCTCTCGATATGACTTGCTCCGCCCATCACGACTTCGACGGCAAGCGGGTGAAGTTGTGACGGGCTGACAAGCTCCATCGTCTTCTCATCAGTCGACGAGACCGAAGTGAGAAAGGCATCCGCGAGGTCAGGACCCTGCACGAGAATGATCTCGGTTCGAGCGGCCCCGAACATGCCAAGCGCCCTGCGAGCGGCAGCAAGGACCGCCACATCGACCTGGGGAGTTCCGTGTAACTCCCTGGTCGCCTCGTACATGGCACCCAGGCGAGCGTGCTCCTGTCTCTGAGACACCTGCGCTCGGTACGCAACGAAGAGAAGTACCGGCGGAACGAGGGCGATCCAGAGCGAGCTGGGTCGCGTCCAGGCCACGTTCACGGCGACCAAAGCCAGGGTCGTATTCATCGTGGCAGCAGCGCTTCCGAGCGACAGGACCTGCAGCATGTCCGAGCGCGTCATCCTGCCGCCTGAAAGACGAATCGCCGCGTTGATCAACAGGTTTGCCAGCATCAAAGCCGCGCCGACGCCGGCCAGTGTGCCGATCGACGCCCGGATGCCTAGAGGATCTCCAGAGTCAGCGATCCACCTGAACATCGCTGTTACAACGACAGCCTGCAGCGTGAACTGCGAGACATTGAAGAACAGCTTCTGGGGGCTCTGGCGACGATGGAGCGAGAGCGCCAAACAGCTCCCCACCGCCTGACCGAACACAACGGCCCAAGGAGCAGCGAAGAAGAGACCCAGAACGAGGGGGATCTCACTCAGCGAGAACGAGTGGGCGTGACGGTTGAAGCTGAAGTGAACGACGGTGCGCTCTGCGATGTAGAAGAGCGGGACGAGAACCCACCAAGGGATATGGAATGGTGCGCCCGAAAGCGGCTCGAGACCAACAATCCACGGGATTAGGCCTGCGGCTGTCAGGGCGATAGCCCCTGAGAGCCACCAGACCCTGGCAATCCCGGAGCGTGGCTTGAGTCTCACGACCAGGAGGTCACCGACCACGAGGCACCAGACCAGGACGCACCAGACCAAGAGGCACCAGACCAGGACGCACCCGACCAAGACGCACCAGACCAAGACGCACCAGACCAAGACGCACCAGACCAAGACGCACCAGACCAAGACGCACCAGACCAAGACGCACCAGACCAAGACGCAC
>JBGTKD010000120.1:0-10500 GCA_041744795.1 Acidimicrobiia bacterium
CTCTGGGAGCCGTCTTCGGACTCGGCCTCATCGTGTGGTTCACACGGGTCGCGATGGCCCTGATCCGCGAGCCCGTCCGGGACGCCGCCTGACGCCACCACTTCACAGAAGTAAGCAACCAAGTCTGGAGCACAACCAACATGATCACAGTCGCAGGAGTCACGAAACGCTACGGAACGAAGCTTGCGGTGGAAGACATCACCTTTGACCTGCCTTCGGGCCGGGTTACTGGATTTGTCGGACCGAACGGAGCGGGTAAGTCGACCACGATGCGGGCGATGGTCGGTCTCACCCGACCTGACCGGGGGGAAGTCCGTTACCAGGGGATTCTCTATCACAACCTGGCCCAACCATCCCGGGTTGTCGGGTCGGTCCTCGACGCCCGCTGCATGCACCCGGGCCGCACCGCTCGAAACCATCTCCGCGCCCTTGCAGCATCGGGGGGTTTGCCGTCACGACGGGTCGAAGAAGTCCTCAACGAACTTGGGCTGGATGCCGCGGCGCGACAACGGGTGGGTGGGTTCTCTCTGGGCATGCGTCAACGTCTCGCTTTGGCCGGAGCGTTGTTGGGTGAGCCCCAGGCGTTGCTGCTCGACGAGCCGTCGAACGGTCTCGACCCCGACGGGATCAGGTGGTTGCGGAACTACCTCAGGAGTTTTGCCGATCGGGGAGGCACAGTGTTCGTTTCGAGTCATCTGATCAGTGAGCTGAGCCTGTTTGCCGATGACCTTGTCGTTGTGGGCGCAGGGCGACTGATCGCCGTCGACTCGGTGGACGCCATCGCCGCAGGCGAAGACATCACGGTGGTCGTGGAGACCCCTCGACCGGCAGATCTCATCACGGCCCTGGGCGACCACGGTCTCGCGGTCGAGAGCGACGGCAGCCGAATTCGCGTCCAGGCGACGACCAAGGCGGTGGTTTCCCAGATCGCCTACGACAACGGAATCCAGCTGTTCGAGCTGACTGAGACAGTCCGCTCGCTCGAGGACCGCCTCATCGAAATGACCCGGGCGTCAGCCCAGTACGCGTCGGTCTGACCACATTCACGAAAAGGACACCTAATGACATCAACAACTGTTTCTCTCCAACATCTCACACCGGCCACTCGGTCCAGGGCCGTTGACCTGCGGGCGGTCCCGTCCGCCCTGTGGAGCGAAGGGCTCAAGCTGGCTTCGGTCAGGACCTACCGGCTGATCCTGATCCTGAACGCCGTCGGGGGTGGGCTGATCTCCTGGGCGATGGCCAAGTTCATTACCGATCAGCCGATGTACGTGTCCGAAGTCGGGTTCTACTTCACGGCGTTGAGCGCAATCCTCGCCTCCGTGGCCGGGATACTGCTCCTGACCTCAGAAGTCCAGCACGGCACACTGGCAATCACCCTGGCCGCCCAGCCGACCCGCTGGGTCATTGCCTTCTCCAAAGCGGCGATCGCGGCAACCAACGGTGTGCTCCTCGGAGTGGTGGGCATGGCAGCCGGTTTCGGCGGCGCAACCCTGGCCGGCATCGACATGGGCGACACTTCCAGCATCGCCACTATGACCCTGTGGGCGCTGGGCTACACCTCGATGGCTGCGGTGCTGGGGCTAGGTGTCGGGATGGTCATCCGCCATAGCGCGGGGGCCGTGACTGGGATCCTCGTCTGGGGACTGCTCATCGAGGGGCTGTTGAACCAGGTCCTACCCGTCCGGGCCGCCCGGTTCCTCCCCTTCCTCGCAGGCGACCGGCTGCTCGCCCTGGACATCTCCCTCGAGACTCCCCAGGCAGTGGCGATGGCACTCAGCCAACCCCAGGCGGCCGCCGTGTTCGGCGGGTACGCGCTCACCGCCATTGCGATAGGAACCATCCTTCTCTACCGACGGGACACAGCCTGACCCAACGATCTCCTGGAGGGACCCTGCCGGTGCGGGCTCGCGGTGGCGGGGGTTACAGACTGGTCCATGAATCACGAACTGCGTTGGACAGGTTATGCGGGCAGGGGCGGTCGGCCCCGGGCGGGGTTTCGAACGGTCAGATGGTGGCCGGCTGGCTGGAAGGTTTACCTCGAGCTCGCCTCGAAACGGACCCAGGTGTGAGGTCGGCGTATGGGACGGCCCCTTCACACAGCGCACCTTCCCCGCTTTGGCCGGGCAGAGTGAACCGTTGGCTGCCGGTGACAGCCGCAGGTCAGTCGTTGTCGCCCACGATCTCGTCTGGTGAGCGGCCGGCGACGAGGGCTCGAGCACCGTCGGGCACGACCAAGGCAGACGAGGTGGCCATGGCCACGGTCTTGCCCTCGCCGTTGGTGACCTCACAGGCGGTGACGCGGAGTCGCCGACCGAGGTGACGCACCTCGGCATGGGCGGTCAGGTCGCCGGAGTTGATTGTTGCGGGTCGGAGGTAGCGGACGTTGAGGTCGAGTGGGGCGAACAGGCCGCCAGCCTCAAGGGTGGAGTACACCGCGCCACCCATGGCGTGATCTGCGAACCACGCCAACACCCCTCCGTAGATGGCGGGTCCGCCATTGGAGAACCAGGGCGAGGACGGGATGCGGGCAACGAGTGAGCCCGGACTCGCTTCCACTGGCTGGAATCCTGTGAGACGCCAGATTGGTGGGCGAAAGCGTTCGGTCTGTCCGCGGTGCATCAGCTCGATCGGCGTTGTCTCGACGACTTCCCTTGGCTTCCAATAGGCGTCCGCGCCTGGAGGCTCTCGCAGGTAGGGATCGGGTGGGTCATCCGGCCCGGTGTCGGGCGGGGGATAGTCGACGTCGAGGTCGACGGGGACGTCGGTGATGAGGCACTTGGTGGTTCCGTGGGCGAGCAAGCGGCCGGTTTGGTCGGTGATGTGGATGCTCGACAGGCCCACTTGGCGCCCAAGGTGAACAGTTTCCGCTCTTCCCACCAGATTTGATGTGTTCGTCGAGACGGGTCGCACGAATGACATGTTGAGCTCGGAGGTGGTGGACACTCGCCCAGGGGGGAGCCCGCTCCACAACGCAGCGGCGAGGGGAGCGTCGGCGAAGAGTGCGAAGATTCCCGCCTCGATCAGCCCGTGGGAGTCTTCGAGCCAGGGGGTGACCGGCATGGCGGCGGACACTGTGCCGAGGCCGACGTCGGTGAGCCTCGACCCGAGCAGCCGCGATGGCGGGGACCCCGGCAATTTGCCGCTGATCAGCTTGCGGATGGACTCGAAGCCTGGGGTCTGGAAGAGGCGCAGGTCGCCGATCGCTCCCCGATACGGTTCGTCGGTGATGCTTGGAACGGTCATCGATTGGATCGTAGAGACTCGATGGCCCGTGGGCGGCCCGCCCTCATCATTGGCAGCCGGGGTCGATCTGGACGTCGGGTGCCGGTCTTAGCCAAGAAAGATCTAATGGTGGGTGGACGGACCACCCCACAGGCTCGAAACCCCCGGTCAGACATTTCAGTCAACTACCGACAACCAGTAGTTGACAGAAAAAAGCTGCTGACATGACAGAAATCCGCCGGAGAACGATCTCCGGCGGATTTCGTCGGTTCAGGGGTGCTGCGCGTGAGAGACCATCGTTGGCCCCTCCCCTTCAGGCTCAGCGTGTAGCCACATAAATGTCGGACTGCGCCCCGACACGGGTCGATCCGAAGTACAAGGTGCTTCCGTCCCAGGAGAGCGAAGGTCGTGTCTCCCCCGCCGCGCTGTTGACATTCGGGCCGAGGTTCTGAGGTGTCCCCCAGCTTCCGGTGACGGACAGTCTGGTCGCCGAGTAGATGTCTGGCCCTCCGATCCCGCCGGTGCGGTCGCTCCAGAAGAACAACTCCCGACCGTCACGTCGGACGTGGGGTTGACCCTCATTGGCCGCGGTGTTGATACTCGACAGGGCTATACCGGCCCCATACACGCCGCCGCGCATGGGCGACGAGTAGACGTCGTGGTCTCCGGGCGCGTCGTTGCTGTCGGCTGGTCGAGCACTGGAATAGAACAGCACCGGTCCCTCCCCCGGCATGTTCGCTGGGAATGGGCTGTGCTCATCCCAGGCACTGTTCACTTCGCAGCCGAGATTGGTCACGGCGCCCGCCTGCATCCTGGCGTCGAATCTCGTCGTATAAATGTCTGCGTTCCTTGACTGCCCGCAATGGCCGTCGCGCGTGCTCGCGAAGAAGAACGTCTTCCCGTCCCGCGCTATCGTCGGGCAGAAGTCGTTGGCGGCCGAGTTGATCGGCGGGCCTACGTTCACAGGCTCGCTCCACGGCTCCGCTTCGCTTGCTCTGGTCGACACCCAGATATCGAGACCTCCCGAACCGCCATCGCGGTTTGAGGCTATGAAGAACATCTTCCCGTCGGGTGACACAAACGGGCAGCCCTCCGTGCTGGCCGTGTTGAAGCCCTCCGCGGCCCCGGCACCGAAGCTCTCGATGTCCACGGCCTCGCCCCAGTCGCCGAAGTTGCCGAACGCGACGGCGGCCAATGCTCCGGAGAGCATCGTTGCCACCACCACTATGACGATGGTCACACTTCTTCTCATCATGTACCTCCTCTTGGCGGATTGCTCAAGGCATCTCCACCGTTAATCCCGTCTTCTTCCATGCCTCAATCCCACCGTCGAGCACGCGGACGTCCGCATATCCCATCGACCGCAATGTGGCGGCGGCCATGGCGGAGCGTTCGCCCGTCGAGCAGTAGAGGATCAGGCGGCGTTCGGGGTCGAACTCGATGCGATGGCGTTGGTCAGAGGGATCTGCCCAGAACTCGAGCATTCCCCTCGGGGCCCACACCGAGTCCCGGATCCAGCCCCCGACATGAAGCTCGTCCTCCTCACGCAAGTCGACGACAAGCGTCCCTCCTATCAGCTCTTGGCTCACCTCCACTGGAGCTAGACTCACCAGGCGCCGAAGCGCATCCGCCACCAGGTCGGCAGCGGTTTGTTTGAGACGTCCTTGCTCCGTCGACATGTCGGCAATGTGCATGTCGGTTCTGGTGGCTTGCTGGTGGACAGCTGGGAGGTCTCCCAGTCACTTCCCAGAGATACCTGAGACAATCTCGCCGCAGTGGTGGAGCGGCGAGGAGGGTGTGAAGATTCGCGCCGTGAGGTACCGGGCGCTCGGCCCGATGACCGTCGAGCTCGACGGTCATGAAGTGAAATTGGGTGGTCTCCGCCAGCAAATGGTGCTCGCGGTACTGCTCCGCTCGGCCAACCGGGTTCTGTCCCAAGACGCCCTCATCGATTCCGTGTGGGCGGGAGAGCCGCCAGAGGCGGCGCGAGCCACGGTTCAGAGCTACATCTACAACCTCCGTCGCGTTTTGGGCCCCGATGCGATAGTCCGTCGCGGCGATGGCTATCTCACCGAAGTCGACGCCGAAACATTCGACGTGCTCGCCTTTGAGAGGAGCGTCCGGGCCGGGACGGACCTGGTGAAAGTCGACCCCGCATCGGCCAGGGCCACCTTCATCGAGGGTTTGGACCTCTGGTTTGGCACTGCCTACGGAGGTGTCGACCTTCCGGACCTCGATGCCGAGATCAAGCGTCTCGGTGAGATGCGGGTCACCGCCACCGAGACTCGGATCGAAGCTGATCTCGCCCTTGGCAGGGCCGGGGAACTGGTGGCCGAGCTCGAATCACTGGTCCGGGACCATCCGCTTCGGGAGCGGTTCTGGGCTCAGCTCATGCTCGCCCTCTACCGCTCCGGACGTCAGTCCGAGGCACTGCGGGCTTATCAGAGGGCTCGAGCCCATCTAGTCGATCAACTCGGTATCGAGCCGGGAACGGAGCTGGCCGATCTTGAGGCTCGAATCCTCGACCACGACCCGTCACTTCTCCTATCCATTGCGGTCGAATCTTCGGTCGGCGGGGACCGACACCGCCGACCGATTCGGGGATACGAGCTACGCGGCGTGATCGGCTCGGGCGAATTCGGCGTGGTGCACCGCGCCTACCAACCATCCATCGGACGAGAAGTGGCCATGAAGGTCATCCAGGCCGGCAACGCCAACGACCTCGCTTTCGTGGCTCGCTTTGAGAGAGAGGCGCAGAGGATCGCCAAGCTCGAGCATCCCCACTTGCTGCCCCTCCACGACTACTGGCGAGACCCGACCGGTGCTTATCTGGTCATGCCCCTCATGCGAGGGGGCAGTCTGGAGGACTCGCTTCAAGCGGGCGGCTGGAACCTGGAGCCTGCGCTGCGCCTCCTGGACCAAATAGGCACCGCACTCGCCTTCGCCCACCGTCATGGGGTGCTGCATGGTGATCTGAAAACCGCCAACATCCTCCTCGACGAGGACGGCAACGCTTATCTCTCCGACTTCGGCATTGCCGGCCCACTCCCCGACGTTCCCGGCGCCGCGATGACCTCGACACGTTTGCTGTCTCCCGAGGAAGCGGGCGGTGAGGTCCCCACCATCCGGAGCGACATCTTCGCGCTGGGTGCTCTCACCTTCGAAATCCTCTCCGGCGTGCCTCCCATCGGGACGACTCACGCGCCCGGTCTGGAGGAAGCCCGTCAGGACATCCCGGAGGCAGTAGCGAAGGTCGTTTCCCGGGCGATGGCCACAGATCCGAAGGATCGGTTTCTCAAGGTCGACGAGTTCTTGCGTGAGCTCCGCCGGTCAGCCGGGGTCGACGTCGTCGCCGCTTCTGAAGTCGTGGAGATTGCCTCCGAGCAAATTCGCAATCCATACAAGGGCTTGCGCGCGTTCGCCGAAGACGATGCCGTCGACTTTCACGGCCGTGACGCCCTGATCGATGACCTGTTGCAGCGATTGGCTACTCACCGCCTCGTCACCGTCGTTGGGCCCTCCGGGAGCGGGAAGTCGTCAGTGGTCCGTGCGGGTCTGATCCCGGCCCTGCGGGCCGGCACCCTGACCGACTCTCGCGACTGGCTCGTGACTGACATGTTCCCGGGTTCGTTTCCATTCGAAGAACTCGAGGCTGCATTGTCCCGTGTGGCGGTGCGAACTCCGGGCGGGATGTTGAGTGAACTGACCCAGCCGAACGGGCTGCTCCGGGTGAGCAAGCAAATCCTCCCTGGCGACGACTCCACGCTGCTTGTCTTTATCGATCAGTTCGAAGAGCTATTTTCTACGGGCCGATCCGAAGAGACCCGTCGACTCTTCCTGGAGAATCTCATCTCCGTCGCCGCCGATGAGCGCAGCCGGGTCAAGGTGGTCACGACCATCCGCGCCGACTTCCTCGATCGTCCCCTCGCCTACGCTGATTTCGCCGAGGCGATTGCCGATGGACTTGTCACAGTTGGGCCTCCGACTCGCGACGGATTGGCTCAGGCCATCTCGGCCCCGGCCCGCGCTGTCGGTCTGGAACTCGAGGCGGGCCTCGTGGGGCGCATCATCGTCGATGTCGAAGGCCAGCCCGGTGCTCTTCCGCTTCTCCAATACGCGTTGACCGAGATGTTCTCCCACCGGGAGAAGTCGACGCTGACGATTGCCGGGTACGAAGCCACCGGCGGCGTCGCCGGAGCGCTGGGCCGTCGGGCGGAGGAGCTGTACGACGGCTTGACCCGAGCCGGCAAGCAGGCGACCCGCGAGGTCTTTCTTCGGCTGGTGTCGGTCGACGAATTGGGTTCGGTGACTCGCCGACGAGCCCGGCAGTCGGAGCTGGTTTCTCTGGCCATCGACCGCGGTGGCCTGGAATCGGTGCTGAAGGCATTTTCCTCTTTCCGACTGCTCACCTTCGATCGGGACCCGGTGACCCGCGGACCCACAGTGGAGGTGGCTCACGAAGCGCTCCTGACCGAGTGGCCTCGGCTTCACGGCTGGATCGAAGACGCCCGCGAGTCGCTGAAACTGGCGCGTCGGGTGGGGGAGTCGGCTCATGAGTGGATCGAATCGAGCGAAGACCCGAGCTATCTACTGCGGGGGGTGCGTCTCGAAGACGTTGAGGCCTGGGCCTCGCTTTCCGACGTGGTCCTGACCAGCGATGAGACCCGGTACATCACCGCCAGCATCGCCCTGCGAGTAGCCGATGTCAGTGCAGCCCGGAGACGCCGGCGGCGGGCGATTGCAGCTCTCAGCGGTGGCCTGTTGCTGGTGAGCGCATTGGCAGTGGTGGCGTTCTTGCAGAGCGGCGTGGCTCAAAGCGAGGCGCTCCAGGCACGTGTTCGCGAGCTTGCGTCAGCCTCGATCGGGCAACTTGATGAGAACCGGGAGCTCGCCCTCCTGATCGCTGTCGAGGCGTTCGATGCCTCCGTCGGCAAGGGAGGGCAGCCGACAACGGAGGCGGTGAGCGCCATAGCTCGGGCGATCCAGGATTGGCGGCTGGTTTCGCGGTTCCCCGCAGGCTCGATGGTCTATCCACAAGTGTCACCGGACGGCTCGTTGGTCGCAGTCGCATCTAAGACCGCTCGGAGCGATGTAGACGTTTTCGATGCGAGTGGGTCCTTGATCGGAACACTGCACGGTCCGGACGATCCCACGGTGGCTGTCTGGCAGGTTGATTTCAACCCGAACGGCCAGACCATCGTCGTCATCTATGCAGCATCCACCAGTGTCGACTTTTTCCGTGAGGTCGGTGATGGCATCCCGGACATTCGGACGTTCGACTTGGAGACCATGTCCAGGATCGTCGACCTGGACACCGAACACGGGTGGAAGTATGTCGCGCACGACCTCGACGGCAGCCGGCTGGCCCTCTCCTTCGACCACGAAGTTCGGGTACTCGACGCCGTCGACGGAAGCGAGATCTCCCGGACCAAAGCGGCGTCACTGGTTGGTCGCGCCCAATTCCTCGACAAGGACACTGTTCTGGTTCCGATTGGGGGTTCGGGCTTCACCTTCTTCGACCCGGCCGACGGCTCGGTGATCGACCATCTCGATGTAGCCGAACTCAATCCGGACATCACCGCGATCAACGACCTACGAACCCACGTCGCCTTTCGGGCCGGAGAGCTTGTGCGTGTCATGGAGATAGCCAGCGGGGAGACGATCTACGACGAGACGGGTCCGTCAGTGCAGGCCATCGCGGTCGACCCCGACGCGACCCGGCTCGCATACTCCGGATACGACTCCAACATCTATGTGGAAGCCCTCGTCGAAGGCGAACAGCAGCTCCAGTTGACCGGGGTCCTCGAGAACGTGCTCTCGCTGACGTTCATCGGCGAAAAACAGCTTCTCGCCTTTGGAGAAGACCATCTCTTGTGGGACGTCTCACCAGAAGGGGCCAGTGAGCTCGGTGGCATCCCTCTGCTGGAGCGGCAGTGGGGCTTTCAGATCTCTCGCGATGAGCGGTGGCTCGCCTACAACGTGTCCACTAACGATGGCGGGGCTATCGGAGATCCGGAGGACGGTCTGCGGATGATCGATCTCGATACCGGTGAGGAGACAGTGGTCAGCCAGGGGGAGTGGAACTCGGTGGCGGCAGGGTACCGGCTGCCGAGCGCCGATTTCACGATGATCGGTTCCCTCACACTGGACGGTGTCTCGACCGTGAGAGGCCTTCCCGACTGGGACCTCGTACGCGTCTTCGGTGGGTGCCGGACGCCGCTCGCGTTCTCTCCCGACAACAGTCGCGTGGTTCTCACAGGATGGGGCTGTGCCGATCAGGAGGTTCCCGACTCCGCAGCCAGTTCGGTAGTCGACCTGGCATCCGGCGAAGAATTCGTCCCGATCTCACTAGGGACACCTTGGTCGGCCGCGTTCAATCCAGAAGGGATCTTCGCAGGGGGGAGTCTCCTTGCGGCGACCGATCTGGTCACCGTCGGAATCTGGGACATGTCCAACGGGACGTTGCTCGGCAGCTTCAACCGGGAGCAGTTCGACGAGTTCGGGAACATCATGATCGTGAGCTTCGATCCCAGCGGACGGTATCTCGTCGGCGGAACCACCGGTGGTGCAGTCTGGGTCGCCGACCTGGAGAAGGTGCTTGCCGGTGTGGACATGGCAGACGCTTTAGTGTTCAACCGTCAGGCGCACACCGGGGCGGCTCCGGCGCCCGCCATGAACGGGAGTGGCATCGTGGCCACCGCCGGATTCGACGGCATGGTCCGGCTCTGGGACGTCCACTCCGAAGACCTGATCTTCGAGTTCGAGTCGGACGTCGGTATCCCGGTGGTCCGCTTTTCTCCCGATGGAACCGAGCTGCTCTATCCAGACGGGATGAGCATCCGACGGATGCCCGTCGACCCGTACCAGCTTCGCGACCTGGCCGAAGAACTCCTCACCCGCGACTTCCTGCCCGACGAGTGCGCACGTTATGCCGCGGCGAGCCGCTGCTAACCATGACCAGATGGCCCAAGGTTTCGACACGCCGGTCTCCTCGGGGTTTCGTCGGTCGCCCGACCGACATCCCCCTTAGGCCCGCGCGACGGAGGAACCGCTCGCCCGTCAGACCGAGTCCCGTGGCGGTTGCTGCCCAGAGAAGGGAATAGTTGGCCTCCTTGATGAAACGCGGAAGTAGGCGATCGGCTATCGGCGAGTGCCTGTTGACGACCCGGTGGAACAACTACTTGTCGGCCACAACGAACGTCTGGATCATCCTTTCACGCCAATTCGCGTGCGAGTGCACGGGCCGCCGGACGGGAGCGCGCCGCAAGCAGCGCA